>JADZFZ010000043.1 GCA_020854145.1 Deltaproteobacteria bacterium | reverse complement strand
CGGATGAACGCGAGCGTTCGGTACTGCCGGTAGGCGTCCTCGTGCCAGCCGTGCGCGCGGTAGAGATCCCCGAGACGTCGCCGGGCGAGCGCGTCCATCGGCGCGAGCTCGACGATCTCGCTGAACGCACGCCGCGCTTCGTCGCGGTCTCCGAGGCGCAGGAACATCTCGCCGATCTCCGTGCGGATGACCGCGTCGGCTGCCGGATCCGCGCGCAGCTGGTCCGCGAGGCGGCGCGCCTCGGGCAGCCGCCGCGCGCGCTCGAGCGCAGCGAGCAAGCGCAGTCGGACCTGCGTGTTGGACGGGTAGTCGCGCGACAGCTGGCGCAGGATGCGGATGCGCGCCGCATCGTCCGACGCCTCGCGGAGCAGCCTCTCGACGGTCGGCCAGTCGGGCTCGAGCCCCATGCCGAACGCGTTGCGCGCGACGCGCAAGTCGGACGGCGAGCGGACGCGCCGGAGGATGGCAGCGCGCAAGTGCCCTGCGGCAGCGGTGCGGGACAGGCGCCGGTAGAGGTCGACCATCGTCCCGATCGAGCCGGCGCGGTCGAGGACGATGTCGAGGAACGCGCGGCGGTCGCGCCAGCCGGGCAGCTCGCACTCGCGACCCGCTCTGCGGTAGTCCGCCACCCACGACGAGACGCCGCCGTCTCCGATGCGCTCGCGCCAGAGCGCGCGCCGATCTTCGAGCGGCAACCTCGACGCGTCGCTGCAGCGGGCGCGACGCGACCGCTCGATGCGAACGACGACTTCGCCATCGTCGCCGTCGTGGTCGACGACGACGTCGGACGAACGTCCCCCCGTCCCGTAGCCCAGCGCGCCGATCTGCGCGCGCGTGGAGAGGTCGACGGTCGCCTCGGCGGTGCCCCCGCGCTCGTCGGCCTCGTTCGCGTCGGCCCAGAAGTCGCCGCCGCTCCGGGTCTCGTTGGGTCTCCGCCCGCGCTCGGCTTCGCCGCTCGACGGTTCTTCCCGATTGCGCTGGAAGTCGCCCCGCTCGAGCTCGAGCCCCCGATCCGCGGGGAGCCGCCGTCGTCCCTCCGACGTTGGCCGATCCAGACCGCCGAGGCCGTCGCCACCGAACCCTTCGCCACCGGCCGCGGCGCCCCCGCTCCGTCGGCTCGCGGTGGCGCGCCGCATCGGCTGCGCGATCTCCGTCGTCGTCGCGGTCGTGGGACGGCTGGGCAGGAGTGTGCTCGCGCCGAGACCGCCGCCGCTGCCGCCTCCGCCCGTCGGCCCGTCGAGGAACCCGGGCGCGGGATCCGCGGCCGGTGTCGGGGTCGCGACGGGAGCGGGCGACGGTGGCGGGGGTGGCGCAGCCAGAGCCGCGCCCATCGGTTGGCTGCGCGCTTCGAGCGCGGGTGGGGGCGCACCCGGAACGCTGGGCGCAGCAGGGACGGTGGGCGCCGCTTGCCCGGTCTGGGCCATGGGCTGTCCGCCGCCCGCCGCAGCACGATCGTCGTCCATCGCCGCGGGCGCCTCTTCGGCGGCTTCGGGCTCCGCGACGGCGACGGGGCTCGGCGGCGCGACGGCCGTCACCGAAGACGGCGCGTCCTCGCTCGCGCCGCGGCACGCAGTGAACGCAAACATCGCAAACAACGATGCGGATGGGCTCCGCGCTGCGAGCGCATTGGTCGCCATGCGAGCTTCGTCGTCGTCGTGCAGCTCGCGATACCGGAGCCACGACGCGCTCTCGCCCATCTCGCGCAGCTCGCGCGCGCTCGGCACGTAGTAGCTCGTGTAGGGGGTGATGAGACCGTAGCGCGTGCCGAGCTCGGCCACCGCCTCGCGCCCGGCGCCTTCGAGGAGCAAGTGCCGCAGGCGCTCGTTCGCCCAGCGCAAGCGCAGATCGGTCGATGCCGGCGGGACCTTGCGCACCTCGACGTCGAATCGTTGCGCGAACGGACGTCCCGCGATGATCCCGCGGACGACGATGGCGCGCGGATAGGCTCCGCGCACGCGGCCCAGCACGACGAGGGGCTCTCCGAGCACCACGTCGACCGCGCGTCGCGGGTAGACCCCGTCGACGCCGCTGCCGAGATCGAACGTCACGCGCGAAGCGAGCGGACGTGACGCATGCGCAAGGATCCGCAAGCTGACCTCGGCGGCCTCGGACCGCTCTTCGACGCGTGCGGCCAGGCCGCCACCGGCCGAGAGCGCCTCGAGCAGATCGAGGTTGGCCTCGCCGCCCACGCCCACGCCGTACAGGCGGACCGGCGAAGGCAGCCGAGCGATGCGCTCGAGCAGCGGCGCGGCCTCGAGCTCGCCCACGGTGGGCGCGCCGTCTCCGACGTAGACGACGATGCCGGAGCGCGCCGGATCGAGGAGCGCTGCTGCCTCGGCAATCGCGGCGCCGAGGTCGGTCGCGCCGCCGGCAGGCGCCCGCGCGAGCGCCTCGAGAAGGCCTTCGATGCGCGGGCGCGACGCGGGGCCGAGCGACGGCCGCCGCTCGGTGGCGAGGCCGCGCAGCGCCACGTCGCTCGTGACCACGGCGACGCGATCGTCGGCGCCGAGATGCGTCGTGATCGACTCCACGACGCTGCGGCCGAGCTCGAGGTGGGAGCGGTCCGTGCCGGAGGAGACGTCCGCCACGATGACGACGTCGAGGCCGCTCCGCTCCTGCCGCGCGGCGAGCGACTCGGGCAGCACCACCGGGACGAGCAGGAACTCGCGCTCGTCCGCTTCGTTCGTGATCGCGCGCGACCCGGGTGCGCGTCGGGGCCGCGCGTACGGTGACGCGAACGCGCGCACGCGCTGGCCCGCCGCGTTGCCGGGGTCGACCAGCTCGAGCCAGAAGTCGCTGCGGGGTCGGAAGTCGCTTCGCCGCAGCAGGACGGCGTTCTCCTCGATCGTCGCACCCATGCCGGCGCGCACGCTCGCGGCGCCGGCGTGCGTGAGGTCGACCGCGAGCGAGAGCTCCTGGACGTGGGGTGCGGTGGAGCCCGTGCCCATCGGGTACCGGTAGAGGCGAGGCGCGTTCGGACCGGGACGCGAGAGCCACTCGGCGTAGCGGATCACGATGCGGCGCGTGGCGCCCGGTGGGATCGGGTAGATCTGCGCCTTGTACGAGCCCGGCGCGACCCACTCGAGCAGCGCGGGATCGTCGGTGGAGCCGCGATACACCTGCGCTTCGTACGCGGCGCGCGCTTGGGCCTTCTCGCGCACGAACCCTTCGACGAGCCGTCCGTCGCGGTCCACGGCGAACTGCGAGAGCACGGCGCCGTCGGGCACACGGACTCGATACAGCCCTTCGACCGTGTCGCTCGCCGGGTTGAAGAACTCCTGGTCGACCTCGGTGATGGCGAGGTCGTCGTGCACGGTCACGCGCACGTCGAGCCTTCGGATCACGAGCGGCCAGCGCGCGAGCCCGAGCTCCTCCGGGACCCTCGCCTCGAGGGTTCCCATCCCCTCGGGCATCGACGATCCCTGCGGACCGGGTCGGGCGAGGCCTCCGGTCCAGTCGGTCCACAGCACCGACGGTGCGGTCGTCGCGCGGCCGCCTCCGAGGGTCAGCTCCTCGCCGGCGTGGGCCGTGCCGCGATGGTTGCCCGAGACCCAGGCGACGTCGCCGCGCACCACGTAGACCACGAGCGATCCCCCGCCGCGCAGCTCTGCGGACAGAGAGCCGTCGTTCGTCGCGATCGAGGCTCCGCCTGTCGAGACCGTCAGCCGATCCCCCGGCACGACCTCCGCGTAGAGTCGTCCCGCCTCGAGCGCGACGGTGTCGGGCGAGCCGACGACGACCCGGGCGTCGGAGCCGACCAACAGGCGTGGTCCGCTGTCCAGCACGAGGCGCGCGAGCCCGTCCGCGGCGGTCGCGATCTTCTGGCCGCGCGTGATGCGGCCGAGGGTAGTCGCTCGATCTCCGGCGCGAACCGAGCCGCGCACGCGCTCGACCGTGGCGAGCGTCGCATCCACGTCCTCCGCGAGCCCGTCGCCACCACACGCGGCCAGCAACGCGATCCACGAAACGACGTACGACCAACGAGCTCGACGCATCGGGTACCCCCACGGCTTACGGGAGGATCCACGACGGGCTCCCGCGCGACGATAGGATTCGTCGCGCGCCTACGTCTTGGGTGTCGTTCCGGGGCGAGCCCAGCCGGCGCAACCGGCGCAGCCCCTACCAGCGGTTCTGGATGCGCGCGATGAAGTCGTACGGGTAGCCCAGATCGAAGGCGCTCGCCTCGTCCAGCTTCGCCACGCAGCTCGCGGGGAGCTTCAGCTTCGTCGCCTTCAGGTTCTCTTCGAGCTGTGCGGCGGAGCGCGCTCCGAAGATGACCGAGGTCACGGCGGGTCGCGCGAGCAACCAGGCCAGCGAGACCTGCGCGGGCGAGGCGTCGAGCTCTTTCGCGACGCCGAGCACGGCGTCGAGCACGCGCCAGTTGCGCTCGTTGTCGAAGGCGCCGTAGCGCTCCTTCCACTTCTCGAACCGCGTTCCCGTCGGCGGCGTCTGGCCCTTGCGGTACTTGCCGGACAGGAAGCCCGCGGCGAGCGGTGACCACGGGAGGATCCCGAGCCCGTGACGCGTGCAGACCGGAACGTGCTCGCGCTCGATGTCGCGGGCGATGAGGCTGTACTGCATCTGCACGCTCGCGAAGCGCTCGAGCCCGTGCTTGTCGCTCGCCCACAGGCTCTCGACGAGACGGTACGCGGTGTAGTTGCTCGCACCGACGTAGAGGACCTTCCCCGAGCGCACCAGATCGTCGAGCGCCGAGAGGGTCTCGTGCTCGGGCGTGTCGTAGTCCTGCATGTGGATCTGGTACAGGTCGATCCGATCGGTCTGCAGGCGCTTCAGGCTCTCCTCGACGGTCCGGACGATGCGGTAGCGCGACGCGCCGGTCCCGTTCGGCCCCTTGTTCATCCGGAAGCGGAACTTGGTCGCGAGCACGACGTCGTCGCGGCGCTGGTCCTTCACGAACCAGCGTCCGATCACGCGCTCGGTGAGGCCGTCGTTGCCGTAGACGTCGGCCGTGTCGAAGAAGTTGATCCCCGCGTCGAGCGCGGCGTTCATGATCGCGGACGACGTCTTCTCGTCGGCCGCGACCCCGTGCATGAAGGAGCCCTCCTCCGGCTCGCCGAAGGTCATCGTGCCGAGGCACAACGTCGAGACTTTCAGGCCGCTCCGGCCGAGGCTTCGGTACTCCATCTGCTCTCCCGGACCGCCTTCACTCGGGCGTGTCGAACGAGAAGACCTCGCATCCGGCTTCGTTCTGGACGACGCCGTCGACCGTGTCGCCGACCACGTTGTCCGACGAGACGCCGAGGTACTGGTGATTGGCGTCGGTGTAGATGAGCGTGTCGCACATCTCCTGGCTGCCGATGCCGTGGCCCACACGCCGGTCGCGCGGGTTGAAGTACGTGCAGGTCACACGAAGGCCGGTCGCCCCCGTCAGGTCGAAGGGCGTGGCGAACGACTGCCCGAGAGGGTCGCCCACGTCCATGCCCGTGCCGTAGACGCTCTCGCCGTCGCGCGGGCCACCGACGACCTCGAGGCGGTAGCCGTCGGCGAGCGTGTGGTAGTGGGGCAGCACGTAATAGATGCCGTAGTCGAGGTCGCGGCCCGTGCGACGCCTGTGCGCTGCAGCGAGATCGCAAGTCATGGAGAACGCCGAGAACGTGCGCGGCGGCAAGTCGAGCGCGCGATTGCTCAGCGCCAGCGCGGCGAGCTCGATGGTGATCTCGTCGCGCGCCACGGTCTCGATCTCGAAGGTCAGCGCCGTGCTGATGTCCGCGCTGCTGACGTTCAGCACGTGGATCCCACCGACGATGCGACTCCTGGCGGGGATCCGGATCGCCGTACCGTCGGGGAACCGCTGCTCCTCGTCCTCGGCCTGCGTCGATTGCGCGAAGAGCACGCCCCCCATGCTGGCCGCGAGCGCCTGATCGAATCCCCGCTCCTCGCAGCCCCATGTGCCGTCGCCGTTCGAGCCGTCGTCGGCCGAGTAGACGTCATCGGGCACGAAGAACCAGTTCGAGTGGTGCCAGCCCCCGTCGTTGAGCATGTGGACCGCGGTGACGAAGAGGTCTTCGTCGTTGTCGAGGGTCCAGCTCTGACACGGTCCGAAGATCTCGTCGCCGGCGGCGGCCTCGAACGCCGGGAAGGTGTGGACGAGGACGCCAGGCGCCGGCGGCGGCGGCGGTACGGCCGGAGGCGGCGGTTGCGGCGACGCCGCATCGGGCGCCGTCATCGACGAGCCGTCGTCGTCTCCGCACGCGATCAACGACAGGACTCCGAACGCCAGCCAACTACCACGAGCACGCATCGCGGCGATGCTAGCAGCCCCGTTCAGAAGAGCCCGAAGAGCACCGCGAACCGGGCGCCCGCGATGATGGCGAAGTCCGATTGGACCTCGTCGCCGACGCCGCCGCCGCTGAACTGCGACAGGCCGCCGGCGGCCTCTGCCGTCAGCTCCAGGGTGACGCGCGCATGGAGTCGGTACGAGACACCCACGCCGGGCCGCAGGGCGAAGTACGTGCGATTGCCTCCGCCCTGGTCCGAGAAGTAGTCCTCGAAGACGAACAGGCCGCGAAAGAGGAGGCGCCAGCTCTCCGCGAGCGGGTGCCCGTATGCGACGCCCAAGCCGAGGGTGAAGCCTTCGCTACCGCCGGACATCCCGCTCTTGCCGACGGTCGCGTAGCCGGCTTGCGCAGCCAGGGCGAGCTCGCCGGCCAACCGATACCGCGCCTCGACCGACAGGTGCAGCATCACGTCGTCGAGCACGGACAACCAGAGCTGCGGAAAGGCGTGGCCGCCGATCCAGAACGCGGGGCTCTCGCTCGGCGCGCGGAGACGCCGCAGATGCGCCTGCAGCCGGCGTCGCTCGGAGGCGGTGATCTCGCGGTCGTCCCGCAGGTAACGCTCGAGGTACTCCGCGGCCTGCTCGTCGTCGTCGAGCTCCTCGTATGCGAGGGAGATGTTGTAGAGGAGCAGGGGGCGGTTGCTGAGCTCGTAGGCGGCCTCGAAGCTCACGATCGCGCGCTGGTGCTCGCCGCGCTCGAACTGCGCCTGGCCGCGCGCGTAGAGCGATCGCGCGCGCTGGTCGCTCTCGGCGGACATGCCGGGCTCGCGCCGCTCCTCGATCGCGTCGGGCATCTCGTCCTGTGCGCGGGCAACCGAGCCGAACGCGGAGAGAGCGGCGACCACCGGCAGGAGCAGCGGAAGAGGGGACGAGGCCATCGGGACCCAGAGTACGTGGGGAACCCGTCGCTGCGGTAGAGGTCGAAGCTGGGGATCTTCCCCGCCGCACGGCAGCTTGACCGCGGCCATCCGTATACAAGGCTGATCCAGACCGATGATGCGTAAACCGGCTCGAGCAGCGATGGCAGCAGGCGCCACGGGAGCGTTGCTGGTCGGGCTCGCGCTGATCGGCATCGTCGGCACGACGGATCGTGTCGCCGCAATCGAGCGCAACGACTCGGCGCCCGCGCCGAGCGATCCCGTACGAAACGCGGTTCTGCCCGAAGAGACCGACGTCCGGTCGGGCCCGCTCGTGCCGCAGGTCGAGCGCATCGACCACACGGGCGCGCCCAACGCGGTCAACCGACGGATCCTCGGCGTGCTCGAAGGCGTGCGCACGTCGATGCGCGACACGCGGTACGTCCATCGCGCGCGCGTCGATCCGCGCCAGGGCATCTATCACTGGGACTGTTCCGCGATGGCCGCCTGGGTGCTGTCTCGGAGCGCCCCGGGCGCGCACCGTTACGTCGGCAAGACGCGCCCTCAGGCCCGCGACTACTTCCGGCGACTCAGCCAAGCGCGGCCGACCGACGGTGCCGCACCGTGGCAGCGCATCGAGCGTCTCGGCGACGCACGCGCGGGCGACGTGCTCGCCTGGATCCGCCCGCCATGGTTTCGGTCGCGGAGCACGGGACACGTCGGATTCCTCGCCGAGCCCCCGCGGCTGCACTCGACGTCGCCCCAGCGCGTCTGGCTGATCCGCCTCATCGACGCGACCTCGTTGCCCCACGACGACGACGATCGAACGCTCGGGATCGGCGGCTTCGGGGTGGGCACGTTGCTCCTGCTCGCCGACGAGGCGGACACCCCCACGGCCTACGGCTGGTTCGGGCTACGCAGCCCGGGAGTCATCCCGACCGACTTCGTGGTCGCCCGAGCCACGCGCTGATCGCGCTGCGCTCGACGGCGGCGGGTCCGCGTGCCTCACGAAGAGCGCCGCGGCGATGAAGAGCAGCTGGAAGGGCAATCGCGCCCAGGCGATCCAACCGGGCATCGGGCTCGACGGGTCGAGCTGAATGCCCGCGACGGCCATGTAGACGTTGGCGGGAAACACCGCGACGTAGAGCGCGACCAGCCCGAGCGCGGCCCACCTCCGGGTCTTCCGCGGGAGGATGGCGAGCCCGAGGAGGATCTCGGCAACGCCGCTCACGTACACGAGCGCCAGCGGCGCCGGAAGGAACGGCGGCACGATCCGCACGAATGGCTCGGGATCGACGAAGTGCAGGATCCCGATCCCGACCATCCCCACGGCCACGAGCCCGCGCACGACGCGCCGGACGGTTCGAACGTGCCGGCTCATGGCAGCGGCGAGTCGAGCGACGCGCAGTGCGTGGCGTGGAAGCGCCCGACTGCGTCGCCGTCGCCGAAGGTGAGCTCGACCGCGCCCGCCACCGTGCCTTCGTCGAGGTCGAGCGAGGCGATCTCGACGCGCGCCGTGGTCGCCGTGTCCGGCGCGATCTCCGTGCGGAAGCGGCCTTCGAAGTCGAAGAAGCGCACGGACAGGCCGTCGCCCTGGACGCCGGCGCTCGTGGAGGCGAAGCCGTCGACGGTCAGGATCTGCTGCGGCACCGGCGAGGTCTCGCTCGGGCACGCGTCGTCCGCTCCACGCGAGAGCTCGAAGTAGAGCCCGCGCGGCGTCCCGCCGACCGTGTCGCTCACGTACCCGACGAAGGCGCGGTCGAACGTGCCCGTCACGCCGCGGTACGCAAAGGCCACCGACGTGCCCTCCGATGTGCCGGCGTCGTCGAGGCCGCCCGCGTCCGCAGGAGGGGCCCCGCCGTCTGCGTCGCGGCCGAGGTCCTCCGCGGCGCGGGCGTCTCCGATGCCGCCGGCGTCGTGGCGGTCTGCGGCGTCTGCAGCACCGGCATCGAGCGCGACCGCGCCATCCACCTCCGCGCGCGCATCCGGCCGGGTGGGCGCGTCCTGCCCGCAGGCCCACAGGCCGACGAGCGCGCCGATCACGGCGCCTCCCGGGGTGGACGACCACGGTCGCCGAGCACGACGACTCATCCGCGGACCTCTACGCGGTTCGGCGTCGGTCTGGCAAGCAGCGACGCCGGCGTCCGAGCCCCACCCCGGTCACTCGGTACACCGCCCCGCGAGTCGGGGATCGGATCGACGGCCGAGACGAGCAGGGTGTGGGGCCCGAACGGGTGATCTGCCCACCCGCTCGCGGGGACCTGCGCTCAGGGCCGGGCCTTCGTCGGGCGAAGGGTCCGGCCGCCGTCTCGAGGGGCGAGGCGCGGCAACCCGGCGTCGAAAGCCGATCGCATGCGCCCGAGCGTCCTGCCCGCGTCGAGCGGTCGTGGCGCTCCGGCGTCCCGCGGCGTGGGCAGGTTCGGCGCCGCGCCACCGTCGCGAAGGCCGCGAAACGTCGCGCCGGGCAATGCGCGGGGCATCTTCGTCGGCTCGAGCGCGGGTCGGGGAGGGTGCGTCGGCTGGACCGGCCGCGCGGCGGATCCCGTGCCGGGCGGGCCCGAGAACCGACGGAAAGCCGTGAATCCCTGTCCAGCCGGGCCGACTTGCTCCCAACGCGGAGGCAACGCCCGGAGCGCACGAGACTCGCCGCTCGCGTTGCGCACCACGGCCCACTCGGCACGAAGGGCGTCGAGCTGCGCGAGATACTGGTCGCGCGAGCCGAATGGGACGAACACGACCCGATTGGTCATGCGCTCGTTCCAAAGGGTCGCCGGGAACGGATGGTCGCTGAACACGGCCACGTCTCCGGGCCCGAGCTCGCGCTCGCGCGCCGTCGCCGTGATCGTCGGGAGCTGGCAGAACCCGGTGCCCTGGACTGCACGATCCGCGGGCCGCATCGCGGCGAGCTCGACGACGCGCTCGAGCGGAACGTCCCAGCCCGGCTTCAGCCAGAAGAGGACGACGATGCTGAAGACCACGTGCGCGCCGACGATGCCCTCGCGCCAGGGAGAGCCCCACTTCTGATCGAGCAACCAGAGGAGCAGCAGCAACACGCCCCCGATGGCCTGCAATTGGAATCGCGACCACCAATAGGCCGGCGACGGGACGACGCTGACGATGACCACGAGTGACAGGGCAAGCAGGTGCCACGGCCCTGCGCGCGTAGGCGGCCGCGAATGGCGATTGTCTCCGGCGAAGCACCTCCACACGAGGAGCAGGAACGCGAGCACGGCGAGCGGGATACCCAGATACGGCAGGACGTGCCCGTACCCGTGCATTCGCGTGTCCGCATAGTCGTGCCCGGGCGAAGGAGGCCCGTAGAGGTAATCGAGGACCTGCGAGAGCGGGTATTGCTGGTCCTGGACGTCCTGGGGCCCCGGCCAATCGACCTTGAGCGCCTTGATCCGGAATCGGAGCGGCCAGAGCGGGTTGCCATACCGCTCCAGATTGCGGCCGTACGTCGGGCCGGCCAACGCGAGCAGCACGAGGGTCGCGCCGAGCCCGTGCAGGAGGAGCCAGCCGCTGCGCCGCTGCACCATCGAGAGCACGACGTTGGCGCTCGACACGGCGCCGAGCAGGCCCATGAAATAGATGCCCGTCGATTTGCTGCTTCCGACGAGCCCGAGCGCCAGGCCCGCGAGCCAGACGTCGCGGCCGCGCATGCGCGGCTTCGTCGTCCAGTAGAGCGCTACGACGAATGCCGTCACCGCCGTCAGGTCGATGTACGTGCTGCGAAGCTGCAGCACGACGCCGGGCGTGAGGAAGAAGACGACGCCGAGGGCCATCGCGCCCATTCGCCATTGCACGTAGCGCCGCGCGAGGGCGAAGAATGCGAGCACGAGAATCGGCGACATCACCGATTGCACGGCGTCCACGAGGCGCCTATCGGCGAATATCGTGACCCAGATCAGATAGTGCTCGCTGTTGCGCGCGTAGCCGTTGACGGCCTGCATGTAGTCGGGGAGCTCGACCCAGCCGAACCCGCGATTCTGGAGCGCGAAGCCGACCATCGCCTCGTGGTACCAGAGCCCGTCCCAGCTCGAGGACGGCGCGAGCCACGCGACCACGAACGTCCACGCCGCGACGAAGATGGCGGCGAGCAGCGCGAGCACGGCGATGCTGCGCGCCCGCCAGGCTTCGTCGATCGCGGCGAAGGGCAGCGTCGCGACGTCCGACAGGGCGCGCCACGTCGTGTGGAGCTGCTCGAACGGACGCCGCCCGGCGTGTGCGGCGACGAACACGACCAGCGACGTGCAGAGCGACGCGATCGCGAGCGTGGGTGCGGTCAGTCGCTCGAGCCAACCGAGCGTGTGGACGGGGAGCTGGATCAGACCGAGCCAGATCGTCGCTGCCGCGAGGGCGACCTCGGCGCGCGATCGCTCGTCCGCGTACAGACGGGCGCCCAACGCGACCGCGGCGACCGCGGCGAGAAGGGTGAGCGCGAGGAGGAGCGCGAAGCCCACGGGACAGCCCGGCTTTCTTCAGGGCGCCCGCAGACCACGCCCGTGGGAGCGCCAGCCGACCGGTGGCGCGCCGGTCGGCGATTCGGCCCTCGGTCGGGGGGCGCGGGACGGGGAGCGGCTCAGGGCGTTCCCGCGCCGCTGCGGGCTCCACCACCGCCCGCCGGCGGTTGACGGCGTTCGATGAGCGGACGCACGAGCTTCAGAGATCGGGGCAACGCGCCTGGAGCGAGGCGCGCCGCTCCGCCACCGTCTCCTGCCGCGGGCGTCCGAAGGGCGCCGCCGTCGCCGTCACCGGCGGTGGTCGCGCCGCCTGCCGAGGGGATGGCCGCAGGGGGCATCGCACCGGTGAACAGGAGCCTGCCGAAACGGGCGAGCGTGTGGAAGTCGCCCACGCGAGGCGCCGACCATCCGACGGCGCGTTGGCCGCCGCCGCCGCGCGGGATGTCCATGACGAAGAAGTTCGCGCGCCAGGTCTGGCCCGGTCGCGGTGTCGCGCCGTCGCTGAACGCGCGCCACGGGATCGCAATCTCGACGTCGTACCCGCGGTCGGTGTCGCTGTCGTCGTTGAGCGTGCCCCCGCGGCGATTGACGGCCGCGCGCAGACCGCTGTCGTAATCGCGGTGCCCCGGGGCGGCAGGCTCGCGCGGTCGGTCGAATCGCGTGTCGAAGATCACGCCCGCGGGCGAGACCTGCAGCTCGACGTAGTTCGCGCCGTCACCGTCGTGATCGATCATGATCTCGACGGCGTCCTGCTCCCACAGGTTGGCGTCGCGCGTCGTGAACGTGCTCTTGAGATTCTCGTCCTCGACCTTGAAGCCGATGTAGAGATTCTCGTCGTCCCACAATGCCACCACCTGCGCGTTGGGCTGCGCGGGGCTGCCATTCATCGTGTTGACGAACCGGGCCGTCGTTCGGGACTCGCGCCACGGCGCGTCTTCCAGCTGACCATCGATCTCGATGGGCCCGGACGCGCGCCGCACGACGAGCGAGGGCAACGCGGCACCCGGTGCCGGAGTGGCCTTCTCGGCGGCACCCGGAGGCCGCGGAGTGATTCCCGTCCTGAACGTCACGCCGAGCGCACGGTTGTCCTGGTGCTGTCCGCGCACGACGCGAATGCGGTGGCTCTCGCGCCAGAATCCGAGCCGCAGGGTCGCGCCGGGTGAGCCCCAGCTGTCGTCGAGCGTGATCGTCTGGACGTCTTTGATGTACTCGCCGCGACGCCAGCGATCGGGCGGATAGCCCTGTCGCACCGGACCCTCGCCGTCCAGATTGATGCGCGGCGTGCCGGAGGCGTCCTCGACGTGGGTGAATTGCAGCCACCCGGACTCGAGCGGCCGATCGACCTGCCAATACCACGTCACGGTGACGCGCGTGCCGGCGCGAATTCGATCCTCGGGCGGCTCGATGTCGTAGCCGAGCAATCGAACTTTGTCCTCGAATCGAACGTCGAGGCGATGTTGCGGGCTCGGCGCCGTCTTGCTGACGAACTGACGCCTGACCTGATCCTCGTTGGCGGCAGACGACGGACTGTTCTCGACGCAGCCTGCCGCGGTCATCGCGACGAAGAGGACTGCCACACTCGTGATGAGCGCCCTTCCCAAGACCGACCTCCCGGAGTACCTGCTCACTTCTTGCGAGCCTTCTTGCGCGCCTTCTTCTCCTGGCGTCGCTTGTCTTTCTTCTTGCTCTTGTCCGACACGGTCGGCTTGCGGCGAATCTGGGACGCGCCGCCTTGTCCCGCGACCGCTGCCTCGAGCAGCGTCGTCGCGAGATCGCCCATCATCGGGTTGCCGAACATGCCCGCGCCGTCGTCGACGTTCACGCGCATCGCGTCGCGCAGCTTGCTCGCGTTGGCGAGCTGTCGGAGGCCGGGGATCTTGGCGAGCATGCTCGCCTGCGACCCGATGTCCTCCATCATCTTGCGCATTCCCATGAATCGATTGAGCAGCTCGACGACCTCGGCCTTCTGGCGGCCCGAGCCCTTCGCCACCCGATCGATTCGGGACGACTGCTTCTGGAAGAGCTCCGGCCGCTCGCGCTCGCGGCGCGTCATCGAGGCGATCATCGCCTTGATCTTCACGAGCTCTTTGTCGTCGAGCGTCACTCCCTCGGGCAGCCCGCCCGGGAAGAACGGCAGCTTCTCGAAGATGTCCTGCAGCGGGCCCATCTTCTGGATCGTCTGAATCTGCTCGAGGAAGTCGCTCAGGGTGAAGCGACCCTTGAGCATCCGCATCGCATCTTCTTCGGCCTTTTTCTCGTCGACGACCTCCTCGAAGTCCTTCATCAGGCCGACGATGTCGCCCATGCCGAGGATGCGGCTCGCCATGCCGTCGGCGCGGAAAGGCTCGAGCTTGTCGAGCCCCTCGCCCATGCCGGCGAATCGGATCGGCGCGCCCGTCACGTTGCGGATGCTGATCGCGGCGCCACCGCGCGCGTCGCCGTCGAGCTTCGTGAGCACGACGCCGGTGAGGCCGAGCTTGTCGTGGAAGGCCGCGGCGGTGCGGACCGAGTCCTGGCCGATCATGGCGTCCACGACGAGGAAGACGTTCTGCGGCTTCGTCTTGGTCTTGATCGCGCCGAGCTCGTCCATCAGTCGCTCGTCGATCGCGAGCCGGCCGGCGGTGTCGTAGAGGATGACGTCGCGATGGATGCGCTTGGCGTGCTCGAGCGCGCGCGTGCAGATGTCGAGCGGGTTGCCTCCCGGGATGGCGAAGACGGGCACGTCGAGCCGCTCGCCGAGCACCTGGAGCTGATCGACGGCGCCGGGTCGCTGCGTGTCGGCCGCGACGAGCAGCGGCTTGTGCCCTTCCTTCTGGAAGAGGCGTGCGAGCTTCGCGGTGGTGGTCGTCTTCCCGGAGCCTTGGAGGCCGACCATCATCACGCCGGTGACCTGACCCTTGGGTGCCCACACGACGGGCTCCCCTTCGGCCTTCATCATCTCGATGAGCTGGTCCTGGCAGACCTTGATGAAGACGTCGCCGGGCGAGATCTTGAGCTTCTTGCCCTTGTGCTCGACCTTCGTCTGGACGACCTGGCCGATCGCCTCGGCTTTCACCGACGCCAGGAACTGCTTGACGATCCCCAGCTCGACGTCGGCTTCGAGCAACGACGCGCGGACGTCGCGGAGCGCCGTGTCGATGTTGGCCTCGTCGAGCTCGGCGAGCCCTTGGAGGCGCTGCCGCGCGACGCGAAAGCCTTTCGTGATCGTCTCGAACATGCGTTCTCCCCGGACCGCGCGTCGTTAGCACGGTCAGGCCCAGGCCTTCCAGTGGCGCGAGGCCGCCGGACCGAAGGAAAGCTTCACAGCGTCCGATTGCGCTGTGAGAGTCTTCTGGAGAACATCCGGCCGCGCGGAGCGTCCGAGGACTTGGCGTCATGCGTTTCGTCGGCTTTCGCAGCGTCGCACTCCCCACCGGGCGCCTGCTTCCGTGGCTCGGGATCCTCGGCTGGCTGCTCGCCGCTGCAGGCAGCGCCCACGCGCAGGCCCTGCGCGCGACGCGCGTCGGCCCGCAGCCCCCGCGGATCGACGGGATGCTGCGCGACTGGCGCGGCGCGCCGTCCACGTCGTTGAGCACGCAGCAGGCGGTGCTCGAAGGGGCCGCTGCATGGCGCGGCGCCCGCGACGCGTCGGCGCGGGTGGCGCTGCTCTGGGATGCCCAGACGCTCTACGTGAGCGCGGAGGTACGCGACGACCGTTTCGTCCGGACGAGCCGTCCCGGCCCTCGCGAAGACGTGCTCGTGCTGACGGTCGCCGTGCCAGGGGAGGGCGGCCGTCCTCGGGGCACCGACGTCTGGCTGTACGCAGGAGTGCCGGGACGCTCGCGCGCGACGCTGGCCGCCGGGCCGACCGGGAGGAGGCCGACGGTCGTGGCGCGGGCGCGCATCGTCGAGGCGCCGTCCGAGGGCGGCTACACCGTCGAGGCTGCGGTCCCGTGGTCGCTCGTCGGCGTGACCGACGCGAACCGGAGCGACGCGCGTGCGGCCGTGCGCCTGCTCGACGCGGACTCGGAAGCGCACCCGACCATCGAGACGGTGCTCGGGACGGCGCGCGTGGACGGCGACCTCGCGACGTTGCCTGCGCTCGCCACGGGCGCCGACGGCGGCGCGACGCTCGAGGCCTTCCTACGCTCGCGCTCGCTGAGCGGGGCCCGGGCCGCACACGATCTGCGGGGCAACGTCTCGGGCGACGCGCGCCCCGAGCGCGTCGTCGTCGTCGATCGATTCCTGGTGGTGCTCGGTCCCGGGTTTCGCGACGGTCGGAGCTACTACTTCGAAGACCTGCCGGTGCTCGCGGCGTCGGGCGTGCGGTCGGCCGCGCTCCGGGACGTGAACGGCGACGGGCTCGCGGAGATCGTGCTGGTGCTGCGGCAGCAGAACGAGCTCGGGACGCGTGATCTCTATCGCGTCGTGTCGATGAGCGGCGCGGAGCCGGCCATCGTGTTCGAGGCCGAGGTGCGCAAGGAGCTCAGCACGGGCGGGATGATCGAGAATCGCGTCGAGATGCGGGGTCGGCCACTGGAGATCGTCGTGTCGCTCGGCCGCTCGTCGGGCGTCGATGCGGCGACGTGGCGCGAGTCACCGTCGACCGACATCGAGCCGATCCTGCTTCCGTGGGGCGCCGTCCGCGAGCGCCGCTACCGCTTCGACGGCGCGCGATTCTCGCGATCGGGCGAGACGCCGAACCCGCAGGCACGCACGACCCCGGG
>JADZFZ010000042.1 GCA_020854145.1 Deltaproteobacteria bacterium | reverse complement strand
CGCTCGGCCTGGATGCGACCGATGCGGTAGTACGCCATCGCGCGCTCGCCCGCCTCGGTCGCGAGCTCGGCCTCGCGGACCAGGACCGTCACGAGATCGCGCCATCGGCGCATCTGGTGGTGCAGCCGCTTGAGCTCGTCGAGCGCGAAGGGCGCGTCCGGATCCAGACGCAGCGCGGTCTCGTACAGCTCGACCGCGTGGTCGGGCATCTTCTTGACGTGCTCGGCCAGACGCGCGCGCGCCACGACGAGCGCCGCGCGATGACGCGGGTCGGCCGTGGCGGCGTTGGCCTGTCGCTCGTAGATGCGCGACAGCAGCTCGGGGTCGTCGCGATCGGCGACGAGCATCAGCTCGAGCGCGAGCAAGAGCGAGAGGTTCGCGCGGTCGAGCTCGAGCGCGGCGAGCTGGGCCTCGCGCGCCTCCTTGCGCCGTCCGAGCTGGTCCTCGAGGATGCGCGCCTTCTCGAACAGCAGCGCGGCCTTGGCGGCAGGCTCCGCGGTCGCGCGGATCTCGGCGTCGAAGAGCGGCAACGCCTGGGCGTAGGCGCGTCGCGCGATGAAGATGCGACGCGCGCCGCGCACCGTCGGCAGGTGCTCTGCGTCGAGCTTCAGCGCCTCCTGGTAGTGCGCCGCCGCACGCCGTGCGTCGCCGAGCACGAACTCGCAGGTCCGCGCGATCTCGTAGTGCAAGCGCGCGGACTTCCGCGGGCTCGGCGACTCCTTGAGCTCGTGCTCGCAGGCGCGCACGAGATCCTCGGCGGCGTCGCGGATGCTCTCCGGATCGGTGGAGATCTCGACCTCGTCGGAGACGACCTCCTCGAATCCGAGGTCCTCGCTCACGATGCCGACGTCGGTCAGGCTCGCGGCCACGCTCGAGACGGCGAGCGCAGACGGAGACGCCGCGCGCGTGTCGGGGCGCCCGGCGCCGGCGCCGAGCGCAGCGGACGGCCCTGCGCCGAGCATCGCCGAGGGATCGTGTCGCGTCGCCGAGACGAGGCTGTCGTCGACCTCGACCTCGACGGTGGTCGTCGCCGGGCGAGCGGCTGGCTGCGCCGACGGAGCGCTCGGCGGGTGCGCCGGGGTGACCATGGGCACGGGCGCGACGTGGGCGACCGCCGGCAACGGCGGCAACACCGCCTGAGGCAACGGCGTCGGAGGCACCGGCGGGGGCGCGGCCGTCCCGGGTGCGGGCCCGGGCAAGGGCGGTGGCGGGACGCTCCTCCGCGGCGCGCCGGGAGGCAGCGGAGGAGGCGGACGCGTCGCCGGTGCGCCTGCCGAAGGAGGCGGAAGAGGGATCTTTCCGCGCAGGCCGACACCATCGGCCGGAGAACGAGGAGGTGGAGGCGGCGCCGAGCGCGGCCCGCGCGGATCATCCGGCGGGTTCATCTCGAGAGGTGGCGATTCGTATCACGCCCCGCGCGGTTCGTCTGCACGCCTTTGCGGCAGCGGGAGCACCGTGTTACCCACGCGGCTCCCATGCCCCGGTTTGCGAAGGCCGCGCTCGCCGCGTTCGCGGCGGCGGCGCTCGCGTTGGGAGCGACCTGGGTGGTGGACCTCACCTACCTGCGGTACGGCGCCGACTTCACCTACGCGGGCTACGTGCCCGAGACGCCGCCCCCACCCGCGCCGCCCGCTGCCGGCGCGACGCCGAGCACAACGCCCAGCCCACCGTCGCCCTCGACGGGCACGATCGTCCCCCCGACCGTCACCCACCCGGGCGTGGTGATGCTCCCGGACGCAGGGCCCTCCGTCCCGAGACACCTCGACGCGGGCGCTCGCCGTGCGTTCCCCTCGCTTGCTCCGGTGCGTCCCTCCGACGACGGCGGCGTGCCGCGTCCCTTCTTCCGCCGACCCGACGGCGGCACCGCGACCCGCCGCCCGTACCTTCGCGGACCCGACGGCGGCATCGCGGCGCGCCCGTACCTTCGCGGACCCGACGGCGGCATCGCGGCGCGGCCTTTTCACCGCGCGCCCGATGGCGGCTTCGCGCGTCCTGCCGTGCGCCCCGCGAGCCCCCCGGCGCCCCGCGTTCCCGTCGTCGCGCGACCGAACGCCCCCGCGACTCCGACGCCGCCGGCTCCTCCGGCCGTCGTCGTGCCCCGACCGTCCAACCCCTATCTCAGCACCGTCGTCGATCGTCGCGTCGAGCGCACGGCGCAGCTCTTCACGGTCGTCCGCGCCCAGGCCCGCGTCATCAACGCGTGGGACTTCCTTCGTCTCGGCCCGATGCTCGAGCGACCCAAGGTGCACGTGCGTATCCGCGCGCGTCTGAACGTCGATCGGACCGGCCTGTGGCGCTTCGAGGTCCGCGGCGGCGGACGCGGCGTGCTGACCATCGACGGCGTCCCGCTCGCGACCGCGCCGCAGAAGCCATCGGTGCCCATCCCGCTCGCGGCCGGCACGCACGACTACGACCTCGCGTGGCGCATCGAAGAAGCCTCCGATCGTCTCGTGACGTACGCGGCGGTGGGGACCGGCCCGTTCCGCTCGCTCAACTCGCGCGCGTTTCGCCCTCCGCCCGACGCACCCGACGACTACCGCACGCTGGGCTGGATCCTCGGCATCGGGGCCACCCTCCTGGCCGCCGCGCTCGCAGCGTGGACGTTCGGCGCGCGCGATCGTGCGACGACCGTTCGCCGCGGCGCGTTCGCGCTCGGCCTCGCCATCGTCCTCGCCGGCACGGGCCTTCGCACGTGGGACTACGACGTCGTCCCGCAGTACGGGCAGATCGGCGACGAGCTGTTCGTCACGTGGAACGGCTGGTCGATGATCGCCGAAGGCCGCACGCGCGGCTGGTCCCTGTGGCCCGAGCACTACGCGCCGCTCGTCGAGGTGACGCGCCTGCGCTTCGTCGGCACCGACTGGCAGGCCATCACGCCCTACTTCGAGCACCCGCCGCTGATGCACCTCGCGGTCGGCGCGGTCGCTCACCTGAGCGGCGCGCGCCACTACCTCGAAGCGCGCATGACCTACACGCGCCTCGTGCCGGTCTTGCTGTCGTCGCTGATGGTGCTGCTCGTCATGTTGCTCGCGCGGCGTTTCGATCGCCGCCCGGCCGTCGTGCTGATGGCCGGAGCGCTCGGCGCGTTCCTTCCGGTGCTCGCGCTGCAGGGGCGCCTCCTGAAGGAAGACCATCTGCTCGCGGTCCTGCTCGTCGGCTCCTTGCTCGCGGCGCTCGAGTGGCTCGATCGACGGCGCATCGGCTGGCTGCTGCTCGCGGCCACGCTCGCGGGCCTCGCTCCGCTCGCGAAGATCCCAGGCGTCGCGTCCATCGCAGCCGTCTTCTGCATCGCGTGGGCGGGAGGCGGTCTGCGCACGGCGCTCGGCACGTTGCTCGTGTCTCTGCCCATCGCGTCGCTCGTGATCGTGCACGGCGCCGTCTTCGGCTGGGACTCCTTCGTCCGCCAGACGCTCGTGCAAGGCACGATTCGCGGCGGCACCTGGAGCATCTTCGTCAATTGGTTCGAGTACGCGCGGATCGGTGACAACGACGTCGGGCGCGGATGGTTGCTGTTGTTGTGGTTTGGGTTCTTCACGGGGTTCCCCAAGGCGCGCCTCGAACGCGTGGCCTACGCCCTTCCCGTGTTCCTCCACATCACCGCGACGGCGTTGGCGTCGAACTGGATGTACGGCTGGTACCTCTTGCCGATCTATCCGTTTCTCTGCATCGGCACCGCACGGTCCCTGGCGTCGGCGTGGACGGAGGCCGACGGCTGGCGCCCCTTCGTGCTGACCGCCCTCGGGCCCATGTACGCCCTGCAGCTGATGCCCCCGATGGCGAACGTCTACGTGCTGAAGTTCGTCGTCACGGGCGTGGTGCTCGTGCTCTTCACGCCGCTCGTCGTGCACACCGTGATGCGCACGCGCGTGACCGCGAGCCTCGTCCGCGCCGTGATCGTCGTCGGGCTCGGAGCGCTCCTCGTCACGAGCGTCGCGTTCATCGTCACCTACGACACGACCGTGCTGAGCGCCGCCAGCTTCGACGCACACCTGCGGCGCTGAGAGGGTCGATCAGAATACCGTCACAGGGTCAATCAGAATACCGATCCCGCGGGGGTGCAGGGGGCGCGCGCAGCGCCCCTTGCTCACGCAGGGGTGGCAGGGGGGCGCGTGCCCGCCCCCCTCCCAGCCACTCAGACCAGCGATCGGCCGAGGCACACGCTGAGCGGCGAGTCGACGTACTCGCCGAAGGGCTCGACCGGCGTGAAGCCGCGCCGCGTGTAGAGCGCCATCGCCTCCAGATGCCGTGCTCCCGTCTCGAGGACCAGGCGCGACGCACCGAGCCTTCGCGCCTCGACCTCGAGCGCATCGAGGATTCGCGACGCGACCCCGCGCCCGCGCGCCGAAGGGCG
>JADZFZ010000041.1 GCA_020854145.1 Deltaproteobacteria bacterium | reverse complement strand
GCGTGTACCCATCCTCGCGCCTGCCGTCGCCGAGCTCGCCCTCTCCGTTGGCGCCCCAGCAGTAGACGGGGCCCCCCGCATCCTCGCGTCCTGCCGCGCTCCGCACGACGCACGTGTGGAACGAGCCCTCCCACGCAGGCGCCGCGATCGCAGCCATCGCGTCACCCGCCCGCGCGCCCGCGTCCGCAGGCGTCGCGACGCCGCCCGTCTGCCCCGAGCTCGTGACGGTCTGTCGCCCGCCACAGGCGAGCGGAGCTGCGAGCATCACCCAGAGCGCGCGACGCACGGACCCCACGCCGCAGAGCGTGTCACGTCTCTCGTCACCCCTTCAGCTCTCGATCGGCAAGGGCACGCAGATGCCACCGCTCTCCATGGTGCCGCCCGTCGTCGGATCGATCACGAGCGCACGCAGACAGTCGAAGCCCTGCCAGCAGTACGACGCGTCCTCGCACCGCTCGAAGCAGATGTAGGTCTCGCGCTCGTCGCCTTCGAGCGCATAACAAGCGCCGTTGCCGGGACAGTCCGAGTCGGCGCCGCAGAGTCTCGTGCAGGCGTTGCCCTCGCGCGCGCGCATCGGCTCGCCGCCTCCTCCGGTATCGGTCAGCGACACCTCGAAGCACGACGTGCCCTCGGCGCATTCGTCCGACGGCTTGCACGGCGCGTAGCTGGGGATCTCGTTGCCGCAGGCCACGCCGGCGCCCACGGCGGTCGCCGCGATCAGTCCGAGCCACTTCCGACGCATCGCCGCTTCATATCACCGCCCATCGCCAGGGTGGAGACCTCTTGTCGCCCGTTGCCGCGCAGGCGCGGGAAAAAGGAAAGCCGGCGACCTCGCGGCGCCGGCTTGCCCTGGTGACGCGCTTCGCGCCACGACGTCGATGCGCGAAGCAGTCGTTACGGCAGACAGATGTTGCCGCGCGGCATGCCCGTGTCGGCGTCGATGGCCTCGGTGCACAGCCAGCCGTCCTCGCAGTCGAAGTCGTTGCTGCAGGCGGCGAAGCACGCACGCGTCATGTTCGGGTCGCCGTCGATCTCGAAGCAGTACCCGCCGAACGGACACTCCGCGTCGGTGACGCACTCGGCCGTGCAGAACGAGTCGCTCGACGACGCGGTCGACGCGTACCGGTAGCAGGTCCCGCTTTCGCAGCCGTCCTCCACGCAGTTCGGCGCGTAGATCGGAAGCGGATCGTCGCAGCCTGCTCCTGCCACCGCCGCGACGAGCGCGAGGGCCGGCAGGAGCACGTTCCGAAGAGCGCTTTGGCTGCGCGACGTCATCAGAGCCAGGCCGGGATGCACGCCGGCACGAGGTCCTTCGTCTCGAAGTCCTCGACGTTCTCGCACATCCAGCCGAAGGGGCAGTCCGCGTTGGACGCGCACGCCTCGAAGCAGATCGACGACGACGAGAACTGCAGCACGCACCAGGCGTTGATGCCGCACTCGGAGTCCGTGGTGCACGCGGCGCTGCAGAACGTGTCGGTCGAGCCATCGGCCGTGTTCGTGAGCTCCAGACACTGCGCGGGCGAGACACAGCCCGTCGACTCACAACCGTTCTCGTAGAAGGGCAACGGCCCCGGCGGCGGCAGCGGGGGCGGCAGCGGAGGCGGCGGTGCGCCACCGAGCAGGCAGTAGCCGCCGGCCGTGGTCGCGCCGCAGAAGCCCGGCGACGGGCAATCCAGGTTGGACGCGCAAGCGAGCGTGCAGAACGTTCCGCCGGACGTCGCGTCCTCCAGACAGACCGCGTCGAGCTCGATGCAGTCGAGCTCGTCGATGCAACCACCCTCGTACGTCTCGAGCCCGGTCGTCTCGACCACGCAGCCCGACGCGAGCAGCGCAGCCCCCAGCCCAACAAAAACAAGCTTTTGATTCCAACGAGCCATGTCTCTCTCCTCCACTCCGATCACGGCTACACGCGGCGGCGGGCGGGTACCCGCACTCCGTCGAGAGCCTTGAATCTTCCGACAGCCCCAACCCACATTGCAGTCTGCATGGCCGACACGGGCCACGAAGCCGATCGACGTCGCCGAGCTTCGCTGCACGCACCTCCCATTCATTCCGCGATGCCCCGGACTCACCACCTCTCGTCTGCGACGGTGTGCAGGAACCGCTCCCGCGCCCGACGCCGAGTGTATTCCCAACTGCAGCGCCATGTCCGACGATCCATCGTGAACGATTCTTCACGCGATCGTCACCCCACGTCTCGCAGCAGATCCCGCCGCTCTCGTCTGGACGGGGGTTCGCCGAGGGCCGCGGGGGGCGGCGTCCGAGCTCCCCGCCCGTCACTCAGCGCCTCATCGTCGCACGTGCCGCGGTGGTCACGTAGTAACGGGGCGGCCAGTGCCGGTAGTACTCGGCGCGGATGATCGGGTTGCCGTCGGTGTCGAGCTCGCCGGTCGGGTGCCCGTACACGCGGATGAGCGAGCCCTCCCAGACGCGGAGCTCGCCGTCGGCGTCGTCGGGACGAAGGGTCACGAGGGCCGTGAAGTCGCCCGTCGTGCGCTCCGACACGGTGACGCGACACGTCTCCTCGGCCGCGTCGGAGCAGAGGTTGCGCGGTTGCGGTGCGCGAAACGACAGGCGCAACGAGGCCTGACCGTTGGCGCCCACGTCCCGGTGCGACACCACGCCGAACCACGCCACGAACGACGATCGGTGCGCCGCGGGATCGCGTCGCACGTCCTCGAGCGGGATGTCGCGCGAGCGCTCGATCGCGTCCTCTTCGTCGCCGTCGAGCGCGCTGTAGTAACGCGTGTGCCCCCACCGACCGCCGCCGCCGCACGCGCTCAGCGCGATGAGCCCCATCAGGAAAACAGTTGCGCGAACCATCGGAGAGACCCCTCGCCGTGCTCGGGCCGGCTCCCTCGATCGTGCTCGAGGTGGGCCCGGAAACGGGCCGTCTTCATACCGCAGCGTTCCGGCGCTTGCACCTTCTCGTTGCCGTCGCGCTCGCGTGCTTCTAACGTCGCGACCGCGATGGACGCCACACGCGGGCTGGTCTTCGAGGAACCCCTTCTGTTCGAGCGCAGCCAGCCCGGTCGCACGGGCGCTTCGCTTCCTGCCAACGACGTGCCCGACGCCGACCCGCGCGCGCTCTATGGCGACGCGGCGCGACGCGACGCACCCGGGCTGCCCGAAGCGAGCGAGCCGGACGTCGTGCGCCACTTCGTGCGCCTCTCGCAGCAGAACATGTCGATCGACACGAGCTTCTACCCGCTCGGCTCGTGCACGATGAAGTTCAACCCGAAGGTCAACGAATGGGCCGCGCGCATCCCGGGGTTCGCGCGGCTGCACCCCTACGCGCCGGAGCGCATGCTCTCGGGCGCGCTCGAGCTCATGGCGCGCCTCGAGCGCGGCCTCGCCGAGATCTGCGGGATGGACCACGTCTCGCTCCATCCGGC
>JADZFZ010000040.1 GCA_020854145.1 Deltaproteobacteria bacterium | reverse complement strand
GAGCGCGACGCCGGGAGCAGGTTGGCGTATCTGCCTCCCGAGACCTTCGAAGCCGACACGTTCCCGGGCTACGTCGTCCACGATCCCGCCCGCGACCGCGACATCCCCATCGTCGTCCGGTACCCGCGCGACGCGACCGGACCGCTGCCGGTCGTGGTCTTCTCGCCGGGGGGCGCCTACGTGCCGCGGGCGACGGGCTACTCGGAGTGGGGCACGCTGCTGGCGCGCGCGGGTTACTTCACCGTCAACCTGTCGCACCCCGAGGCCGCCGGGGGCGCCCATTGCGCACCGCTCGCGATCCCCGCGAGCGAGTGCGACGCGGCTCACTTCGTGATCGGCGAGCCCGCCGAGGGCGGCACGCTCAACGGGCCCTGGTACCACCGCCCCATGGACGCGCGGGCCGTGCTCGACGACCTCGCCGCGATCGCCGAGGCCGCAGGCGTGAGCGTCGACCTCGACCGCATCGCGATCGTGGGCCACTCGGGCGGCGCGTTCACGACGATGGCGCTCGCGGGCGCGCGCATCGACTACTCGCCGAGCGTACGCGCCGTGGACATGTCGGATCCGCGACCGCGCGCGTTCCTCGCCAACTCGCCGCAGGGCGTCGGGCACGTCGGGCTGACCGAGACGTCGTGGGACCTCATCGCCCGTCCGGTGATGACCCAGACCGGCCGCAACGATCGCACCGAGGGCGAGCCTCCGAGCGGCCGTCTCGACGCCGCCATGCACATGCCCGCGCCCGACAAGTACCTGACCTACCTCGACTCCGAGGACGCCACGCACTCGGTCTTCGGCCTCGGCCCCGACGCCTCGCGCATGCTCGAGCTCTACGTGGGCTCGGCCGGCGTCGCGTTCCTCGACGCGTACGTGCGCGACCGCTCCGATGCGCGCACCTGGCTCGGCTCCGGATCCATCGACGAGTGGAGCGACGGCGTGGCGACCATCATGTCGCGCTGATCGTCCGACGGCAGATCTCGCTGGTCTCAGCGGCGTTCGCCGACGTCGACGTCGACCAGGCGGTAGCCGTCGGGGCCGTAGGCGAGCGACTCGCCGAGGCCGAGCTTGCGCATCGAAGTGATCGCGACGTGCAGTCGGTTCTTCGCCGTCGGCGTCAGCGCGCGCGTCGCCGGCCAACCCGCGCGCGCGAGCGACTCCGCGCTCAGGGCGCCGTCGGGACGCTCGATGCGCGCGCCGACGAGCGCCGCGAGCAGGCGCGAGAAGATGCCCTTTCGCGCGAGCGAGACGCGACCGACGCGCGGCGCGAAGAACCAGGTTCCGTCGGCCGACACGACGATGCGGTCGGTGCGCAGCACGCGCGACGCTTCGGCGGCGAGCACGCGCCGCGCGAGCCGGACCTCGTCACCTTCGCTCGCGTGCGCGTCTGCGCGCGCCAGCGCTCCATGCAGCTCGTCGAGCAACACCTCCGGCAGCGTCTCTCCGCGCTGTCGCCTGCGCCGCAGATCGAGCGCGACGAGGTGCGCGCGGTGCGCCTCGAAGGCCGCGACGAGCGCCGGCTCTCCGGTTCGATGGACCTGCATCTCGGCCGACGCGAGCCACGTCTCGGCCAGGCTCTGCTCTCCGACCAGCGCTTCGCACACACCGAGAAGCGCGTGGCACAGACCGAGCTCGCGTCGATCGCCGACCTCGCGCGCCCACCGCTCCGCGCGCTCGAAGTGCGCACGCGCCTTGGCCACCTCTCGGTGCTCGAGCGCGAGGCAGCCGAGATCGTGCTCGGCGATGCCCTCGAACCGCCGGTTGCCGGACGTCCGGTGCGCGGCGAGCGCATCGCGAAACGCGCGCTCCGCTCCTTCGTGATCGCCCGTCTCGACGAGCAACGTGCCGCGGCTCTGGTACACGACCGCCACGACCGCGTCGTCGACGGAGCGCGCCCCCGACGCGCGCACGATCGCGTCGAGCTCCGCGTGTCGTCGGACGGCGTCTTCGAGATCGCCGCGCTCGTGCGCCATCGACGCGAGCCCGACGAGCGCGAGCACGAGGCTGCCGCCGTCCCCGCCGGCGTCTGCGGATCGGTTGCGCGCGAGCTCCACGGCGCGCTCGTAGGCCGCGCGTGCACGACCGTGCTCGTCTCCGTGGCGCAAGAGATCGCCGTGGTCGGTCGCGATGCGCGCGGCGAGGCCCGTGTCGCCGGCGCTCTCGGCGAGCGACGCGGCGAGATCGAGATCGGCGTGCGCGCGCGTCGCCGATCCCGCGCGTCCGAAGAGCACGCCACGCAGATGGTGCAGCCTCGCGCGGAGCGAGGGCTCGGCGTCCGAGGCGCGCACGCACGATCGGTCGAGCGCCGCGAGCGCCTGGTCGACGGGGCCGCGAGAGCGGGCCAGGAGGGCGAGCGCGCGTGTCGCGATCTCGTCGGGATCGAGCCCGAGCAGCGCCGGATCGGCCGCGATCGCGACCAGATCCTCTCGAAATCGCGCGATCGACGAGCTGGCATGTGCGACGTGCGTGCCCTCGGCCACCTCGCGAACGGCGCGAAGGACGTGCTCCGCCCACGCGCGACGAAGCGCGTCGCCGTCGCTTCGAGACGCCTCGCGAGCGATCGCGCGCACCGGCGGGTGCAGCACCAGCCAGGGCTCGCGACCCGGACGCGCCACCGCGACCAGCGAGACGTCGGCGAGCCGCGCGAGATGGCGCGCGATGGGCGGCCGCGCCTCGCCGGCGATCGCCTCGACGTCGCGGAGCTCGAACGGACCCTCGAACCGAGCGCAGATCGCCAAGACGTGGCGGGCGCGCGCATCCAGCCGCCGCCATGCACCGTCGATCGCGGCACGCAGCGTGGCCTCGTGGGGCCGCGGCCGTGGGTGCGGCGACGCGAGCAGGTCGAGCAACGTCGTCTCGCGCGCGAGCAGATCGCGCATCGCGAGCACGTGCGTCTGCGCCGCGGCGAGCTCGAGCACGAGGGGCAACCCGCCGACGCGCCGGACCCACGTGCGTGCCTCGGCGGCGGCAGCGGGATCGAAGGACCCTCGGCCGCCCCGCGCAGCCGCGACGAGAGACTCGAAGAGCGCGACGGCGTCGTCCTCGTCGAGCGGCTCGACCGCGACCACGTGCTCCGCCGGCAGTCCCAAGCGCGCGCGCGACGTCGCGAGCACGACGAGCTGCGGGTCGCGATCGAGGTGCGCCTCGATCCAGCCGACGACGGCCTCTCGCCCGCCTTCGCACCCCTCCAGGATCAGGCACGCCGGTCGCGGCGTCTCGCGGAGCGCGCCTTCGATCGCGCGCTCCACGGCGGCCCGGTCGTCGAGCTCGCGGAGCACGGCGCGACGGGACGTGCGCGCCACCCGGTCGGCGACGAGGCGCGCAGCGACCTCCGTCGCGACCCGCGCCTT
>JADZFZ010000039.1 GCA_020854145.1 Deltaproteobacteria bacterium | reverse complement strand
CCGATTCGGGGCCCGCCGATTCGGGCTCGGCCGTCCCGCTGCCGGGAGCCGCCGGAGACCTCGTCATCAGCGAGATTCTCTACGATCCGGAGGCGATGACCCCGGAAGGCGATTTCGAGTGGATCGAGATCCACAATCCGGGGACCGTCGCGCGCGAGCTCGCGGGGTGCACGATTGCCGACGCTTCGGCGAGCGGGATGCACCTGATCGCGCCGGCGACCGGCAGTCTCGTCATCGCCGCCGGTGATTACGTCGTGCTGGCGCGGAGCGACACTCCCGGCTTCACGCCCGACTACTCCTATGCAGGCGAGTTCACGCTCAACAACACCGGTGCCGGCGACACGGTGACGCTCGCGTGTGGATCGGCCGGAACGCTCATCGATCAGGTCGCCTACTCGCCGGACGGCGGCTGGGTGGACCCAGTCGGCGCGAGCCTCAGCCTGGACCCGTCGCGGCTCGATCACCTGATGAACGACTCGCCCGCGAGCTGGTGCGCGGCCACGACTGCGTTCGCGACGGGCGACCTGGGAACGCCGGGCATGCCCAATCCCGCGTGCACGACGCCCTGACTGCATCCGACCCTGCGCTCCGACCCGTCTGCGCCACGCTCCGACCCGTGCGCACGCAACATTCCGACCCGTGCGCACGCAACGTTCCGACCCGCGCGCCGACGCTCCGACCCGCGCGCCGGCGCTCCGACCCGCGCGCGCGACGCTCCGACCCGCGTGCGCGAAACCCCGGAGCGGGCTGCCGCGAACGGATTGGAACTGCTCGGCCAGGAAGCTCGTGATCTCGAGGAGTTGGTCCCATCGATCCTGTCCCCGTTCTTGACCGCGAGGAGGGTTCCGTGGCGGAATCGGTGCCATGTTCAGCGATTATCTGCGCGACGTGGTCCACGGAACCGATGGCGGGTTCGCCGGGCTGCTCATGGGTTTCGACGGGATCGCAGTCGAGCAATACGCTCGTGAAGATGCGTCGGTCGACATCGCGACGGTGGGGATGGAGTTCAGCCACATCATCTCGCAGATTCGCAAAGCCGCGGAGATGCTGGACGCCGGCGTGACACGGGAGATCGCGATCCAAGCGGAGAAGATGACGACGGTCGTGCGCGTGCTGAACGACGAGTACTTCCTCGCGCTGGCCCTCGAGCCGACGGGAAACGTGGGCAAGGGCCGCTATCTGCTGCGCATCGCCGCGCCCAAGTTCCTCTCCGAGCTCGAGTAGGCGGCTCCACTCCGCTCGAGGCCTTCCCTGGACGACCAATCCGAATCGGCGGTCATGTCCGCGCGGCCGTATCGGGCGCTTCTGCTCTCGGGGCCCAACCTCAACTTGCTCGGGACGCGCGAGCCCGACGTGTACGGCACCACGACGCTCGACGAGATCCATGCGCAAGCGACGGAGCTCGGTCGGTCGCTCGCGACGTTCGTCGAGTGTCGCCAGTCCAACCACGAAGGCGAGCTCGTGGGCTGGATCCAGGACGCACGCGGGAAGTTCGACGGCATCGTGCTCAACCCCGCGGCCTACGGGCACACGAGCGTCGCGTTGCGCGACGCCATCGCGGCGGTGGCCGTGCCCACGGTCGAGGTCCACCTGACGATCCCCGAGAACCGGGACCGCTTCCGACACCGCTCGCTCGTGGCTGGAGTCTGCATCGGACGCGTGAGCGGCTTCGGCGCCAACAGCTACCTCCTTGGCTTGCGCGGGCTGATCGACTATCTGAGGGCCCGCTGATGGCCATCGATATCGACATCAAGCTCGTTCGCGAGCTCATGCGTGCGCTCAAGCAGTTCGATCTGTCCGAGCTCGACATCCGCGAGGGTGAGGCTCGGATCCGAATCCGACGGGGTGGGCTGGTCGCGACCGGCCCGACGACCGCCCTGCCCGTCTCGGCGATGTCGACCGTCGCGCCCGTGTCACGCGCTTCGGAGCCGCCGCCACCGGCGCCGGTCGACGACCCGGACACGCTGTACGTCACGTCGCCCTTCGTCGGCAGCTTCTATCGCGCGCCCAGCCCGCAGTCGCCGCCGTTCGTGGAGATCGGCCACGTCGTCGAGGTCGGTCAGACGCTGTGCATCGTCGAGGCGATGAAGCTGATGAACGAGATCGAGAGCGACGTGCGCGGGCGCGTGCTCGAGGTCCTGGTGGAGAACGGCAAGCCGGTCGAGTTCGGCGAACGGCTCTTCAGGCTCCAGAAGCTCTGATGTTCAACAAGGTCCTGATCGCGAACCGAGGCGAGGTCGCGCTTCGCGTGATCCGCGCATGCCGCGAGCTCGGCGTCCGCACCGTGGCGGTGCACAGCGAGGCCGACGTCGGCGCGCTCCACGTCCGCTTCGCCGACGAGGCCGTGTGCATCGGTCCGGCCGACGCGCGCAAGAGCTACCTCCACGTGCCCGCCATCATCGCGGCCGCGGAGATCACCAACGCCGACGCGCTGCACCCCGGCTACGGCTTCCTCTCCGAGAATGCGGAGTTCGCCGAGATCTGCCGCAAGTGCCGGCTCACGTTCATCGGGCCGAGCCCCGAGACGATGCGCACGTGGGGCAGCAAGGTGCGCGCGCGCGAGAAGGCGACGTCGATGGGCCTGCCGGTCTTGCCGGGCTCGGGTGTGCTTCGCGACGTGGAGCACGCGCTCGCCGAGGCGTCGCGCGTCGGGTACCCCGTTCTCCTGAAGGCGTCGGGCGGCGGCGGCGGACGGGGCATGAAGGTCACCCGCAACGCCGAGGACATGCGGCGTGCTTTCGTGCCCGCGCAGCAAGAAGCGCTCGCGGCCTTCAAGAACAGCGACATCTTCCTGGAGCGCTACGTCGAGCGACCGAAGCACATCGAGTTCCAGGTGCTCGGCGACGGCAAGGGTCACGCGATGGTGCTGGGCGAGCGCGAGTGCTCGGTGCAGCGACGGCACCAGAAGCTCGTCGAGGAGTCGCCGTCTCCTGCGCCGGCGCTCACGGTGGAAGCGCGCGAGGACATGAGCCGTACGATCGAGCGCGTGATGCGCGAGGGCGGCTATGCGAGCCTGGGCACGCTCGAGTTCATCATGGACGAGCGCGGTCACCTCTACTTCATGGAGATGAACACGCGCCTGCAGGTCGAGCACCCGGTGACCGAGATGGTCACGGGAGTGGACCTGGTGTGCGAGCAGATCCGTGTCGCAGCCGGCGAGGACCCGAGCATCCCGTGGGAGCGGCAGCTCGTTCCGCGCGGTGCCGCGATCGAGTGCCGCATCAACGCGGAGGATCCCGAGTCGTTCGCGCCTTGGCCCGGCACCATCCGCGAGTACCACCCGCCCGGAGGTCACGGCATCCGCGTCGACAGCGGCGTCTTCGGCGGCTGGACCGTGCCTGCGCACTACGACTCGCTCATCGTGAAGCTCGTCGCGCACGGCGCGACGCGCGAGCAGGCCATCTCGCGCATGCAGCGCGCGCTCGACGAGACCATCGTCACCGGCATCCGCACGAACGTCGAGCTGCACAAGCGCATCCTCGCCGACGAAGAGTTCCGACGCGGCACGTACACCACGCGATTGCTCGAGCGCATGTTGGCGCCGCCGCCTTCCGGCCCTCCGTACGCCAGCGCCTGAGTGACGGGGCGTCGCGCCCACGAGAGCGGGTCCCTGTGAATCCGCGGCCCGTTCTTGCGATGGGTCGAGGCAACACCGTGACGGGGCCGTCACGCGCTCCGCGTGTGTCAGGCCGTGTCGCCACGTGTGAAGGCCGGCGCGCCGATTGCTCATCGACGAGCGCGGGAGGGTATCCCCATGAGCAAGCGCTTCTATCGGGTCTTCCTGCCGTGTTGTGTGCTCGCGGCCGTCGTGCTCGCGTGCACGGGGTCGAGCCTCGACGAAGAGATGCCGGGCGGGATGCTCGGCACCTACCTCGAGAGCGGGCAGATCGCCGTCGATCCGCGGACCGAGACGTCGTTCGTCATGCGCCAGTCGATCGCGCAGGCGGCGCCGGGCGCACCCCCTCCGACCGAGGCGGCCCGTCGCGCGCTCTACGCGGTGCGCGCGGACGCGACCTCGGCCGAGCTCGTCACGCGCCTCGACGACACGAGCGACGCGCGGCTCATGTTCCCTGCGACCGGAACGCTGCTCATGAGCGAGCAAGGCGGTGGTGAGCTCCTTCGCTTGCTCGACGGCGAGACGCACCGCGAGATCCGACGCCGTTCGACGCGCGCCCGGTACCACGGCACGCGTCTGTCGCCGAGCGGTCGCTGGATCGCGGTCGCGGACAACGACGACGACGACGTGCCCATCCACCTGCTCGACGCCGCGACCCTCGAGACGATCCCGATCCCGCACGATGGCCAGTGGCTCGAGGCGACGTGGATGAACGGCTCCGATCGGCTCGCGGCCATCGTCGCCTACGACATCGGGCAGCCGGCGGAGCGGATGCGTCTGCTCGTCTGGGACATCTCGGCTCTGGAGCAGAAGGGCTTCGAGATCGGCGAGCTCGGCTACTGGGTCGAGCCGGAGATCGACGTGACCGTCGAGGGCGTCGGGCCCGACATCTTCTTCTCGTTCACGTGGGTGGGCGTGAGCCCGAACGATCGTTTCGCGGTCTTCCCCGTGCTCGGTCAGCCCGAGACCGCGGACGGCCAACGGCCCCATCGCCTCCTCGTGCTCGAGCTCGCGAGCGCGGACGTGCGCGTGGTCGAGGACGCGTACGGCCCCGTCGGCTTCACGCCCGACGGATCGACGATCGTGTCCTATCGCTACGGCGATGGAACCGGAGAGACGAGGTCGTTCCTCCGGCTGGTCGACGTGCAGACGCTCGAGACCGAGGACGTCGAGCTGCCGCTCCTCGGGCTGCCCGAGTACTTCGTCAGCCGCGACGGCAACCTCGTCGTGGTCGCGGATCTAAGCGGCCAGGACCAGCTCGTCCTGGTCGACATCGACCAGCAACGCGTCACCCAGATGGCCGGGCCCGGCGTGGCGTTCCGCTCGTTCGTCGCGCGTCCGGGGCATCGCGAGCTCTGGCTCGCGGACGCGGGCCTCTACCGCGTGGACCTCATGGCCGCGACGGTGGAGTCGATTACGCTCTCCGTGGCCGCAGCGCACGTGAACTACCTGCCGTCGCGCGATCAGCTCGTGCTCGTGCCCGAGGACGTCTCGCGCCTCGCCTTCTTCGATCCGAACGGGCGCAACATCGTCCGCGAGGTCGCGATCCCCGATCCGCGCTGAGGGTGTGACAAGTCACCGTTCGTGCGTCGCTCGAAGTGGCGGGAACAAGTAGGGCGCTTCGGGCGTCGCTCCGTCGTGCCTCCTCCGGACCGGCGCCCTGATAATCTCCGCTTCGTGGCTCGTATCCGGCTCCCCTTCGCGTTCGTCCCGCTCCTGTTGCCGGCGCTGCTCGTCGGGGTCGCGGCGGTCCGCGGTCAGCAGCGCACGATCTCGGTGGACGAGATCCGGCCGGGCATGCGCGGGCACGGGATGACGGTGTTCCGCGGCACCGTGCCCGAGCGGTTCGACGTCGAGGTCATCGACGTGCTGCACCAGTTCGCGGCCGATCAGGACCTCATCCTGATCCGCAGCGACCACCCGATCATGGACCACGCCTCGACGGTGGCCGGGATGAGCGGCTCGCCCATCTACCTCGATGGCCGGCTCGCCGGTGCGTACGCGTACGGCTGGACGTTCGGCAAGGACCCCGTCGCCGGCGTGACGCCCATCGGCGACATGATGGCGCAGATCGATCGCCCCGAGCGGCCGCGCCCGGTCGTGGGACCCGGTGTCGTGCCACGCACGCGGGGCGGCGGCGGGGCGCGTCCGACCGCGAGCGCCGAACGGCTGGAGTGGCTGCGAACGCGCGGATTCCGTCGCGAGCCGTTCCGTCCGCTCGCGGATCACTTTCGTCGCGCGGGCTTGCCCACCGCGACCGAAGGGCTCGCACCCGCGGCGACGCCTCTCATGATCGGCGGCGGCTCCTCGCGCATCGTGCGGTTCCTCGAGGAGCAGCTCGCGCCCTACGGCATCTGGCCGATGCAGGCGGGTGGAGGGGGACCGCGTGCGCGTCGTCGCGCGCGTCCGACCGGGACGGCTGCTCAATCCCGCTACGTCGACGGCGGGGCCATCGCGGTCGAGCTCATCCGCGGCGACATCACCGCGACCGGCATCGGCACCGTCACGCACGTCGCCGGCCGTCGCCTCGTCGCGTTCGGGCACCCGATGATGGGCGCCGGTCAGGTCGAGCTCCCCACGGCGCAGGCACGCGTGCTCCACATCCTCGCGAGCGAGATGCGCTCGTTCAAGCTCGCCGAGGCGACCGACCCGCTCGGCACGCTCGTGCAGGATCGGCTCGCGTGCATCGTCGTCGACCAGGAGCGGCGCGCGCCGCTCGTGCCCGTTCGCGTCCGGCTGCAGGGCGTCGCCGGCGCGACGCGCACCGAGTGGAACATGGAGGTCGCGTCGCATCGCCTGCTCACACCGATGCTCGTGTTCTCCGCCGTCGCACAGGCGCTCGAGGCGACCGCGAGCGACGCGGAGGACGTCGTCGTGGACGCGCGCTCGGCCGTCCACGTCGCGGGCCGCGCGCGTCCCTTCGAGTTCACCGACACCATCTCGGCGGCGGGCGGCTTGACCGACATGCGCCTGCTCTTCGGGATCCGCGGGCTCGAAGCCGCCGAGGCCGCCGTCGACAACCCCTTCGAGGAGTCGCGCCTCGAGCGCGTGGACGTGACGTTGAACGTGCGCTTCGCACGCGAGGAGATGGAGCTGCTCGGCGCGTCGACGCCGTCGTCCGAGGTCGATCCCGGCGACGAGATCCCGCTCACGATCGTGATGCGCCGCTTCGGCCACGCAGAGGAGACGCGCACGGTGCGCGTCGCGGTTCCGCCTTCGCTCGCGGGGCAGGACGTCGACATCGAGATCGCGCCGGGCAACCGCGTCGTGCGCGAGCTGCCGATCCCGCGCTCGCTCGACGAGCTCATCGGCAACCTTCAGCAGGACTACCCGGCGACCACGGCGGTCGTCACGATGCGCGCGCCGTCGCGCGGCGTGGTGCTGCGCGGCCACGTGGTGCGCGATCTGCCACGCAGCATGCTCGACACGCTGGTCGAGGTGAACGACAGCGACCGTGCGCAGCCCGTCACAGGCGCTCGCCGGTTCGAGTTTCCCATCGGTCGGACGATGTTCGGGACCGCACGTCTTCGTGTCCGCGTGCGTGAGGTCCCGACCGGCTCGTGAGCGCCCACCCCGAAGCTGCCAACGAAAGCACCGCGCGCCCCTCGAACGTCTCGAGGTCGGCTCGGAGGGTCGAGTGACGAAAACAAAGATTGCAAAGATCACGTTCCTTGCGCTTCCGACGCTCGTCGCCGCGGCAGCGCTGGTGGTCGCGACCGAGAACGCGTCCGCCGTGACGACCCGTGCCTTCGTGCTCGAGTCGGCGGAGGATCTCGCCGCGGGTGAGCTCGAGAACGTCGCCGTCCGCTCGAGCGGTGAGATCGTCGTGGGGCCCGACACGGTGCGCCTCGCGCTCGACGGCGTCCCCGTCGTCAAGTGCGCGGTGCAGAGCGCCGACGGGCAGACGACGTACTTCGGCACCGGCAACGAAGGCACCATCTATCGGCTGCGCGGCTCGGCCCTCGAGCCGGTCGCGCGCACGCGTCAGCTGCTCGTCACGAGCCTCGCGCTCGCCACCGACGGTACGCTCTACGCCGCGACGATCCCCGAGGGCCGCATCTTCGTGGTGCCGACGCAGGGCGAGATGCGCGAGCTCGTGCGCCTCGAGAACGTCGAGTCCATCTGGTCGCTGGCGCTCGACCGCCGAACCGGCACGCTCTACGCCGGCACGGGTCCGGACGGGAAGATCTTCGCGATCGACCGCGGTGGGCGCGCATCGGTCTTCTTCGACTCCGAGCAAGGGCACATCATGTCGCTCGCTATCGGCGAGGACGGCACGCTCTACGCAGGCACGGACGGACCGGCGCTCGTGCTGCGCCTGCGAGGTCCCGGACGAGCAGAGTCGATCGCCGATCTGCCCGGCAACGAGGTGACCGGCATCGCGGTGCGCGGCACCGACCTCGTCGCGATCGGCAACGACTTCCCGACTCCCCCGAGCGCCGCGGCTGCAGCCCGCCCGCGCCCCGGTGCGCCGGCGGCGACGGTCGATCGCCCGCGACCCGGCAAGGGGCGTCTCTATCGCGTCTCACCCGAGGGTCGCGTCGAGCGCATCTTCGCGGACGAGTCGGCGCAGCTCACGGCAGTCGAGCTCGGCGAGGACGGCATGGCCT
>JADZFZ010000038.1 GCA_020854145.1 Deltaproteobacteria bacterium | reverse complement strand
TGCCAGACCTCCACGAACGCGTGCTCGGCGCCGGGGCACTTCGCGCCCCACTCGACGGCTTCTTCCTTCGTCGCGCACTCGATCAGGTAGTAGCCGCCGAAGACCTCTTTGGTCTCGGTGAACGGCCCGTCGACGAAGCTCCGTTTGCCGTCGCGAACGCGGATGCGCTTGGCGTCCGAGCTCGGCCGCAACCGGTCGCCGCCGCGAATGACCCCAGCATCGGTCAACGCCTGCGTGTACGCGCCGTATGCGGCGATCACCTCGCCGATCTGCGCCTCGGTTGCCTGAGCCTCGGCGGCTTCGTCGCCGTAGATCGCGATCATCCATTTGGCCATCGGTCTGTCTCCTGGTCCGCGGTGCGGGTCGAGCTCGATTGGGGCGTCACGCGCGCGTCACTGCGCGCCTTTGAACAGCGCGACGGTCGCACCGGTCGGGTCCTGGATCACCGAGAATCGTCCGATCCCGGGGATGTCGGCCGCGGGCGCCACGACCTTGCCGCCGAGGCGGGCAACGCGTGCGGCGCTGGCGTCGACGTCGTCGACGACCACGTACGCGAGCCAGTGGGTCGGCACGCCCGGCGGCGCCTGCATGATGCCGCCCCGCTGCTTCTCGCCCTTCGTCAGGACCTGGTACGTGCCCATCGGACCCATGTCCATGGCCTTCGTCTCGTAGCCGAAGAGCTTCGTGTGGAAGGCGACCGAGCCCGCCTGGTCGGTCGAGAGCAGCTCGTCCCAGCAGAACGTCCCCGTGGCGGGACGCTCCACCTCGGGCGCTTCGTCGAGCGAGCGCATCGGCGCGATCGCCGCGCCCTGCGGGTCGATCAGCAACGCGAAGCGGCCGACGTTCGGGATGTCGGTGGGCGGCACGACGATCGTCGCGCCCAGCGCCTTGGCGCTCTTGGCAGTCGCATCGACGTCCTCGGACGTGACGTAGCCGAGCCAGTGCGGAGGCTGTCCCGCGGCGGGAGGCGCGATGCCGCCGACGTCCTTGTCGCCGATCGACAGAAGCGTGTACTTGCCGCCCGGACCCATGTCCATCTCGCGCGAGCGCCAGCCGAACAGCTCGCCGTAGAAGCCGAGCGCGCGCTGCACGTCGCCGGTCACGAGCTCGTGCCAGATGAATCGTCCCGTCGTGCTCGCGGCCTGGGTCGTCTTCGTGGTCGTCATGGTCGGTCTCCTCGATCGCGACGCTCGGCGGCCCGTCCTTCGGGCTTCGTTCCCGCGTCGCACCCCCACGACGGGCGAGCCGCACGCGGATCGACATCGGGTTTGAGGAATCTCACAGGGTCAAACGCGCAGCACGAAATGGCCCCTCCAGCTCGTGCCCAGGAGCCACGCGGAGCTCTCGCCCATCCATTGGCGCTCGATGCCCAGACCGGCCTCGATCCCTGCGCCGAACGACGGCGAGAAGAAGTACGTCGCCCCACCGAACAGCCCGACACCGAGACCGCGCGTCGTCTCTGCGAGCGGGTCGATCGGAACGGTGTGGGAGAGCCACACGCTGGCGCGGACGATCGGGACGATGGCGCCGGCAGCAGGACGTCGCAGCGAGACCTTCAGCTCGACGGGGATCCGCAGCTCGATCCATCCGTAGTCGTCGCTGCCCTGCTCGAGGCTGAGCACGGACACCGACACGCCTGTCAGGAGGCTCACGTGGTCGCCGAAGGGACGGCCGATCACGATGGACTGCCCGTAACGATCGAAGGCCCAGAAGCGCGCCTCGCCCTCGAAATCGACGTCCTCCGTGTCCGGGTCGCCGGGTCTCGTCACATCGCGGTCGTCGTTCGGTGGCGACTGCGCGCTCGACGCGCTCGGCCACACGAGCCCACCCGCCGCGGCGATGGCCGCGACACCCAAGAGAAGACGCATCGGAAGACTCCTGCGTAAGGGGGGCGCGCGCGCCTGGCTCGGCCCGCCCTGCCCCATCGTTCTGCGAGGCCAACCCGCCGCGCCCGGAGGGCATTCCGCAGCAGCTCCGGGTCGACGTGTGGGCGCTCGCGTGGCCCACGCAGCGACGAGAGGGCCTCGGCGAGAGCGTCCCCGCGCGGGATCGACCGGTTGTGAGAGACGCGCTCTATCGCGAATCGATCCATCGAGACGCGCCGCACCTCGAATCGATGGATCGGCCGAGAAGCAAGGCGATCCACGGGTGGCCCGTCCTCTGCCACTCGTCGGGTCACCCCGATCGAGACGCCGCGCGGCCTTTTACGAAAGCGTGACCAAACCTGGTGAACACGCGCGAGTCCGAAGGGTTCGATGCCACGAGGAGGACGAACCATGAGGCTCCGTATCCCGCGTCTGCCGCGCACCATTCACCGTTCCCATCTCCTGGCCGCCGGTGCGATCGCCATCGCCCTCGGTGGCATCGTGATCGCGCGCGCCAATGGCGCCTTCGGCTCCGGCGCGACGCCGCGCGACCGAGGACGCGGAGTCGCCCACGCGACCAACGGTCAGCGGATCAACTTCGCGGGCCCGGGGCTCGACGGCTTCGCGGCGCTCACCCAGGGCGCCGTGCTCGCGAACGGCAGCCGACAGGTCTTCGCCGAGCTGCGGCTCACGGGTCGCGAGGACGGGCGGGCGCGCGAGCGGGCCCCCGTCGCGCTCGCGGTCGTGCTCGACACGTCGGGCTCGATGATGGGGCAGAAGATCGAGGACGCGCGCCGGTCGGTCGCCGAGCTCGTCTCGCGCATGCGCGACGAGGACCAGATCGCGGTCGTCCTCTACAACAGCACGACGAGCGTGCTGCAGCCGCTCGCACGCGTGGGTGCCGTGCGCAGCGAGCTCATCGCTCGGATCCACGGCGTGCAAGCGACGGGCGGCACGATGATCCCCGATGCGCTCGCCGAGGGTAGCCGTGCGCTCGCCGAGGCGGGCCCGCGGCACGTGCGTCGCGTGGTGCTCGTGTCCGACGGCCTCGACGGCTCGGGGCAGACGCGCGATTCGATCGCGGCGCAGGTCCGGTCGCGCTCGCAGGGCGGCATCGGCACCTCGACGCTCGGCATCGGCACGGACTACGACGAAGCCTTCATGACCGCGGTCGCCGATGCGGGCCGCGGCAACTACGCGTTCCTCGCGAACGGCGAGCAGCTGCGCGCGTTCCTCGGGCGCGAGCTCGATCAGGCGTCGTCCACGGTGGCGGACCAGGTCGTGGCGTCGCTCGAGCTTCCCGCCGGTTGGTCGCTCGTGCGCGTCGTCGGCGCCGAGGCGTCTCGGAGCGCGCAGTCGGCCGAGCTGCCGATCGGCACGCTCTACGCGGGTGAGCGCCGCAAGCTGGTGCTCGAGCTCGCGGTCACGGCGGGATCCGCGGGCAACGCAGGCGCCGCGGGCGTCGCGCTCGCATGGCGCAGCACCGCCGACAGCGCGCGGCACGACGGGCGCGGGCATCTCTCGCTGCGCGCGGTCGACGACGAGGCCGCGGTGGTCGCCTCGCGCGACGTCGAGCTGCACGCCGACGCGCTCGCGACGTTCACCGATCTCCGCCAGACCGAAGCGATCACCGCATGGCGCGAAGGGCGCCGCGAGGACGCGATCCGCCTCGGCGACGGCAACCTCCAGGCACTCCGCGAGCAACAGCGCATCGCGCCCACGCCGTCCGCCGCCGCGGCCATCCGCGACCTCGAGCAGGACATGGCGAACTTCCGTAATCACGGCGCCGACTCCGCAGAGGGCCGCGCCGGTGGGCTCGGCTCCAACGCCGCACGCCGCGCGCGTGTGCAGTCCTTCTGAGCGAGGAGAGGCCCATGCGTGCGATTGCTGCCGTTCTCGTCTTCGGTGCCGCGCTCGTCGGGCGGCACCACCTCGAGGGGATGGACCCGCTGCTCGCGGCCTCCGTCGCCGTCGTGCTCGGGGTCGTGCTCTCCGTGCTCGTCTCCGGGCCGAGCGCACGCTCGATCGCGGCGGGCGCGCTCGGCGCGCTGGCGCACACGTGGCTCGAGAAGATCGATCCCGTGCTCGCCGCGAGCGCGTTGCTCGCCGCCGCGCACGCGGGACGTGCGATGAGGAGCGACCATCTCGTGCGCGCGGGGCTCGTCGTGGGCGGCGCGCTCGTCGCGGGCGCGACCTCCGCGTGGGTCGTCGAGTCGTACGTCGGGGTGTCGTGGACGGTCGGCGGTGCGGCGGTCGGGATCTCCCTCGTGCTCGCGGCCGCCCCGTGGGTGCTGCGCGTGGACGATCCCATCACGCACCAGCTGCGCACGCTCGCACGTCGATCGGGCCCGCCGTTGCGCAAGACGCTCGTGCGCGCGCTCGCCACGCGACGACGACTCGCCGACGAGATGGCGACGCTGCCACCCCGCGACGTCGCGGCCGTGGACGCTGCGTTCCAGAGCCTCGCGACGCTCGCGGTCGCACGCCTCGGTGTCGGCCCTGCGCGCGCCGAAGCGCTCGATCGACGAATCGCCGCACACGCTCAGGCCATCGGCCGTGCCCGCCGCGTGCTCATCGCTCGCCGCGCGGCCGTCTCGCTCGGCACTCCTCCCGCCGTGAGCGAGCTGCGCGCGCTGACCGACGCGCTCGAGGTCGAGACCGATGCGTACACGGACGCCGAGCGCGCCGCGCACCGCGACCCGCCGCCCGCCCCCGCGCCGGCGGCGGCGCCCGCCGATCCGAAGAGTGCGGACGCCGACGGCACGGCCGCCTGATCGGTGCCATGAATCGACTGGCCGAGTGGGCTCCCCGCGCCGGCGGCGGCGCGCGCAGATTCACGACACCGGAGACGCAGACAGCACGGCCGTCTGATCTTCTCCCGGCAACGCCGTCATCGCGACGCCGACGACCCACGAGCCGGCGGCATCCGCAGGCGCGGTGAGCACGAGATCGGTGCTCGCCGCGCCGAGGAACGAGCTCGTGACGGTGTCGCAGACCTCCTGCGCGCAGCTCGATCTCGCCCAGAGCACCGTGCCTTGCTCGAACCCGACGTGGTCGAATCGCGCGGTCACGCGGACTGCCGTGCCCGCAGGGACGTCCACGCGGACGAAGTGCGCGCCCTCGTGGAAGAGCTCGCCGCACGCGCCGCCGGGGTGGCCCGCGAAGTCCATGTCGAGCGCGAGCTCGCTGCCGTCGTTCGTCAAGGTCGGCGCGGACTCGCAGCGGGCGCTCGGAGGCATCGGCTCGACCGTGAAGCCCATGGACGACTCGGTGAAGAGCAATACGTCTTTCGGTGCGTCGGTCAGGTTCTCGAGCAGCGTGTAATAGGATTCGTCGCCCTCGAATCCGCAATCGCAATTGCCAATCGGAGAGAGATAGGTCCCCTCTTCGAGGGGCGTGGCGCGGCTCATCGGCGGGACGGTGATTCGATAGAATCGGCCATTGTCGTCGTTGCCGCACGCGTCGAAGAATCCGCCCGGTGAGGCAGGCACGATCTCTCCGGGCGCCAGCACGCGCGGCGACGCGCAGGACGCCTCGGGCGGCAACGGGGACGAGCGCGTCTCGATGTCGAAGGGCGCATGCGGCCAATCCTGGCCCCACCACACCGCGACCACGAGCGACCAGGACGCGTCGGTGGGATTGCCGACGTAATGGACGCGCTCGGTCTCGCCGGAGCCGAAGAACCCATTGGGGCCGAAGTATTCGCACTCGGAATCGGGGCCGGGCGCGCAGCGGTCGGTCAGCGACGCGACCGGAGGTGCCTCGCCACGCGTGACGATCTCGACTCCCGTGCGCGCGGGCACGTCCAATCGGAAGTAGCCGAGGTCGCTCGAGCCGGACCAGCAGCTCTCGAACGGAGCGGGGCCGACGTTCGGCGCGACGTTCCGCATCACCGCGTCCGGCAGGAGAAGGGGCGCGTCCTCGCAGCGCGAGATATCGGCCGCAGGCAGATCCACCGGCGGCGCGGGCGGCGCCGGCGGAGCCACGGGAGGCGGCCCGGGCGGCGCGACCGGAGGCGGGGCAGGCGGCGCGGGAGGCCCCGCATCGGGAGACGAAGCAGGAGGGTCGTCGTCGCGTCCCCCGGAGTCGAAGCACGCACAAAGCCCCATCGCGAGCACACACGGAGCTGCCAGGAATCGTCGCATGCCCCCTCAGGGCCACGACCCGCCCGAATCGGCTCACGGAGATCCGCCCCGAACCGGCGGCGCACCTCGCCAGGTCAGGCGTGCCTCGCTGCGCGCCGCGCGCGCTCGACCATGAAGGTGACGGCCTCGTTCATGTCGACGGGGACGAGCGTCGTCGCAGGGTGGTCGCGGGCCCAGACGCGAAACACCTCGTCCGCGAAGCCTTGCCCGA
>JADZFZ010000037.1 GCA_020854145.1 Deltaproteobacteria bacterium | reverse complement strand
CCGTGACTCCGCTCAGACGAGGCCACGCGCCGAGCCGATGACGCCTTCGAGCGGGCTCGAGGCGGTCGCGTACAGGCGCTTCGGGATCCGTCCCGCTCGATACGCGAGCCGGCCGGCCTCGACGCCGAGGCGCATCGCCCGCGCCATCGCCACGGGATCCTTCGCGCCTGCGATGGCGGTGTTCATCAGGACCGCATCGCAACCGAGCTCCATGGCGAACGCCGCGTCGCTGGCGGTTCCGACACCGGCGTCGACGATCACGGGAACCTTCGCCGCGCGAAGGATGATCTCGAGGTTGTACGGGTTGCGCACTCCGAGGCCCGAGCCGATCGGCGCCGCCAGGGGCATGACCGCTGCGCAGCCGATGTCCTCGAGCTTCTTCGCGACGACCGGGTCGTCGGTCACGTACGGCAGCACGGTGAACCCTTCCGAGACCAGGGTCTTGGCGGCGGCGAGCGTCTGCTCGTTGTCGGGGAACAACGTCTCGCGATCCCCGATCACCTCGAGCTTCACGAGCTCCCCGACGCCCAGCTCGCGCGCGAGCCTGCAGGTGCGCACGGCGTCGTCGGCCGTGTAGCAGCCGGCCGTGTTGGGCAGCAGCACGGTCCCGCGGGCCGACAGTCTCGCGAGGAGCGACTCTCCCGGACCGGACTTCAGGTCGATGCGGCGCAGCGCGACCGTCACGACCTCGGCCCCGCTCGCCTCGACGGCCGCCATCGTCTCGTCGAGATCGCGGTACTTTCCGGTCCCCACGATGAGGCGCGAACGGAGCTCGCGCTTCCCGATCTTCAGCAAGTCCTCGGTCACGTGCACACCTCTCCCGGACGCGTCGGCTGCGCCCGCCGACGCGGTCAGCCGCCGCCCACGAAATGAACGATCTCGATCGTGTCGCCGTCGCGGACGAACGTGTCGCGGTGACGCGCGCGCGGCACGACCTCGGCGTTGCGCTCCACCGCGACGGTCACGTCGCCCAGGCCGAGCGCGGCGAGCAACGCTACGATCGTCGTGCCGTCGGCAACGTCGCACGTCTCGCCGTTGACGACGACTCGCAGACGCGTCGCGGGCGCGTCTGCCGCGTCGGAGCGGTCTCGCGTGTCTGTCGCAGGGGACGCCATCCGGCAGCGGTACTAAGCCTCGGCTCTCGACGATGCAACGTCGCGCCGGGCCAACCTCGCGTGATCGCGGTAGAGCACGGCGGTGAGCTCGCTGACCGGTGCGGTCTCGCCGCGTGCCGCGGCCCCCGACGACGCGATCCGTCCGACCTGGGCGAGCGTCGACCTGGCGGCCATCGAGCACAACGTCGAGGAGGTCTCGCGTGCCGTGGCGCCCGCCGGCGTGCTGGGCGTGGTCAAGGCCGACGCGTACGGTCACGGCGCCGTGCCGGTCGCGCGCGCCATGGACCGTGCGGGCATCGCGGGCTTCTGCGTGTCCCTGGTCGAAGAGGGCATCGAGCTCCGTCAGGCGGGGATCCGCAAGCCGATCGTCGTCCTCGGCGGCGTGTACGGTCGTCTCGGCTCGAGCGAGCCGTCGGGGGCGCATCGCGGCGTCATCGAGCACGAGCTGTCTCCGGTCGTCTTCGATCTCGCGCAGGTGCGGGCGTTCGCAGCCGCGGGAGGCTCGCTCGGGCGGAGCCCGGTGGACGTCCATCTGAAGGTCGACACCGGCATGGGGCGTCTCGGCGTGCGCGTGTCCGAGCTCGACCCCTTCCTCGATGCGCTCGACCAGCTCGGTGGGGTCAGAGTCGCTGGCCTCATGACGCATCTCGCGTCGGCGGACTGCGAGGACGACCGGCAGTCGGCAGGTCAGCTCGCGGTCTTCGACGACGTGCTCGCTCGTGTCTTGTCCCGAGGGCACGAGCCCGACGTCGTCCATGCCGCCAACAGCGCCGCCGCGCTTCGTTACCCGGACGCTCGATTCGACCTCGTGCGCGCGGGGCTGGCCCTCTATGGCATCGCGCCCGTCGGGGCGCCCCGAGCGACGACGGCGGGGCTGCGTCCCGCCATGGGCCTTCGGACGGAGGTCGCCGCCCTGCGCACGATCGCCGAAGGCGAGCCCGTCGGCTACGCCGCCACGTTCGTGGCGCGGCGGCGCACGCGGGTGGCGACGATCCCGCTCGGTTATGCCGACGGCTGCAGCCGCTCGCTCGGCAACCGCGGCGTTGCCCTCGTGGCCGGCGCGCTCGTGCCTTTCTGCGGCAACGTCTCGATGGACATGGCGGCGCTCGACGTGACCGACGTGTCCCACGTGGCCGTGGGTGACGAGGTCGTGCTGCTCGGCGCTCAGCAGGGACCCGCCGGTTCGGGACGGATCCGCGCCGAGGACGTGGCTGCGCGGTGGGGGACCATCCCGTACGAGGTGCTCACCTCGGTGTCGCGGCGCGTCCCGCGCGTGTACCTTCGCAGCGAAACGTGAGCGCACCCGACCAACCCGCACCCATGGGCGGGCCTCCGAGCACGGGGCAGGCCGCCAAACGCGACCCCGAAGAGCGTTCCCACGAGGAGAAACGCCGCAACGTCGCGCTCGAGGTGCTGCTGGCGCTGTGGTCCTTCCCGCGTGGCCCTCTGGTCGAGATCGGGATGGTCGCGTCGCTCGCGTTCTCCACGCTCGTCTGGGCCCTGCGGCCTCCCTATCGCGGTCGACTGCTGATCGCCGCGATGGAGTTCGTCGGCGTTCAGTCGATCTTCATCGTCGGTCTGACCGGCACCTTCACGGGAATGGTGTTCGGGCTCCAGCTCGTCTACAGCCTCCGGCAGTTCGGCGCGGAGAACACCGTCGGAGGCGTCGTTGCGCTGGCGCTCTCGCGCGAGCTCGCTCCGGTCTTCACGGGGCTGATGGTCACGAGCCGAGCAGGCAGCTCGATGGCGACGGAGCTCGGGACGATGCGCGTGACCGATCAGATCGACGCGCTCGCGACGATGGCGGTGAACCCCGTCCAGTACCTCGTCGTACCGCGCGTGATCGCGGGCATCCTGACGGTCCCGGCCTTGTGCATGTTGTTCAACGTCGTCGGCATGTTCGGCGCCTACGTCGTGTCGGTGTACCTGTTGTCGCTCGATCCGGGCGTCTTCGTCGCGCGGATGTCGTGGCAGGCAGACGGCGCCGACATCATGCAGGGCCTCGTGAAGTCGGCGGTCTTCGGTGGGACCATCGCCCTCGTGGCGTGCCGCCAGGGCTTCTACGCGAGCGGCGGTGCTGCCGGCGTCGGGCAGGCGACCACGCGTGCCGTCGTCCAGAGCAGCGTCGCGATCCTCGTCCTCAACTACTTCATCACCTCGTTGATGACGTCCCTCTGACGATGCCCGCCGACACGCGCCAAGCCGCCTCGACCAAGGGCGCCTCCGGCCAGGGATCGCCGGGGCCCGACGTGCCGGTGATCGAGTGTCGCGGCCTCGTGAAGGCGTACGGCGACTCGACCATCCTGCGCGGCATCGATCTGCGCATCGAGCGCGGTCTGACGCACGTCATCGTGGGTGGCTCCGGGGCAGGCAAGACGGTGCTCCTCCGTCAGCTCATCGCGCTCGAACGGCCGACGAGCGGCGCGGTGCTGGTCGACGGTCAGGACATCACCAACCTCGGCGACGTCGCCCTCAACCAGCTGCGGCGCAAGTTCGGCATGGTGTTCCAGGGCGCGGCGCTGTTCGACTCGATGTCCGTGATGGACAACGTCGCGTTCCCGTTGCGCGAGCACACGCGTCTGTCCGCCAAGGAGATCCGCCGACGCGTGCTGGAGAAGCTGGAGATCCTCGGCCTCACCGGCGCCGACAAGAAGTTCCCGGCCGAGCTGTCCGGCGGCATGCGCAAGCGCGTGGGCGTCGCGCGCGCGTTGATGCTGGAGCCCGCGATCCTGATCTACGACGAGCCGACCACGGGTCTCGACCCCGTGTCGTCTCGCAACGTGGACGACATCATCCTCGAGATGCGCGATCGGTTCGGCATCACGAGCGTCGTCATCACGCACGACATGGCCACGCTGTTCCGCGTCGCCGAGCGCGCGAGCATGCTCTACAAGGGGCGCATCGTTCTCACGGGCACGCCGAGCGAGCTGCTCGACTCGAGCAACGACGTGGTGCGCCATTTCTTGCGCGCGAGCGGCGTGCGGCCCGAGGCGCTCCAGGAGCTCGCCAGCGAGTGAGCGCGGGCTCCGTCTCGGGCTAGTAGTTCCGGACGACGACCTCGTTGACCGGAGCCCGTCGCGACGCATCGCAGCTGATGAGCCTGGGCGCGCGCACGACGTCGATTCGGAAGCCGTCGTAGAGTCGCCAGACCTCGGGCGCGTCGGAGTTCGAGAGCATGATCCGACAGCCGCGCCGATCGAGCGCACGCACGACGTCGCGCAAGCGCTCTTGGTCCTTGAGCGTGAAGCCGTCGCATGCGTAGTTCGTGAACGACGCGGTCGCCGTGATGGGCACGTACGGCGGGTCCAGGTACACGAAGTCTCCGGGGCGCGCGTACTCGACGGCCTCCTGGAAGTCCGAGTGCCGGAGCTCCGTGTTGGCGAGCGCCGCCGCCGCGCCGAGCACGGTCTCCTCGTCGAAGATGCGCGGGCTCGCGTAGCGGCCCATCGGGACGTTGAACTCGCCGCGACGGTTGACGCGGTGCAGGCCGTTGAAGCACGTCTTGTTCAGGTAGATGAACAACGCCGCACGCTCTTCGTCGGGCATGGCGCGCACGCGGTTGAATCGTTCGCGCGCTGCGTAGTAGGCGGAGGCGTCGTGGTGCCCGCGCAGGCGCGCCAGATGCGCGATGACCGCGTAGGGCGCCTCGCGGACCATCTCGTACGTACGTACGAGCTCGCCGTTGACGTCCGCGAGGAGCGCCCGACCCGGACGTCGCGCGAAGAGCATCGCCGCCCCACCGGCGAAGGGCTCGACGTGCCTCCGCTCCTCCACGCCGGGCGGCAGCATCGGGAGCAAAAATGGCAAGAGGCGCGTCTTGCCGCCGGCCCACTTGAGCACCGGTGCCGCAGACGGGAGATACTGCGCGAGATCGGGCGCAGGCCCGCGGGACAGGTCCAACACGGCCGACATAGGACCCGTAGGCTAGACACCGACATCGTCCTACATCAAGAAAATGGCCGAGATCAAACGGACAAACTGGACAGGAGCTCGATGCGGACGCGGGAGCGTGCGATCACGCGCTCCGCTGCATCGAGCATGCGGTCGGGCTCGCGCCGCGACGACAACGTGACGAGATCGCGCCGGTCCGGAGAGGTCTCGAGCAGCACCGCGGCTGCGTCGCGAACGTCGTCCGGCTCCGACGCGTCGTGTCGCAGGTGCTGCACGTGATCCATGTAGCTCCGTCCATACGCAGCCATCGAGCTCGCCTCGGGCATCGCGCCCTCGCGGTGGCAGGCAGCGAGCAGGACGGCGTTGAGCGCCATCCCTGCTGCGCGACGCGCACCGGCGACGTACGCGCGTCGCTGCTGGGCGGAAGCCGCCGCCCGCGTGCGTGCGAGCTCGACGTCGGCCGCGCGGAGCCACTCGTCGACCGAGAAGCGCAGCAGCCAGTGATCGGGATCGTGCACGAGTCGGGACGGAGCGCTCATCGCCCGTTACCTCGGGCCGTGCACCGGGAACGTCGAGAGGAGAAAGACGACCATCGCGTGGGCGAGGAGCGACGGCAGGACGCGACCGCTGCGGACCTGCAGGACGCCGCAGCCGACACCCACGAGCAGCGCGAGGATCACGAGCGCCGGGTGCCCGGACGCCAGCCACACGAGGGCCTCGACCACCGCCGTGATGGCGACCGCGCGCGCGGCTCCGGCGCGGCTCGCGATGGCGCGATGGACGAGCCCTCGCATGAGGAGCTGTTGTGCGACGCCGACGGCGAGCGCCGCGACGAACGCCAGGTTGCGACCGACGACGGCCACCGCGGGATCGAGGGTCGCGAGGTCGCGCGAGAGCGCCGGCACGGTAGGGACGATGCCGTGCACGATCGCCGCGCACGCGGCGAAGACGAGAGCCCCGGTCGCGCCGCCGCGCAGCACGTCGCCCGGGCGGTAGCGGACGAGATCCGTCAGCACCTGCTCCGTGTGGAGCCTCCAGGCGACGAGCGCGATCACCAGCACGGACGCGCCGGCCACGGCCCATGGCCAGGGGCCCGCGACTCCCGAGCTCGCGAGCACGAGACCACCCGCGAGCACCGCGACCGCCGCGGCCGCGAACGCGAACGTCGCAGCCGGGACGGTCGGGGGGGCGGGCTCCCGCGCGCGCGCGGGCGCCGAAGCGGGATCACCGCCACGATCGGGGCGAGGCTCGTCGCTCGAGGGCGGCTGCTCCATCGACGGGCCTGCATAGCACCGATGTCCCAGGCGAGCGGAGCACCGGTGTCGAACACTCCGGGCGCCTCGTAGTAGCGTGCCCGGCGTGGGGAGCCCCGAACGAGCTGCCATCGGGATTGGCAGCGACACCCGAGCCGAGGGGCCCGCGGTCGCGCGCGCGGCGCTGCTCAACGTGCTCGCGCACCTGGTCGCCCTCGCCGCAGCGGGGCTCTGGCTCCGTCGGGGGTCGGCGGCATTCTCGGTCGACGAGCGGATCGCGTTCTTCCGGGACGCCGAGAGCGTGCGGCTCTGGCAAGTCGGATGGGGGCTGTGGATCCTCGCTGCGGCAGGGTCCGTCGGGTTCATCGCGACCGTCGTGGCCGCGCTCCCGAAGGACGCGCGAGCGCGCGGAGCGGTCGTGAGCGTCGCGTGCGCGGCGGGCATCGACCTGCTCGGAGACACCTTGCAGGCCGTCTTGCTACCGACGCTCGTCGGTCCGGACGTGCCGCGATGGGTGTTCGTCGCGTGCGAGTCGGTGGTCTCCGGGATCGGCACCGTGTGCGCGAACGGGCTCTACTCGGTGGCGGTCGTGTTGCTGACCTCGGCGCTCGGTGCGCGCGCGAGCACGGCGACCAAGGCTACGGCGTATCTGACCTTCGCGGGCGGCATGCTGCTCGCGGTCTCCGCGCTCGTGCCGTCGCCGTGGCTGCTGCAGGGCTCGGCTCCGATCACGATCGTCGCCTTCTGTGCCTGGACCCTCGCGTTGACGCGTGACGTGCGACGCGAAGCGCGCGAAGCGCGGCGCATCGAGGACGCACCCGTGAACCGTCGCTCATGACCGACGGCGAGGTGATCGTCGTCGGCGGTTACGGCGTCTTCGGACGGCTGGTCGCGGAAGACCTCGCGCGTCGCGGGCACCGGTTGGTCATCGCCGGACGTCGCCGCGACCAAGCCGAGCGGCAAGCGCGAGCGCTCGGCGATCGATGCCGCGCCATGGAGGCGGACGTCACGGACGCCGATGCTTGCCGCGCGCTCGTACGCGACGCGCAGGTCGTGGCGTCCTGCGCCGGGCCGTTCTCGGCGCTCGGCACGACGCTCGTCGAAGCGTGCGCCGACGCGGGTTGCCACTACGCGGACATCGCAGACGATCGCGCGTTCGTGCGGCAGGTGCGCGCGCTCGGCTCGCGATTCGCCGACCGGGGGCGCGTGGCGGCGTTCGGGTGCTCGAGCCTACCTGCCGTCTCGGGCGCGCTAGCCTTCGGCCTGCGCACCGAGCACGGTCCCGCCGCTCGCGCTCGCATGACGTTGTTCATCGGCAACGACAACCCCAAAGGCGAGGCGGCGGTGCGCTCGGCGGTGTCGCTGCTGGGACGCCCGATCGAGACGCCGCAGGGAACCGTGCTCGGGTTCCGCGACGGTGAGGTGGTGGAGCTGCCTCCACCTTTTGGTAGACGTCGCGTCTACAACTTCGAGACCGCCGACCTCGACGTCTTGCCCGCCGTGCTCGGTGCCTCGGCGCTCTCGGTGAAGGTCGGCTTCGAGATGCGGGTCGCGACCGCCGGATTCGCGATGCTCGCCGTGCTGGGCTCGCGTTGGAGCGACCGCACCGCGCGATGGGCCACGCGCCTGGGCGCCCTCGGTCGCGGGATCGGCTGCTCCGGCGGCGTCACCATGGCCGAGCTCTGGCGCCAGGACGGAACGCGCGTCTGGGCGGCGATCTCGAGCGCGTCCGGTGGGCAACGGATGGCCGCGCTGCCTTGCGCGTACGTCGTGGACGCGCTCGTGCGCGGAACGGCGTTGCCGGTGTCCGGCGCGCGGGCGGCCTACGAGGTGATCGAGCCCGAGGCGTTGCTCGCTGGTCTCGTCGCCGATGGTTTCACGCTTTCGATGGGCTGACGTCGGCGCGCACGATGGCGCCCCTGCGGCGTGCTCGTGGCGAGGGGGCGCCAGCCCGAAGCGGTGCCAGTCAGCCGGGCGTCCACCACGGCTCTTCGGCCGGACCGGTGTCGCGCGCGGGAGGCGGCCCGGCGTCGCGCGGCGTGGGTGGTCCCGCGTCGCGTGCGGCCGGCGGGCGCGCGGGTCCCGCATCGCGTGCGGCCGGCGGGCGTGCCGGTCCTGCGTCGCGGGCAGTCGGCGGGGTCGTGGCGCCGGCAT
>JADZFZ010000036.1 GCA_020854145.1 Deltaproteobacteria bacterium | reverse complement strand
TTCCTCGCGCGCTTCGACCGAGTCCTGTGGATGGCTCCGCCGTCGGAGGACGAAGCCCACGAGATGCTCGTTCGCGAGGGTGGGCTGCTGGCTCGTGTGCGACGCCTCGTCGAACGTGCCGGCCGAATGCTCGAGATCGATCCCGAGGCGGTCCGTCTCGCCGCGCGAGCTGCGGCAGCGAGCGACTGTGGCGGATGGCGGCTTCGGCAGCTGTTCGAGCAGGTGATCGAGGACGCGCTCCTCGCGAGCACCGACACCCCCACGCGGATCACCGTCGACTCGATGAACGCGCTCGCACGCGGCAGACACGACGCGCGGCTCTGATTCGGCGCCTGCAAGTCGAGTGGTCCCGTCTGCCGGAGAGCTGGTGGCTCTAGGGTCCGTGCCGAGTCGGCCGCTCGTCGAGCTCCGCCGCCGCGATGTGGGCTGCAATTCGATCGAGTGCTCTCGCGCACGCTCGTGCAACCGGCGCGCGAGTCTGCCAGGTCGCAGCCGCGACGACGGTGAGGACGCCCGCCGATGCCCACAGGAGGGTCTGTCGTTCGAGCGCCACGCCCAGCACGAGGAGCAGGCATGCCCAGATCGCCCCGCAGAACGCTCCGGACGGCAGGAAACGCGCATCGAAGACGATTTCGCGCTCCTCGATGCGGGCGCGAATCGAAGCTACGGCCAGCTTGCTGTTCAAGCGCCGATACCGCATCGACACCAGCGCACGTGCGGCGTGCGGTTGCGGCGTCACCACCATGTGCTCGTCGCTCCAGGCGTCGGGCCAGGGAAGCCGTCTGACGTCGAGCGGCGCAGCAGCTCGATCGCGATATCCGACACGCGGATCGAGCCCACGACGCATCGCGCGCTGCAAGCCCTCGCCGAGCGCAACCCGTCGTCCCGGCACAGGCAGGACCACGAACGCTGCGAGCGCCTGAGGCCAGTTCGTGTAGACGAGCAGCTCGGCCACGGCGGGCACGAGAATGGTCATCAGCACGGCAAGCTGCTCTTGGGGCGTCATCGATCGGTCCGGTGCGGGCTCCCAGCGTCCGCACGAGGTGCGGTGCAGGCCTCGAGCTGGCGCTCGAGCGTGGCGGCGCGATCCGGCCACGTGGTGTCGGGCAAGCCGCGCGCGGTACGCAGACGCGCGCATTCCTCGGCGGTCGGGTCGCCGAGCGAGTGGCCCGCGACGTGTGCCCAGGCTCGCGCGGTCGACAACGTGCGCGCAGCCTCGCGCGCGGCCGGCCCGACGCGAGTGACGAGCTCGATCAGCAGTCGGCGACGGCGGTTCCGATCGCGCTGCCCGAGCCAGCTGCGTAACGCGATCACGATCTCCGCGCGTGAGGTCGCCGCCGCCGTCGCTGCGCCGTGCAGCGGGTGAGCGCTCTCGAACGCTCCCACCATCGAGCCGTTCGGCCGCAGAAAGAGCACGTACGGTCGGCCGGCCTCGATCGCGGGAGCACAGTTGCCGCCGGGAAGGACGAGCCGCAGTCCTCGCGCCGGGCGCGCTCCCTTGAGAACGTGGAGCACGCTGACGTGACGTCGATCGTCGGTGGTCCCCACGACCACGAGCGGCGCCGCGTCGGCGAGGCCGAAGAGATCGATGCGTCCCGCAGGGTCACACGCGTGCGCGATGGCCGCTGCTCCGAGCAGCAGCCCTGCAATCGCGGCCGCGAAGGCGGCGACGATGCCTCTGCACGTCGTCACCGCGCAACGCTACCACCTGGGTCGCTCCCGCCGCGTCCGCGCTCGTTCGGGGCACGCCGTCGTCGATCTCGGATGCCCGTCAGAGGACGGTTCGCCTCCCGCCATGTGGGCGTGTGTCCACGGGACACCCGAGGTGCACGGACCGATCGACTCGTTCGTTCGCACCCGCTAAGGCGATTGCCCATCCCATGCGTCGCGTCGATTACGACTCGGTCGCCCGAACCTACGACGAGCGGTACCGCGGAGAGATCTTCTCGCAGCTCGAGGCGCGGCTCTGCGAGCTCGTGGGCGGGCAGGGGCTCGAGGTGCTCGAGGTCGGGTGCGGGACGGGCCATTGGCTGGAGCGCCTGTCCGCAACGGGCGCCCGCGTCACCGGGATCGACGCGTCGCGCGAGATGCTCGCCGCCGCGCGCGCGCGATTGCCCGAGGCGGAGCTCGTGCACGGGCGGGCGGAGTCGCTCCCGTGGCCCGACGCCCGCTTCGACCGCGTCCTCTGCGTCAATGCCATCCACCACTTCGACGACAAGCGTGCGTTCGTGCGCGAGGCGCGGCGCGTGGTGCGGAGCGGCGGCTCCGCGGTGATCGTGGCGCTCGATCCACACAGCGGTGAAGACCGCTGGTGGGTGTACGACTACTTCGAGAGCACGCTCGCGCTCGATCGCGCGCGGTGCCCTTCCGCCGCGCAGATCCGCGAATGGATGGACGAGGCGGGCTTCGCCACCTGCCGCACGGTGCTCGTGCAGCACCTCGCGCTCCGGATGTCCCTCGAGCAAGCCGTCGCCGAGGGACACACGAAGCGATCGGCCGCGTCGCAGCTCACGATGCTGAGCGACGACGAGTACGCCCTCGGCATGGAGCGCGTCGAGCGCGCAGCCGCCGAGGCGCGCGCGCGGGGCGAGACGCTGATGCTCGACGGAGACCTGCGCTTCTACGCCACGATCGGATCCGCGAGCGTGACCCGCTGACGCGCGCTCTCGGTCGAGCGCGTCGCCGGACTTCGATCCGACCTTCGACGCGATCGAGAACTGGAAACGGACACGACCTCGCCACACCGGGGGGAGCCCGAAGCCATGCTGCAGCACGGTACGGCCTCCTCGGCTCGGGACGCCTGAGCCAGAGGCGCGGCCGGACTGGAACGAGGTGGGCCGCGCGCGCGCTGCACGTCCTGCACGAACGTGTCGGTCTTCGGCGCGAGCGGGTACGCGACGCACGGGAGGTCTGCGGGGACGGCGCCGTTCTGCTGCTCCCACGTGTCGAGCTTGCCGCCGAAGAGCAGCTTCGCGCGCCGGCGGGATCGTGTCAGCTCTCGAGGCGCGCCACCTCGGCGCGGAGCGCGTCGATGCCGTCTCGCACCGCTGCGTCGTCCCGGATCGTCGAGAGGATCACGAGCCGTTCGCCCAGCGCCTGCAGCTGCTTCTGCCAGCGCGTTCCCTTGCGTACGTGGTCCTCTACCCACGATTGGCCGTAGTTGCGCGCGAGGACGCGCAGCTGTTCGCCGTCGGTCATCCCCGCGAGCGCGTCGAGCACGGCGCGCGTGTGCTGCCACGGCGGGCCGGGCTCGAACGGCGCCTCCTCCGGGCCTGCGCTCGCGACCTGCCAGAGGCCCAGGAAGATGAGCATCTGCGCGTTGGGAGCGCGATAGACGAACTCGGCCTTCGCGCCGTCTGCGATGGCGAGCGCGTGGTCCCACGCTTCGTTCTCGCTCAGGCCGGACAGCCGCGGCTCGACGCCCGGAACGGGTCGCACGGCAGCGCTCTCGGGCAACGAGCGGTTCTCCCAAGCCGCGAGCAACGAGCCGTTCGAGCGCGCCCAGCTGCAGAGCACGCGTGTCTTGGCGACGACCGAGGGCTGCCCGGTGCGCGGGTCCTGCCACCAGAAGCGCCCGAGCCCCAGGTCGACGCGGAAGTCGTGATCGATCGCGCCGTGCGCCCGGAGGATCGCCTGGAGAATCCCTTGCCGCGTCTGCCATCGCGCCATCCGCTCGCTCGTCATCGTGCCTCCTCGCCCGGAGCGTCGGCCCGCTCGCGTGGTCACCTCCATACGACGGCCACTCCGAGGTGGCGAGCACCGGATCCTTCGACACCGTCGTCATGCCGCCGACCTCGGTCCGAGCGACGAGCATGCGATCGAACGGGTGCGCTTCGGCGGCACGGACCGCACGCCGAGCCCGTCGGACGCGCGAGCTCGCCGGGTCGAACGCCTCCGACGGTGACGTCCCGGAACGGTCTGCGCGATTGAACGCGCTCACCGATCGTGGCGAAGGACCTCGACGACGTAACCCAGAGAGCCGGGGTTGCCGTCGGGAGTGCCCGACGATGCGCTCACGGCGACGAGCACGACGACGGTGGCGACGAGCACGGCTCCGGCGCCGACGGCGATCCACGGCCACGGCGACGTGCTCGACTCGCCGTCTTCGCGCTGCGAGCGGACGTCGCGTGTCGGACCGACGCTCGATGGGTCACGCGGCAGCCGCAGCGTGACCTCCGTGAGGGCCGATCCGCCTTCGATCGTCACGTCGCGACGCACGGGCACGTGGCCTGCCGAGCGCGCTTCCACGCGATGGACGCCGGCGCGCACCCGCATGCGGAAGGTGACGGCGGAGCGCGTGCGGCGCGGGCGCGCGTCGATGGGCTCGCCGTCGACGAGGACCAACGCGTCCGCGGGCTCGACGTGCAGCTCGACCAGGCCGACGAGCCGCCGCTGCTCCTCGAGGAGCGAGACGGTCTCGGCACGCAAGCGTGCATCGAGCGGCGCCACCGGGTGCTCGAGCGCGGCCTCGAGCGCGTCGATGGCCTGCACCGGTCGGTTCAGCTCGGCGAGGCAGTTGCCGATGCCGACGAGCAACCTCGCGTTCGGGTAGAGCCGATGGGCAGTGCGGAAGAGCGCCAGCGCCGCGCCGTGATCGTTGGCTTCGTACCTCTCGTACGCCCGCTCTGCGATGCGCCGGGCCTCTTCGCGCGATTCCGTGTCCGACGCGTCGCCGGCCGTCGCGCTCGGCTGTGCGTGCCCGGTCCGGCCTGCGACGCCGAGGCCCGTCGCGAGCGCGAGGACCGTCGCGAGGACGAGCACGCCGCGCCCGATCCGCGATGGCGCATCCCCGCTTCGGAGCATCGAGTCCGGCACGGACGCGATGGTAGCGCGACCCTCGTCCGGCGCGCCGCTTCGTGGCCGTCACGGAAGGCAGGCGGCTTCGTCCTCCGCGCACGCACCCGGCGGGAGGCACGCCTGCGCGCTGGCGAGCTCCGCGGCGCACCCGCTCGAGACGCAGGACTCGTCGGGGCAGCCGCTCTCGAAGATGCACGCGTCGAGCGCGTCGAGCGCGGGGCCGCATCCGTTGCGCGCGACACACGCGTCGAACGCGGCGCCCAGGCACTCGACGCACGTCGGATCCGCGGCGAAGCACCCGTCCGCGCACGTCTGATCGGCGCAGGTCTCGAGGCAGCCGATCGTCGCCGGCGCGCAGGCTCCATGAGACGGAGTGGGCGACGGCGGCGGCGTCGCGGGTGTCGGCGCAGGCCCGGGCGCAGGTGCGGGTGTCGCGGGGCGTCCCGCATCGCGCGTCGTGGCGTCGGGATCCCTCGGCGGAGCGACGCCGGGATCGGGCGGCGGGTCGCGCATCGTGATCGCGCCGCCGCCCGACGCGCTCCGCTTGCCGACGTCCCATTCTGCGCACCCCGCAGCGGATGCGAGAGCCGCGATGGCCGCTGCCGCGAGCGCCTGACTCGCGCGGAGCGCTGACCGTGGGCCGTGCCGTGCTCGGCTGCCCGCGCGACGGAGACCTTCGTCGGCGCGACGACGCGTGCGAAGCCCCGCGAGCGCGAGCGCTGCGACGACCATCAGCAGGCTCGCCGCGCCGCGCGGCCGCCGTCCGACCGCGGCAGCGCTGCACTGACTGTTGAGATCGCCGCCCGGTCCGCCGAGCGCGTACTCGGTCGAGCCGACGAAATGACCCAGGAACGCGGCGTTCGCGTCGACCCGCGTCTCGGTCGCGTACCCGGCGCAGTCGCCCGGTCCCGAGGAGTGAACGCCTGCGAGCACCTCGACGCCTTCGATACGCAGCAACGTCGGCCCGCCGGAGTCGCCACGGCATGGCTGCGAGTCGCCTTGGATGTCGAACGTCTGCTCCGCGATCGACGCGATGGCGCTCACGCCCAGGCGCTTGCGGAGCGGTCGACCGTCGCCCGACAGCCCGTAGCCGACGAAGCGTACGGGCGCCCCGACGTCGCCCGGGTAGAGAGGAGCGAAGAGCAGAGGCCGGAGCGGTGCTTCGATGCCGGGCGAGATGCGCACGACGGCGATGTCGTGTTGCCCCGTCGCGCGGTCGAAAGTCGGGTGCGGTGTGACCGTCGACACCGACGAGCGTTGCGCGGGGAACGCAGGATCGGGCCCGGAGATCACGGAGTCGACCGGCAGCCCGTCCACGCAGTGGGCCGCGGTCAGCACCAGGTCGTGCGCGATCAAGGTGCCCGTGCACGTGAGCGCGGAGCCGTTCATGAGCGCGACGACATCCGGATCTCCGTCGTCGTCCCAGCCGCCGGTGATCGCCTCGCGCGCGACGCCGGCGGTGTCCTCGACCGCGAGCGTGCCGGGCTCGGCCTCGGTCGACAGCGCGCACGCGCTCGGCGCGACGAGGAGCAGCACGACGGGGAGCACGCGAGACATCGTGTCGACTGCGAGAGCAGGCCGCGTACCGACGCGCGAATGCACGTTCGCGCAGCGGCGCAGCGCGCGCTGTCGACTCGAGAGCCACAAGGAGCGCACGTCGCGCTCCGAACGAAGTGCGCGTGGATTGCCTGGAAATCGAGACGCTCCGTGATCGTCGCGTGGCACGGTGCGTGGTGGAGATGGCCACCGAGGTGGTCACATGATGGATGGAGCTCGATCGTCGGCAGTGGGTTCTGCGCGTCGCTCGGCGGTGACGCGGCTTCGTTGGATCGAACGCGCGTGCGTGAGCGTCGCGTCGCTCGCGCTGCTCGCGGGATGCGCTGCGAACGGGAGCGGCGGCGGTGGGGGTCGCGGCAACACGTCGCGCGAGGTTGCGCTCCTCATCCCCGCGAGCGCCGACGCGACGGCGACGATGGGCGTGGTCGCGTGGCAGGTGTACAGCCTCGGGCAACGCACGCGCGTCGTCGGCGTCGATGCGACCAACCGCACGCTCGGCGAGGTGCAGGCGTCGCCGCGCACGAACCGCACGACCGGCGAGCGCGTGATCGACGTCGAGACGATCGTTCCGGTGCGCGCGCTGCTCCGCTTCACTGCGCAAGGCCAGGTCCTTGAGAACACGTTGACCAACGACGAGGAAGCCTCGGCGTGGATGGTCGTCGCGCACCACGAGCTCGGTCAGGCGTTGCCCGCGGACGGCACGACCTACTACGCGAGCTGCGGGTGGTCTGCGGCGGGTGCGGGGTTCCGATGCCTGGGGGCGGGAGCAGCGTGCGGCGGCGCGGCGATCGCGTGCGGGAGCGGCTGGTTGACGTGGGCGTGCGGTCTCGGCGGCGCGGGCTGCGTCGCCGCGGGAGGGATGTGCGG
>JADZFZ010000035.1 GCA_020854145.1 Deltaproteobacteria bacterium | reverse complement strand
TCGCCGACGCGGTGGACCTCGTGCTCGCGACGATGGCGTGCCACGGCTCGGTGCGTGCGGGCGACGTGCTCTCGCCGGAGGAGTGCCGCGCGCTGCTCGTGGCGCTCGACGACGTCGACTTCGGCGGTCACTGCCCGCACGGACGTCCGGTCGTGCTCACGACGCCTTGGGCCGAGCTCGAACGGCGGATCGGCCGTCGCGGTTGAAGGAGACGGCGGTGCGCGAGACGCGGATCGCCGAGGGCCTGCCCCGAGCTGCGTCGAGGGGTCCGCTCGTGCTCCTCGGTGGACCGACGGCCAGCGGCAAGTCGGCTGTCGCGCTCGCGCTGGCCGAGCGTGTCGCGGGCCTCGAGGTGGTGTCGGCCGACTCGCAGCAGGTGTATCGGGGCTTCGACATCGGGACCGCGAAGCCCACGGCCGACGAGCGTGCGCGGCTGCCTCACCACGCGATCGATGTCGTCGAGCCCGACGTCGCCTTCGACGCGGCCGCCTTCGTGCGCGTCGCGGACGAGGCCATCGCCGCGATCCGTGCGCGAGGAGCGACGCCGCTCGTCGTAGGCGGCACGGGCCTGTGGATGCGGGCGCTCGTGCGCGGGCTCATCGACGTGCCTCCGGCGGATCCGGCGATGCGCGCCGAGCTCGAGGCGGAGGTCGAGCGGCTCGGTGCGCCGGCCGTGCACGCGCGGCTCGCGACGCTCGACGCGGAGACGGCGGCGACCGTGTCCCCGGGCGACGCACGGCGCGTCGTGCGCGCGCTCGAGATCCTACGGCTGAGCGGCAAGCCTGCTTCGGTGCTGCGGCGCGAGCATCGGGAGGCACCGCCGCGACACGACGCGCGCTGGGTCGTCGTGGACCCGGGCAAAGAGGCGCTCGATGCGCGCATCGCGGCGCGCGTCGATCACATGCTGGCAGCGGGCTTGGTGGCGGAGGTCACGGCGTTGCTCGCGCGCTACCCGCGAAGCCTCCGCCCCTTCGCCGCGGTCGGCTACGCGGAGGTCGTCGCGCACGTGCTCGACGGCGTCGCGCTCGACGCCACGCGAGCCGCCATCGTGCGCTCGACGCGCGACTACGCGAAACGGCAGCGAACGTGGTTTCGCAAGGAGCCCGCGCGCTGGGTGCGGCCCGACGAGGCCGTCGAGCTGCTCGCCGAGATGCTCCGCGGCCCGTGAGGGTCGCTCGCGGGCGATTCACCCGGAGCGCAGGAACGCGAATCGGTGCCGGAACGGCCAGACGCGCCGGCCGACCTGCCAGAGCACGACCGCGAGGGCGCCGCTGGCGATGAGCTCGCCGAAGCACCCGCCGACGCGCAGCAGCGCTTCGAAGAGGGGGAGCGCGAGCTCGAGGCCGACCACGATCGGGATGGCGGCGAGCACCGAGGCTCCGATGACGAGGCCCTCGCGCTTGCGCGCGCGGCGTTCGTCGTCGCCGAGCAGCGTGTTGCGGACCTCGGGGTCGCGCGCGTCGAGCATCGGCCCACTGCCGCAACGCCGGCACTCGCCGGGGTCCGGCTGACGGCTCGCGCAGTCCATGCAGACGAAGGGCTCGGTCACCAGAGGGTCCGCTCGGGTCACGGCCCAACCTACGCCAGGGCCGGCTTTCGGCTCCCTCGGGCGCGCTCGGCGGTGGGAATGGTCGGCGGGGCGCCGCGGTTGCCGGTGCGAGAGGCGTCTGATAGAGGTGCGCGAGCCCGTGCGCTGGTTGGGTGCAGTGTTGTCGATGGTCGTGCTGGGGGGTGCTGCGAGCGCCTCGGCGTCGGACGACGTCTGCTCGATCGGCACGCGCACCATGTCGATCGCGCCCTTCGCGGCGTCGGTCGCGGAGGACGCATCGCTCGACGCGATCGAAGCGCAGCTCGCCGCGGAAGCGTTCGCGGCGTGGGCGCTCTCGGCGTCCGTGGTCGAGCCGTCGGCGCCCGCGCTCGCGGCCGCCGGAGAAGAGCGAACGCCGAACAAGGCGGTGCTGATGTGCGTCGGGTCCGATCCGGCGCGCTGCCTTCCGGCGGCGCCCCCGCCGGCATCGGTCCGCTTCGAGGTTGCACGAACGCCGCGCGCGCAGACTGCCTCGGGATGGGACATCGCGCCCGCCGGGTGGAGCCGCGCGACGTTCACGACGAGCGAAGAGCGCCGCGGCCCCGAGGGTGTCCGCAGCGCAGTCGATCGTCCTCCGCGCGCTCGCGCGCGGGCCTGAGCCGCCGTCGCACGTCGTGGCGAGTCACCGCGGCGCGATCGCCTCCGTGTACGCGCGTCCTCGGCTCGAGGACGCGACCACGAGGCGACACGCTCCGCGCTCGGGTCGCGGACCGACGTTCGGGTGGTGAGCGTCCGCGCGTCCGCTGGACGAAGGCATCGAGCTGCCCCGCCTCGCGCGCCACGCGCGGGGTGAGGCGATGGGCTCGCGAGCCGAGCCCCGAGTTGTCGTGATCGCGCCGGTGCGCGATCGCGAAGGTGTGCCGCCACGGGGCGGTGCGCCGATTCCTGGGAGATCAGCAAAATGAGCAACAAGGTTTCGGTAGGCATCACGAAGGGATCGGCATTGGTGTCGATCCTCATCGCGTTCGCCGGGGGCATCGTCCTCGGCTTCTACGTCGGCAAAGGCAAGGGCGGCGCGTCCGAGCCCACCGCCGAGGTCTCGCCCGAAGGGGCGGGCGACGAAGGCGACGGCACGGGTGCCGCGGCGCCCGGCGCCGAGCGCGCGGGCGGCGACACGCAGGAAGACATCTACCGAGTGCCCGTCGGCGACAGCGCCGCCAAGGGCCCGGCGGACGCGCTCGTGACGATCGTCGAGTTCAGCGAGTTCCAGTGCCCGTTCTGCTCGCGCGTCGGGCCCACGCTCCGCCGCATCCAGCAGGAGTACGGCAACCGGGTTCGCATCGTCTTCAAGCACAACCCGCTTCCGTTCCACGACAACGCCATGCCCGCGGCGGAGCTCGCGCAAGAGGCGATGGCGCAGCGCGGCGCCGACGGCTTCTGGCGCGCGCACGACCTTCTGTTCGAAAACCAGCGTGCGCTCACGCGCCCCGACCTCGAGCGCTACGCCACGCAGCTCGGGCTCGACGCCAACCGCGTTCGCCAGGCGCTCGACAACCACACGCACCAGGCGCGCATCCAGCAGGACATGCAGCTCGCGGCGCGCCTCGGCGCGCGCGGCACGCCCGCGTTCTTCATCAACGGCCGCCAGCTCATGGGCGCGCAGC
>JADZFZ010000034.1 GCA_020854145.1 Deltaproteobacteria bacterium | reverse complement strand
TTGCCGGTTTCTCGCGTGGGTGCTCCGGACCGTCGTAGCGACGCGGCCCGGAGCGAAAGCACCGACACGGGGTCGGCGCGAAGAGGTGGCGGGCGGTGTTGGCGCACCGTTCCCCGCCGGCGCTCCGCAGGACCTTGGTGTTGCGAAGCTCCCTACGAATCGTCCATTCCGAGATCGGCGTCAAGTCCTGGACGGAGTCGCTGCCGTCGTGCGCCTCGGTCCGGCCTGCACAGTGCCCCGCGTGCGAGGCGGGGAGCCGCCCAGCCGGCGGGTCTCTGGTGCTGGTGGGGCACGGCTTGCGCGTTCGCACGATCGAGGGCCCGGTGGCGCCGGGCGAGCCGCCCGTGCTGACCGAGGTGACCGGCCGTCGCTACGCATGCCGCGCCTGCGAGGCGATCGTCGTAGTCGTGCCCCGCGGGGTGGCGCGGGCTCACCGCTACTCACTGCCGGCGATCGCTGCCGCTCTGGCTTGGTGGGCCTATGAGCGCGTGAAGGCGGCCACGGTGCGTCAGCGGACGAGCACGGCCAAGACGGTCGGCGCCTCTTCCGCGACGCGCTGGGCTTCTCTCTACCGCTGGACACGCTGCGCTCTGGGCCTCTTCGGGATCGAGCTCCCCGACCGGGCGACGATCCGCGAGAGCGCGGCGCGTGTCGCGGCCTTCGTCGCGTCGCACGCGCCCCTCGCGACGGGCGCTGTGCCCGCGGACGCATTCCACGGAGCGGCGTTCTGCCGGCCACGCTGAGTGACGTCGATGAGAGCCCGCGCACCGCCCCTATCGTGTCCACCAGAGCCGGCACCTCCGCGTCGAGGCCGAGCCGTTCGATGAATCCCTCCGTGTCGCGCACATCGCGCGCGGCGAAGGAGACCGGATGGATCTGCTCACGAAGGAGGGCGCGAAGCTCGCGCCCAAGGACACGCCCGAAGGAGTCGCGATCTTTCGCGCCCAGGTGATTGGCCCGCTGCTGACGCGCGCCTTCAGCTCACACGGAGAGCTCGCCGACGCGATTCGCATGCTGGCTCGTCACAAGCACCTGCCGCCGGGCGCGAGCGCGACGCGCTTCTACTCGGAGGCGACGATCGAGCGCTGGTATTACCGCTTCAAGAAGCGCGGCCTTGCTGGGCTCACCCCGAAGCGGCGCTCCGACGTGGGGCACGCACGCGAGCTGACCGACGCACAGCGCGATCTGTTGTGCGCAGTCCGCCGCGAGCACCCGAGCACGAGCACCGCCCTCATTCTGCGGACGCTCGAGCTCGACGGCCGCCTGGCCAAGGGCGCAGTGAGCCTCTCGACCATCAATCGCCTGTTCCGATCCCAGGGCCTGGACAAGGTCACGCTGCGCGTCGCCGACGGGCGCGTGCGCCTGCGCTGGCAGGCTGACCGCGTCGATGCCCTCTGGCACGCCGACGTCTGCCACGGTCCCGCGATGAAGATCGGCGGACGCACGGTGCCTCTGCGCATCCACGCGATCCTCGACGACCACAGCCGCTACATCGTTGCGATCGCCGCGACCACGACCGAGCGCGAGGTCGAGATGCTGTCTCTGCTCGTCAAGGCGATGCGAGGTACCGGTCGTCGTCCCGAGGCGCTCTATCTCGACAATGGCTCGACCTACACGGGTGAAGTGCTCGCGACGGTCTGCTCGCGCCTGTCTATCGGCCTCTTGCACGCCACCCCGCACGACCCGCAGGCACGCGGCAAGATGGAGCGATTCTGGCGCACGCTGCGCGAAGGCTGCCTCGATCACCTCGGCACGCCCGCGAGCCTGCACGACGTCCAAGTGCGACTGCTCGCATTCCTCGCCAAGCACTATCACCGCGCCCCGCACGCCTCGCTCATGGGCAAGGGGCCCGCCGAGGTCTACGAGACCGCGCCTCGCTACGAAGAGAAGGTCGACGACGTCGCGCTCGGCGCAGCGCTCACCGTGCATGGCAGGCGGCGTGTCCGTCGCGACGGAACGCTCGAGATCGGTGGCACGACCTTCGAGACCCGCGCCGGCTTCCTCTCGGGCCGCGTCGTCCACGTCGGGCGCACGCTGCTCGACCCGAGCGCCGACCCCTGGATCGAGCACGAGGGGCAGCGCTACCTGCTCGGTCGCGTCGATGCGCAGGAGAACGCTCGCCGCAAGAAGCAGGGTCCCTTTGCCAATCGGCCGCGCCGCGGTCTCGACGTCTCCTTCGACCCGCCAGGTGCGCTACTCGACGCGCTCGTCGGCCGCGATGGAGGTGCGCGATGAGTCGATGGCTCTCGCATTGGGGCCTGCGCGAAGCGCCCTTCACCAAAGAGATCTCCGACGCCGACCTCTGGGTCCCCGCCTCTCGCACCGCCGCGATCGAGCGCCTCGTCGAAACCTGTCGCGACCGCGGCCACGCCGTCCTCGCGGGTGAGCCCGGTGTCGGAAAGACGTGCGTCCTCCGCGCGCTCAGAAGTCGGCTTCCAGAGGCCGGCTTCCGCCTCACCTATTGCCACAACGTCACGCTCGGTCGCCGTGACTTCTACCGCCATGTCTGCCTCGCGCTCGGCCTGTCTCCCAAGGCCACCGCAGCCGCGGTCTTCTACGCGATAAGCACGCACATCGCCGAGCTCGGCCGCGACAACGTGCATCCCGTGCTCCTCATCGACGAGGCCCACCTGCTCCACCAGGACGTCCTCGATCACCTTCACATCCTCGCCAACTACGAATGGGACTCGAAGGCCCTGCTCTCGATGGTGCTCGTCGGATTGCCCGAGATCAGACAGCGCCTGCCGCTCGCCAAGAATCGCTCGCTCTGGTCCAGGATCCACACGCGCATCTCTCTCGGTGATGCGACCGCGGGCGACACCGCCGAGTACATCGCGCACCGCCTCAAGCACGCTGGCTGCGACCGCGAGGTCCTCAACTCCGACGCCATCGCGCTCGTCCACGAGCAGGCTCA
>JADZFZ010000033.1 GCA_020854145.1 Deltaproteobacteria bacterium | reverse complement strand
GAGAATCGCAGCGGCAGTCGGCTTCGCTTCACCTGCACCCCGAGCTGGTCGGCGCCGCGCGTGGCGAGGAGGTCGAACGCGCCGCGCGAGCCGCGGCTCTGGTACACGAGATCGAAGCCCATCCTCGACAAGAGCTCGGCCACGGACGCTTCGGCCTCGTCGCCCAGCGCGCGCATCGGCACCACCGTTCCGCCCGGCGCTCGCCAGCGGAGCCATGCCGCGAATGCCGCGTCCTCCAGCGCGTATCGACCATCGTCGAGGACGCGAACCGCGTCCCCCAACCGGGACAGGTACTGGTGCGCGGTACCGGTCGATCCGCCGATGGCTTTCGCCACCTCCGTCATCCGGCGCGGCCCCGACGCGAGGGCGTCGAGCGTGGCCGAGAGCCCCGTCGATCGACCGACCAATCGTTGGTGCTCGTTCTGGAAGTAGAGCGACAATCTCCCGGTCCGCGAGAAGAGCGTCGTCTGGAGCGCCTCCTTGAGCGACCGCTCGTCGTAGGGAGGCGGCTGCTCGGTCAGCGCTTCGCCGAGCAGCTGCAGGTAGAACGGGTGACCACCGAGGACCTCGACGGCGCGACGCGCGACGTCCTCCGGGATCGGCCGATCCTCGGGCGCCCCGTCCGCCAGCAACCCGAGCGCGTCCTCCGTGGAGAAGACGTCGAGCTCCATGAGAGCGAAATGCTGGAAGAACGGGGATCGCGCCGAGGTGACCAGCTCGGTCAGCGTCGTGCGCGCGGAGCCGCTGATGACGTAGGCGACGTGCGCGTGCCGCTGCCAGCGACTCCGCATGAGCGGCAATGGGTCGAGCGCGCCCGAGCGGCTGCCGAGGGCCGCCAGCTCCTGGAACTCGTCGATCGCGACGACGAGCCGCTTTCCCTCGTGCCTCGCGAGCGCCTCGGGGACGTCGATCGCGTCGCGGACGAAGCCTTCGTCGAGCGCCCGGTCCGGCAGCTCGATCAACGTGGAACGAAGCTCCGTGGGGAGCTTCAGGAATCGCGACGAGCGCAGCAGCGCCGCGCGATACTCGGCAGGGCGATCGATCGTGCGCGACAACGCGACCCCGAGCTCCGCGCCCAGCACGGCGTCGACCACGCGTACCGCGAGCGACCGGAAGGCCTCGAGCGACACGGCCATCGAGTCGGAGACGTCGAAGACGACGAAGGCGAGATCCTCGCGTGCGAGCCTGCGTTCGGCCTCGAGGAGCAAGCTCGTCTTGCCCACCTTCCGCGGACCGATGATGGCCAGCCACTCCGGCGATCCGGCCGAGAGTCGCGAGACGAGCGACGCGATCCGGGCCAGCGCCTTCTCCCGATCGAAGAAGCCGTCCTCGGTCACCGGCCGGCTGCTGCGGAACATCGCGCCAGTCTACAGGCAAATCTGTCTGCAGACAACTCTGTCTGCAGGCAAATCTGTCTGCAGACAGCTCCGTCTGCAGGACCGGGTAGCCTCGGCCCTCATCCCTCCGCGAGCATGGCCTCGAGGAGCTTCGCGCTCTCGACGGCGTGCCCACGCGGGTGATTGTTGAAATAGACGAGCAGCGTGTCGACCTGGCTCGCCATGGTCCGCAGCCTGCCGATCCACGGAACGAGCTCTTCCTTCGAGTAGCTGTGCTCGTAACGGGCGTGCGGTGACTCGCCCGAGTACCAATCGGCGGCATTGCGTCCGTGGAATCGCACGTAGCCGAGGCTGCTCGTGACGACGGCGGGCGGCCGGAAGAGGCCCGGAAGGTCGGGAACGTCGAGCGCGCAGAGCGCGACGTCGTTCTCGCGCATCTGCTCGAAGACGCGAGGGTGCTCCCACGATCGGTGCCGGAGCTCCACGACCAGCGGGTCCGGTCGGAAGAGCTCCACCAGCGCTCCGAGATAGACGCGATTGTCTCGCTCGCGATGGAACGATTGGGGGAATTGTAGGAGCACGGCCGCGAGCACGCCGGCCTCGCGAAGCGGCTCGAGCGGCTCGCGAACGTCGTGGACCGCGACCGCGAGATCCGCCGGCCGCTCGTGGGTGATGGATCGATGCACCTTCACGGCGAACTGCATTCGCCCCTCGGTGCGCTCGACCATGGTGGAGAGCGTCTTCGCGGTCGGGATCACGTAGTGGCTGAAGTTCAGCTCGCACGTGGAGAAGAGCTTGGAATAGACACGCAGGTACTCGTCGGGGCGCGTGCCGCGCGGGTAGACGGGTCCTACCCAATCCGCGTACGCGTAGCCGCTCGTGCCGATCAGGATGCGCGCCGTCATCGGTGGCGCCTGCGCCCGGCGTCGATGCACGACGAGACGAGCCCAACCGCTCGCTCCGCGCGAAGTCGAGGGGCGCGACTGCGTGCTCCGACGAGCTCGGCACGAGCGGTGATCTCGTCACCCCTTCAGTGGACCATCGGGTTGGACGACTCGAGGGCCATCGTGATGCGTCCCGAATGCCCCTCGGGCGGCGGACCGAATGGGCCTGCGCGACGCACGGCTGCAACCCAGGCCGCGTCGAGGTCGTCGAACCCGCTCGAACGTCGAACCTGGACGCGCGAGACGCCTCCGCCCGGGTCGAGCACGACCGCGAGCACGGTCAATCCCTGGTCCATCGCCACGGCACGCGCGTACGGATAGCGGAATGCGCGCTGCACGCGGCGTTTGACGCGCGTGTGGAAGGGTCGATAGCGATCGTCGCTCGTGTCGAGGGAAAGCCATCCGCCACGACCCGGTCCGTAGGGGTGCGACCGACCGCCCGCGCCACGCGCTCCGCCCGCTCCCGCGGGACCTCCACCGCCGTCGCCACCGACCCCGTCGCCGCGTCGTCGCGCGCGTTGCCGCGATGCGGTCACGTCGCCCTCGACGAGGCTCGCCGCGAGATTCTCCGCGTCCACGTCGTCGCGAACGCGCGCATCGCTCGCGCTCGCCGCGGTCGACGCGGAAGCCTGCGGGATCGACGGTCGGCCCCAAGCGACGGGAGCTGCGACGGACGCCCTCGTGCCCTCGCCGGCTGCAAGGCCCGGTCGCGGCACGGCGCGTTCGCCACCGAGCGCGGCAACCGAGTCCGCGGGACCGCCGCGTGCCGTCCGTACGTCGTCGCCTTGCTGCGCCGGCTGCGACGTGCTCCCCGTCGCGCGGGGGCCCGGATGTGGGACGGCCATCGCGCCCGTCGACGCCGTCGCCGCGGGACCACCGCCGCCCGCGCCCCCGCGGAGCGCCGCGCCGATCGACGTCCCGTCCCCACGGCCGGCGGCGCCTTCGGCGCCCGACGGACGATCCATCGCGATGCCCCGGCCGGGAGCGAGGTCGGCGAGGGGCCTTCGCTCCGGGATGGCTCCGCGCCCCGAAGCGAGGAACGGCGACTCGCCGGGGTTGGGCGTGGCGCGACGATCCGCGATCGACGCACGGTCGTCGTCGGTGCGAATGCGTCCGAGCTGCGAGACGTCGGGACTGTTCTGCGGGGATTCCTGCACCGTGATCGCGTCGCCTCGCTCGACGAGCAGCACGACGGGCCCGATGGACTGGCCGTCCCCGCCCGAGCCGGCGCGAACGCCGTCCACGTTCTGACCCGGCAGACCGCCCCCCGCGATGGCGATGGGCGGTGCGCCCCGGGAGCCCGTGGCGCGCGATCCGGACGAGGCGGCACGCCGCGCGCCTTCGTCGGTCTCTTCGCCCGCCGCATCCACGCGCACGTCGATCTCGAGCCACGTGCGCCGGCTCTGCGCGAGCACCGAAGGGCTCGGGATGACCTGTGACGCGAGGTACAGCGCGCCGTGCCCGAGCATCGAGACGCTCAGCCACACGAGCAACCGGAGCGAGACGCCACGCTGTCCCACCGCCGGTCAGCATAGCGCGCGACGCGGAGCGGTCAGCCAGTCGGCTCCACCTGCGAGACCGGAGCGGTCTGCTGCTCCTCTCGCGAGCGCGTGACCGGGGACGACTCCTCCGCCAACCGACCGAGGTTGCCGAGCGACTTGCGGAAGAGGCGCCCGAAGACGAAGCGCACCAGCGGATGGATGGGCCGCACCCACGTCCGCGGGTCGTAGTGGACCGTCCAGATCACGCGGGTCGCCCCGTCGCCCGTGGGCTCGAGCCGGATGTCCTCCATCAAGCGGCGCGCGAGGGGCAGGGTCAACGCGGTCATGTGGAACGTCAGACGCGCGCCGCGGTCCCACGCGAGGAACTGCTCGCGCGCGGTCAACATCCGCAGCTCGACGTCGCGCGTCGAGCCGTTGCCGTGGGGCGGATCGCTCGTCCATCGCACGGCCACGAAGTCCTCGAGCCACCGCGAGAAGGCCGTGTCGTCGACCAGGAGGTCGAACACGCGCTCGGGCGAGGCGCGGATCACGCGCTCGTTCACGATCCGGCTGCGCGAGCGCCCTGCGTACTCGAGACCGACGGGATGGAGGCGAAACCACATGCCGCCGATCTAGGCCCATTCCGCATCCGAGCCAGCCGCCCCTCGTGCGTGCCCGAAATACCCGGCGCCCTCGTGCCGTAGAAAGGAGCGTTCACAAGGAGCCACGCATGGAGCAGCCCTCGTCGCCATCGGCGCCCGAAACCCCACCTCCCGCGCCGCCGAGCGCCTCGACCAGCCCTTTTTCGAACCCCGGGCCGAGCCCCGCGCCGGCAACGCCGCCGCAGCCGATCGCAGCGGCGCCGACCGTCACGTCGGAGGATCGGACGCTCGCGCTCGTGGCACACGGGCTGACGTTCATCGAAGGCGGCTTCATCGGCCCGCTGGTCCTCTACCTGCTGAAGAAGAAAGAGTCCGATTTCGTAGCCTTTCACGCGCTGCAGTCGCTCGCGTTCACCGGCCTCTACTTCCTGCTCACGTTCCTGACGTGCGGGCTGCTGGGCCTCGCGCTCGTGATCCCGTACGTGGTCTTCGAGATCATCGCGTGCATCCGCGCCTACGAAGGCGAGTGGTACGAGCTGCCGATCGTCGGCGCCTGGGCACGACGAAAGCACCCCGGCAACACGATGACCGCGCCTCCCATGGCGCGGCCGCCGAGCCCGCCGCCTCCGCCGGTGGAGCCGTCGCCTTACCACCCGATCACGCCGCTCGCGCCGGCACCGCTCCCCGCGGCGCCCAACCCCACGGGCGCTCCGATGCCCCGGTTCTACTGATGTTCGAGTGTCGCCTCACGCGTGGGGTCTCGGCTCCCGGAGTGTCGCCACCGACGTGACAGGGCTGACGGACGCGCGCCGCGAGCGTCCCGACCGAAGGCCCACGATCCTCGTGATTCTCCACGCGATCCGATAGCTCGAGGGGGGGTTCGGTCGCGTGGGAACGGTGCGTGCTGAATCGAGCCGCATGGGAACACGAGACCACTCGCGCAGCAGAGCCGCGACGCGGCGACGCGGGGCGCCCATCCGAAGCTGGCTCGGCGTCTCGATGGTCGCGCTCGCGTGCGCGTGCATCAGCGACACGGCGCCCGAAGCGCGCGTGGGATTCCTGATCGAGGCGGGACCGCGTACGCGCGCGGAGCTCGGCATCGCGACCTGGGACGTCCGGCTCGGTGAGTCGGGCGTGACCATCGGCGCGTTGTCCGAGAGCGGATCGCCGCGCGGCGAGCTCCGGTATGCGATGCGGTCGCAGACGAAGGACGACGTCGCGCTGGTGGCCGAGGCGCTCCTGGCGCGACGCGGACAGTTCACGATGTCGCGGCGCGGGATCGAGGAGGACTCGCTCACGCGCATCCACGATGCGTCGCGTTGGGTGTTCGCGGTGCGACGCGACGTGACGGCGACGCCGCACGACGTCGAGACGTACGGGAGCGCCACCGCGTGCGCCGAGCACCTGCGCGCGAGCACGCGCAGCTGCGCAAACGCGCTCATGTCGTGCCGCGCCGGCGACCGCGATCCCGCGTGCCTCGGGTGGGCCCGACGCTGCGCCGCCGATTGCACGGCCGCCGACGAGTGCCAACGGAGGTCGCCGTGATCCCCACGACGCTCCGCGACGTCGTGCGGCGCGCGATGCTGCTGCTGGTGGTCTCGCAGCTCGCGTGCACCGGCTCGCTGCGCATGGACTACGGCGACGTGGGCTCGGCGTCGGGCAACCTCGACGGCGTCCCCGCGCCGCCAGGCGAGACGCGACCCGTGATGCTCGAGACGAGCAGCGGCTCGTGCACCGCGAGCAGCATGGGCGACGGCATCTACGCGACCGCTCGACACTGCGTGATGGACTCTGCTGGCAACCCCACGGTGACGCCCGGTGAGTCGGTGATCCGCGATCGCGACGGCAACGAGACCACCGTGCGCGAGGTGCGATACGCGGGCGGCGGATCGCCCTTCACGTCGCAGGACGACGTCAACGCGCTGCCGTCGAGCGACGTCGCCTTCGTGCGCGCGGACCGCGACGTCGGCACGCCTTCGACGGTGGCGCCGACCGGCGAGGGTGACGTGCGCGATGGCGACACGTTGACGTCCTACGGCTACGGCCTGACGGGTCGCGAGCCGGACGGACGCCCGGACGGCACGCTGCGCACGGGCCCGATCGAGGACGTACGCACCGGCGACGGGCGCGTGGACGGCAGCGGCGGCATCGGCTCGGGCGACTCCGGCGGCCCCGTGTACAACGAGCGCGGAGAGCAGATCGGCGTCAACTCGATCAGCGACTGCCCGCGCGACGGCGGGGGCTGCGCCGAGCGCACGACGACGGGCGTCGCGCGGTTCACCGACGAGGATCGCGCCGAGCTCGAGCGCTTCCGCGAGGACTCACGCAACGGCAACACCTACGACGGCACGCGCAGCTACTCCGAGGTCGCGATCGATCGCAACTGGCAGGAGCGGCGCGCGGAGGAAGCGACGCTCGAGCAGCGGCGCTCGGATCTGCGCGACGCCGAGGAGTACCAGCGCACCGCGCAGAGCGACGACGAGTCGGCGGCGGCGGACTACGAGCAGCGGCGCGCGGAGAATGCGGTGACCGAATCGGAGATGCGGCTCTCCGCGCTCGAGGAGGAGGGGCGGACGCTGACCGAGCAACGCGCGGCGGAGATCGCCGAGAACCGCGAGACGAACGCACGCGACCTCGAGACGACGCGCGCCGAGCGCGAGCACCTCGAAGGCGAGGTCTCGAGGCTCGACGCGGAGCGCACCGAGCTCGAGCGGCGCACGAGCGAGCTCGACGCGCGACCCGACGGCGATCCGGAGGAGCTCGCGCGGACGCAAGCGCAGCTCGACGACGTCACGGCCCGACAGGCGGCCGCCGAGGAGCGGATCGGCGAGCTCGAGCAGCGAGAGAGCAACATCTCGCGGGCGACGACGCCGAGCTGCGATTGCCTCGACCCGGCCGCGGAGGTCGATCACGCGCGGACCGAGCGCGAGGCGACGCGATCCATTCAGATCGAGAATCGCGAGAGCCCGGCCGACGAGCTCGGTTGCGGCGCGGACGCCTCGTGCGCGGGCAGCGGCCCGGACGGCGCTGCGTCCGAGCCCTCGTCGGCAGGTACGCCCGACGCACCGGGCGACGCGGCGGGCGGAGGAAGCGGTCCGGAGCTCGCGGAGCCATCGTCCGAGGCGGACCCTCCCGCGGG
>JADZFZ010000032.1 GCA_020854145.1 Deltaproteobacteria bacterium | reverse complement strand
GAAGGCGTCTCGTGCACGTCGGGCACGTGCCGCTGCGCCGCCGGGCAACGGGTGTGCGCGAGCGCGTCCGGCGTCGAGTCCTGCGTCGACCCGACGAGCGACGCCGACCACTGCGGTGCGTGCGGGCAACGGTGCCCCGCGGGCGCCACGTGTGTCGCGGGCACGTGCACGTGCGCCGCGGGTCGCGTGGTATGCCCGTCCGACGGGGCGCGCGGCACGTGCGTGGACATCACGACGAGCGTGCTCGACTGCGGTGCGTGCGGTTCGCCCTGCCCCGCGACGTTCGACTGCGTGGCCGGCGTCTGCTTGTGCCCGAGCGACCGTACCCTCTGCGGGGAGTCGACCCCTGCGGCACGTTGCGTCGACGTCACGACCGACGAGGGAAGCTGCGGTGCGTGTGATCGCGCGTGCGCGCCCGGGATGATCTGCGAGTCGGGCCGCTGCGTCGGCGAGTGCGCCGTGGGTGACGTGTGCACGACTTCGGCCGAGTGCCGCAGCGATCCACCCGCCGCGTTGCCGGACACGCCTGGCGCATTCTGCTCGCCCGAGGTGCGCGAGACCGTCACCGTCGACGGCGTCACCTGGGACGAGATCCGCGACGCGGGCGGCTACTGCCTCGGCGACATGGGCTTCGCGTCGCTCGGCGCGTGCGAGCTCGGCAGCGACGACGGATGCCCATCGTGCGCGCAGTGCCACCTGCTCGGGGTCGATCCCACGATGGGCCCGCTCACCGCGTGCCTCCAGCGGTGCGACCTCACGAGCACTGGATGGGCGACGACCCGCTCCGGCTGCCGCGATGGGTATCGGTGCGACCTCGCGCGCGAAGTCTGCGTCTCGGGCTGCACGAGCGACGCGCAGTGCCGCGCGACGTGGACCGATGCCGACGGCGACGGCCTCCACTCCGACGGCGAGACGACCTACGACGCGTCGTCGAGCGCGACGTGCGACCCATCGACCGGGACCTGCACGAGCCTGCCGTTCGATCCCGACGCCCGCCCGGGCGATCCCTGCACCCGCGATCGTGATTGCGGGCTTCTCGGCACGTGTCTGCTCGGTTGGCCCGGTGGCGGGTACTGCACGCGGCTCGCTTGCACGCTCGACGGACGTGGCTGCGAGCCCGGTTCGACGTGCCTGCCCTACTACGTGCACGCCGACGGTGCGTGCCTTCGCGCGTGCACGCTCGGCGACGAGACCGAGCCTTCGCAGATCCTCGGCGCCGGCGGAGGAGACCCCGACTGTGGCCCCGGCTACGCGTGCATCAGCCTCCGCGGGGCCGCATCGGGAGGGTGCACGATCGGCGTCTTCAACGACGTGACCGAGCCCAACGTCGCCGAGCCCTGCGACACCGCCGCCGACTGCTACTCGCCGTATGGACTCGGAGGCTGCGCCACGACGTTCGGCGTGCGCTGGTGCGCGCTCGCCCAGTGTGGCGCCGCACCCTTCGGTCACGACGGCGGCACCCGAAGCACGTTGTGCCCCGAAGGCACCGTGTGCGTCGGCGATCCGCGCGAGTACTCGCAGTGCCTGCGCTCGTGCGATCCGGCGCTGGCGGGCGCCGACTGCCCCGCCTCCCACGTCTGTCACAGCATGGGCGACCCGCGCACGCCGGTGTGCTTCCCGCGCTGCCGCGGCGACGGCGACTGCGGCGGACGCGACCGCTGTCTCGAAGGCATCTGCCGCCGACCCTGACGGTCGAGGCGCCAGCTCAGGGCAGCATGCCCTTGAGCTTCGCGAGCGCGACGAGCGCGTCGAGGGGGGTCAGGCGCTCCACCGCGAGGTTGCGCAACGTCTCCTCGACCGCGCTCTTCTGCACGGTCGCGGCGGGCACGAAGAGGTCGAGCTGCGGGCGGCCGGCTGCCGTCTTCGCACGGAGCGACGACGACGTGCCGCCGGGCAACGCGGCGCCGCGCTCGAGGTCCTCGAGGATGGCGCGCGCGCGTGCGAGGACCACCTCGGGTACGCCCGCGAGGCGCGCGACGGCGACGCCGTAGCTGCGGTTGGTGCCGCCGGGTACCAATCGGTGGAGGAGCACGACCTGACCGTCGCGCTCCTTCGCCGCGACGTTGTAGTTCGCGACGTGCGCGTGCGTCGCCGCGAGATCGCAGAGCTCGTGGTAGTGGGTCGCGAAGAGCGTGCGCGCCCCGACGACGTCGTGCAGGTGCTCGGCCACGGCCCAGGCGATCGCGAGACCGTCGTAGGTGCTCGTGCCGCGGCCGATCTCGTCCATGACGACGAGCGAGCGTCGCGTCGCGCCGCGCAGGATGCTCGCGGTCTCGCTCATCTCGACCATGAAGGTGCTCTGCCCGCGCGACAGATCGTCGCTCGCTCCGACGCGCGTGAAGACCTTGTCGACGATTCCGATGTGCGCGCGTTTGGCCGCGACGAACGACCCGGCCTGCGCCATCACGACCGCGAGCGCGACCTGCCGCATGATCGTGCTCTGGCCCGCCATGTTGGGGCCGGTGACGATCAAGAGCCGCTCGGCGTCCACGTCGAGACGCGTGTCGTTCGGCACGAAGCGCCCCGCGGCCGCGAGCTTCTCCACCACCGGGTGTCGCGCGTCGACGAGCTCCACCACGAGCCCGTCGTCGACCTCGGGCCGCACGTAGTCGTTCTTCAGCGCGAGCTCGGCGAACGTCGCGATCACGTCGAGCTGCGCGATGGCGCTCCCCGCGGCGACGACGCGACGCGCTTCGCTCGCGACGCGCGCGCGCATCTCCGCGAACAGGTCCTGCTCGAGCGCCTTGGCGCGCTCGTCGGCGTTGAGGATCTTGCCCTGCAACGCCTCGAGCTCGGCGGTCGTGAAACGCTCGCCGCCCGCCACGGTCTGCTTGCGACGCCAGTCGGCCGGCGCCTTCGGGACCTGCGTCTTCGAGAGCTCGATGTAGTAGCCGAAGACCTTGTTGTACCGGACCTTCATGGTCGCGATGCCGGTCCGCTTGCGCTCGCGCTCCTCGAGCTCGAGCAGCACGTCCTTCGCGTTCGTCGAGAGGTTGCGGAGCTCGTCGAGGCGCGGGTCCACGGCTTCCCGGAAGATGCCGCCGCCCGACGCCACCATCGGGGGCGAGTCGACGAGGCGCGACGCGAGCCACGACGCGACGTCCGCGCACGTGTCCTCGAGCGAGACGTAGGTCGAGAGCCCATCGTCTCCGCGCGTGGCCGGCGTCGCCGACGTCACCACGTCGGGCAACGCGAGCAGCGCGTCGCGCAGCCCGCCGAGATCGCGCGGCGTCGCGACTCCCGCCACCGCGCGCCCGACGAGCCGCTCGATGTCGCCCACCTTCGCGAGCGCGCGTCGCACATCCGACAGACGCACCGGGTCGCGCACGAGCGCATCGACCGCGTCGTGGCGCCGTCGCATCGGACCGACCGACGCGAGCGGGAACAGCACCCACCGACGCAACAGACGCGCGCCCATCGACGTCTTCGTCTCGTCGAGCAGCCAGAGCAGCGATCCTTCGCGATCGCCCGACGCGCTCCGCAGCAGCTCGAGGTGCGTCTGCGCGTTGGGATCCAGCAGCAACGTGTCGCCGCCGGGCAGCGGCCCGATGCGCGACACGACGATGGGCGCGTTCGGCTGCGCGGCACGCGCGTACGCGAGCACCAGCGCGGCCGCCGACGTCCCGAACGCACCGAGGTCCGATCGCGCGCGCCGCGACTCGGCCGCACCGAGCACCTCGTCGAGCAGCCCGGACGCCGAGGTGGCCGGCGCCTCCATCGTCCGCACCGCGCATCGCGGCACCGCCGTGCGGATCGGCTCCTCGAGCGACGACGCGGCGCCCTCGGCCAGCAGGACCTCGCGCGGGTCGAAGCGCACCGCGACCGCGAGCGCGCCGGCCGCGTCGTCGAGCGCACCCCCGCAGAGCTCGCCGGTGGACAGGTCGTACGCTGCGAGCCCGGCGGCCCCGCCGTCGCCCACCGCGATCCCGAGCAGCCACGAGTTGGCGCGCGCGTCGAGCGAGGCCTCGTCGAGCACGAGCGCCGGGGTCAGGACGCGCACCACCTCGCGCGGCACGATGCCCTTGACCT
>JADZFZ010000031.1 GCA_020854145.1 Deltaproteobacteria bacterium | reverse complement strand
CCTCGGGGTGGGGGGCCCCGCGCGATTCACGGTGTGAGGAGCGGATGGGGACGAGGTCCCGAGCGGAGCGAGGCGCGAGCCGTCTCGGCTCGGCGCTCCTCGGGGTGGGGGGCCCCGCGCGATTCACTCGCGCGGGGGGAGGGGGTTGGGACCCAACCCCCTCCTGCCCTAAGGCGCTACGCCGACGATGCGGACGTCGTCGCCCTCGAAGCGCATCGCCAGGACGAGCGTGAGGTTGCCGAGGCCCGCGACGACGCCGGGGAAGGTGGGCGCCACGATGGCGTCGGTGCGCACGGGCGCGAACGCGATGTGGTCGTCGGGTCTCAGGCCTTCCGGCATGGGCTGCGGGACGGTGCCGCCGAAGTAGTCGCGCGCGCGCTGCGAAGAGCCGCGCGCGACGTCGAAGAACGCGCTCACGTCGACGCCGAGCTGTCGCAGCTCCGCGGCTCCGCGGCGCACGTGCTCGATGGCCTCGTCGCGGCCGACGACGCGCCGCCTGCCGATGAGCACGACCTGGCTGGCGAACCCGCGCCGAAGCGCGTCGAGCTCCTCGCGCGCGAGCGAGCGCGCGAACCACGCCAGACGCTCCTGCACGATCGTGCGCGGCCCCGGCATCGCGACCGTCGAAGGCTCGCCGGCGATGGCGCGGTCGCTCGGTGCGCCGGGCGTCGCGGAGGCCGGCGGCGGTGGGACGTAAGGTGGCGGGTCGAGAGCGGCCGACGGGAACGGCGGCTCGCTGCGTCGGGATGCTGCCGGCCCGCACGCCGCCGACGCGAGCAGGACGAGCACGGGCAGCGATGCGCAGCGGGACCCCACGTGCGACAGACTACGTGATGGAGAACGTCCGCACCTCGAGATCGCGGGTGATTGCGATGGCGGAGCCGTCGGGCAGGTCCGAGTAGCCAATCGAGGGTTTCGTCGCGCCGCCCACCACGAGCACGTAGCGAACGGCGTCGAGGTCGAGGTTCTTCGCGTCCTTCGCGGCGGGATCGACCTGCATGATGCCCTTGCGCTCCGCCCATCGCATCGGCGGTCCGCCGCGATGGAGCGCCATGATCGTGCGTCCGTTCGTGAGGATGCAGTCGAGGGAGCTGCGCTCGCCGCGGAACTCGGCGACGAGGCGATCGACCTGGGCGACCGTCGCGCGCAGCGCATCGGTGATCGCTTCGGGCGCGACATCGGGGTTGTCGAGCTGTCCCGCGTCGTGGAGGAACGACAGGATGGCGTAGAAGATGAGCTCGCTGTCCGTGTCGCCGCGGACCGAGCGTCGGAGGAAGTCGGGCAGCCCCTCCAGCAGACGCGGGCGCACGGCTTCGAAGCGAGAGACGGTGCCCGAGTGCGCGAACAACCACGACCGGAAACGGAACGGCTGAGTGTTGTCTGCGCGAAGATCGCCGATGGTCGCGTGACGCACGTGCCCGACCAGACAGTCGGCGCGCAGGCCCGACGTGACCGCGAGCCAGTCGACGCGCTCGGGACCTGCGAAGGGACGCTTCTTGTGGAGGACCTCGCCGCCTTGATAGAAGCCGATCCCCCACGCGTCCGGACGTGACGACTCCGAGACGGCCAGCACCTCGCGCTCCTGGTAGAGCGCGTGGCGCAGTCGCTCGCTGAAGTTGCCCATATAACCGAATAGTCGTGCCATCGTCGTGAACCTCTGTACCTGCTCGGAGCCACCGACGGACGGTCGAAGACGTCGTACGACGGCCGAGCTGTGCTGGTTGGACCCGCGCGCACGTCGCTACCGTGGCTCGCCGAGACCGGTCGCCGATCCGGACGGGATCGGCGCACGCTCTCGGCATCGCCGACAGCGCGGCGCCGCGAAAGGCGTCCAACGAGCTGCCGATAGCCAAGGATCATCCCGAACGCGCGACGCGCGGATCGGGTCAGGAGGAGGATGCTTCTACGACGGTGCTCGAAGCTGCGTCGCCGGGGGCCTCGCCTGCCGGGACCGTTGTGGCTTTTGCTGTTTCGTGCATCGTCCCACCGGACGACGCGCCCTCGAGATGGGCACGGGCGAGGATGTCCTTCGTCCGCCGGCGCGCTCGTTCGATGGCGTGCTTCTCCACCGCTCGCAGAACCCCGACGCTCGCGATGCCGGCCCCGATGGCGGCGGCCGTGAAGGCGAGGTCGACATGGAGATTCTCCATCGGGCTCGCTGTTTCTCCTAGCATCGGCGTCCGTGAAGAGCAACGGCCAGAGCCGCTCCGCAGCCGCGTCGTGGGGCATCGCGCTCGCGTGCACGGCGTGTTTCGCGACGCCGTTCGCCGCTCCGCTGCGCGCGCGCGCGGCGGAGGTGGAGAGCCACCGCGTAGCGGCCGCGCTGTCGCGGGACGGCAGCAGCGTTCGTGGTGTCGTTCGCGCGCGCGTGCGCCTCGGTGCGGACGAGCGGCGCATCGCGTTGTGGGTGTTCGCGGATCGTCTGGCGGCCGCGCCGACGGTCGACGAGATCTCGTTCCGCTGGGTATGGCCGAGCGAGGTCGACCTCGGCGGCACCCAGGTCTCGGAGGTGCGCCTGGACGGCCGCGCCGCGCCCCACCGATGGGTGGCGTCGCCCGCCACGCGGGCGCAGGCCGGGCGCGACGTCGTGGTCGATCTGCCTGCCGCGGGCTCGGAGCGACGCGTCGAGATCGAGGTGGGATTCGAGCTGCGGCTGCCGAACCGTTACGGTCGGCTCGCGCGCGCGCAGAGCGACGTCGTCGTCCTCGCGGCGCCGTGGTACCCGGTCGTGCTGCGTGCGCCGGGCGCTCGCGAGCCGCTCGCGTACACGACGCACTCCGTTGCGCTGAGCACGTTCGATGGATGGACGGTGATCGGCCCCGGCGGCGTCGGCGTCCATCGCGTCGTCGCGTCGGCTCCGTTCGTGCCGTTCGTCGCGATGCGCGAGCCGGTCGTGCGGCGGAGCCCGCGGGGTGCGACCTGGGTGGGCGTGAGCCGACCGGACGAGCGCCCGCCGGTCCCGCCGCTCGGAGAGCTGACCGGATCGACCGCGCTCTCGCCCTCGGAGCTGCCCGATCCGTTCGGGATCGATCACGCGGGGCTGACGCTGTCGGCCGCGGACGACGCGCTGACGACGCTCGAGGTGCTCGAGGTGCCGACGGGTCACGCGCGCGGACCCGTGATGGTGGAGGTGCCGATGCGCGCGGAGCTCGTGACGGCGGCGCCGGGGCTCGTGCTCGTGTCCGACGCCGCGTTCGACGTGTTCCCGCTCGAGCAGCTGCGCGAGTTCCACGCGCGCGCGGTGCGGCAAGCGGTGATGCGTTGGGCCACCGACGCGCTGGCCGCGCGGCTCGATCCGCCCGCGTCGCGCGGCATCTCCGCCGAGGTGCGGGCGGCGGCGCTCGTCGACCTCGACTACGCGCGTCGGTCCGCGCGCGCGCAGAGCGTGGAGGACCTCGTCGGCTTCGCGTCGTTCCATCCGACGATCGACCAGCTGCTCTACGCGCCGCAGGTCCAGTTCCCGGACGTCTACTTCGGATCGGCGGGCGTGCGCGATCCGTTCCGCGACGACCCCGACCGCGCGCGCGACGGCGCTCCTCCCGGTCGCTACGTGCTCGAGCGTCTGCGCGACGTGTTGCCCGAGCGCGCGTTCGGTCGCGCTGCGCGCAGGCTCGCGACGGGCCGCGGGTCGATGGAGCACATCGTGCGCGCGGCCGGCGGAGACGACGCGGTGGCCGCGTTGCGCGAGGTCGTGCGGCGCGTCCCCAGCCTCAACTACCGGCTCGGTGCGCTGCGCAGCGAGCCCATCGGAGCTGGCCGCTGGCGCCACACGATCGAGGTGCTGCGCGACGGCGATCGCGACGTGGTCGAGCCGGTCGAGGTCGCGGTCGAGGATGCCGACGGCCGCACGACGACGGGTCGATGGACGGGCCGCGGCGCGCGTGGCGTCGTCACGGTCGAGTCGGGGGCGGAGCTCGAGGACGTCACGATCGATCCGCGGGGTCGTCTCGCGCAGGATCCCGAGGCGGCGCGCAGTCACCCGCGCTACGACGACGCGACGTCGTGGCCGTGGCGCCCGCCCGTGTTCCAGTCGTTCCAGATCGCGCTCTCCCCGGGTGACCTCGGGTTCGATCTGCTGCTCGACGTCGTCCTTCGTCGCCGCTACGAGCTCGGCCGCAGCATCGGGATCACGGGCACGCTGGGAAGCGCGGCGGCGACGGTGGCGGCACGGCACACCTGGTTCTTCGGGTCGACGGCGGACCTCAACCGCATGCAAGGGCTCTTCGGGATCTCGGTCGATGGCGCGCGCACGTTCGGCGAGTACTCGGCCTCGTCGGAGTCGTCGTGGATCGCGGGGGCCGGCGTGTTCCTGGGCTGGGACACCCGTCGCTACTTCTTCGACATGCGCGAGGGATGGAGCGTGCTCGGCAGCGTTCGGGGTGCGCTCGCGTTCGACGACGACGGCGACCGTCGGCCGCTCGCGTTCGCCAGCGTGCGTGCTTCGCGCGTGACGCCGATCGGATGGCGGCACGTGCTGTTGCTCGTCGGGGGCGGAGCCGCGACCCTCGGCGACGGCGGCGGGACGGAGCTCGCCGGGCTGTCGGGGCGTCGCGGGCTGCGCGGGTACGAAGCGGGCGAGCTGCTCGGGGACGCCTCGCTCTACGCGGTGGCCGAGTACCGCTTCACGCTCGCGGGCGGGCTCGCGTGGAACGTCGCGCACCTCGCATGGGTCCGTGCGATCCAGCTCGCGGCGTTCGGAGGCGCCGGGCTGATCTTCGGCGACCGCGGCGACCGTTCGCTGGAGGGGCCGCTCGCGTTCGATGCGGGAGGCGGACTGCGGATCCACTTCGACTACGGCGGCGTGCAGCCGGGCGTGCTGGCCCTCGACCTCGCCGTGCCGCTCTCGCGCCAGGACGCCTGCGAGCGCGGATCGGACGGCGAGTGCGTGCGCAACCGGCTGCCCGTCGGGTTCTGGGTCTCCTTCGACCAGTTCTACTGATG
>JADZFZ010000030.1 GCA_020854145.1 Deltaproteobacteria bacterium | reverse complement strand
CGAGCTCGGCCTAGAGCGAGGTGAGCGCGAGCGCGACGGTCGTGCAGCCGAGCGACAGCGCGACCGTGGCGCGCGCGAGGGTCGTGAGCACCCAGGTCGCGGCGCTGCGCGGCAGGACGGCGACGGCGTGGAACGCGTCGGCACCGCGGAACGGGCCGCCAGCGGAGTCGTCGCGGAGCATCAGCACGACCGCGTGCTCGCTCGACGAGAGGCGCGGCAGATCGGGCAGCTGGTCCGGGTGGGCGTCGGTGACCTCGAGACGCCAGAAGCGGTGCGGCGTGCAGACGAGGCGGATCGCCCAGAAGAGTCGGTGAAGGCTCGCCACCGCGGCTCCGAGGCACACGGCTGCCGACACGGCGACGACGCCGATCGCCCAGAGACGCGGCAGGACCGGGTCGGCCGTCGCGCCGATCAGCGACACGCCGCCGATCCATGCGAGCAGCACGAGCATCGCGGTGTCGCGCACCCCCGCGCTCCGCGCCACGAGCACGGTGCCGAGCGCCGAGGCGGGGATCGCGACGAGCGGCGCGAGCCAGATGGACATGCTGCCCCCGAGCAACGTGCCGAACAGCAGCCCTTCGGTGACCGTCGAGGAGAAGCCGCTGCTCGAGACTCCGAGGGCCGAGCCGACGGTGGCCGAGAGGATCACCGTGAGGAGCGCCGCGACGGAGGCCCCGAGGACCACCGAGCGTCGCCGCTTGCTCTCGTTCGAGCGCACGCCGTCCACGCGGTCGACCGCCCACGCGACGCCGGCGCCGATCCACACTACGACCGTGGCGGCGAGCACGATGCCGAGCGCGCTGCCCCACGTGTCCAGGGTGCCGCCGTCGGCGTGGACCCACACGGGCACGACGAGGAGCGCGAGCGGGACGAGCGCGCTCAGCACCAGCGTCAACGGACGAGGCGCGCGGTGGGGGATCGGCGGTACGAGCCTCGGAGCCTTCTCGTGGGTTGCGCTCATCGGTCCCTCCGCATGCAACACGCCCGAGTCAGCATACGCCTCGGGCTGGGCACCTATTCCAACGAGTCCCCAAACGCGCGATCCGACGGGTCCCACCGTTCGTGCCGAGCGCCCGAGCTCGAAAGGCGCTCGGGACGAGCGGACGAAGGTGCGCTCGATCTCGGACGAGTCACTCGTCGCCCGTGCCGCGTGCGAGCCCGAGCCTGCGACGAAGGCGGCGCGCGGATTGCCGCGAGACCTCGACGTCGAGGCCCGTGACCGTGCGCGCCACGTAGCCGCCGGTGTCGAGGGGCTCGAGACGCTCGACGCGCTCGAGGTTCAGGAGCGCCCGCCGATGGACGCGCTCGAAACGCCCCGCGGGCAGTCGGCCTTCGAGCTCTTGTAGGGTGAAGTCGGTCAGGAACGCTCCCTTGAGGGTGTGCACCGTGACGAGCTCGTCCTCGAGCACCGCGTGCGTGACGTCCGCGGGATCGATGAGCACGACGCCCTTGCGCGTGGGGATCGCGAGGCGACCGATGGGTGCCGCCGGCGCACCGGCGTCGTCGGCGGGCTCGGCGGCGTCGGCCTCCTTGGCGCGATCCACGAGCAGCTTGCGCGCGCGCTCGATCGCCTTGGACAGACGTTGCGCGTCGATCGGCTTGAGGATGTAGTCGCTCGCGCCGACGTCGAACGCGCTCACCGCGTGCTCGGGGTGAGCCGTGGCGAAGATGACGTGCGGGCCCCCTTCGCCGAGCAACGCCTTGGCGTCGATGCCGCTGAGCCCCGGCATGTTGATGTCGAAGAGCGCCAGATCGACGCCTCCGCTCGCGATGCGGCTGAGCGCCTCCTCGCCGCTCGCGCACTCCGCGACCACCTCGATGCCTTCGAGCGCGGCGAGCAGACGGACGAGCCGCCGGCGCGCGAGCATCTCGTCGTCGGCCACGAGCACGCGCAACGTCATCAGACGACCTCCTCGGGACGCGGGTTGTCGAGCGGGATGCGCATCTCGGCGCGGGTGCGCCCATCGGCGGCGCGGATGACGAAGCTCGCGCGCCCGCCGTACGCGAGATCGAGGCGGCGCTGCAGGGTGGGCAGGCCGTCGCCGCCGTCGCGAAGCCCGTTGTAGACGCCGGGGTTCTCGATGCCGAGCACGAGCTCCCTGCCTTCTTCGCGTACGAAGAGCTCGACCTCGCCGCGTCTGCCTGCGGCCGGACCGTGCTTGATCGCGTTCTCGGCGAGCAGGAGGAGCACCATCGGCGGCACCTCCGTCGGCGGCAACGGGCTCGGGAGATCGCGGCGCACGCTGAACATCTGCGGGTCGCGTATGAGGTAGAGCGAGAGCAGGCTCTCGACCAGGCCGAGCTCGCGCGCGAGCGGCCACGCGGGAGCGCGGATCCCTTCGAGCACCGTGCGCAGCATCGCCGAGAGCTCGAGGATCGCGCGCTCCGCGACCTCGCCGTCTTGCCGGCACCATTCGGCGATGGCGTTGAGCGTGTTGAAGAGGAAGTGAGGATCGAGGTGGCTTCGCAGCGCCAGCAGCTGGGCACGCTCGGCTTCGCGCGCGAGCTCCTCCGCGCGTGCGCGCTCGCGACGGAGCGACTGCTCGAGATCGATGTCGCGCCCGAGCCCCCATCCGCCCACGAGAAAGAGCGCGGCCGCGACGAGCAAGCTGCCGCGCACCGTCAGGAAGGTGAGCCCCATGTCGAGCACGCGCGGCACGACGATGCCGAGGGCGCCGACCGACACGACCCCGACGATCGCGTAGCCGAGCAGGCGCACGACGCGCTCGAGCCCGTCCACGTCCATCGGCCGCAGGAGGCGCCACGCGGTCGGAGCGGTCACCACGAACTGCAGCGACATGAGCACGCCGAGCGGCCCTGCGAGCGAGTCTCCGCTGAAGCGCGTCTGCGCGTAGACCATCGGGATGCAGACGAGCACGATCGGCACGAGGCGGCGCGGCGCGAGCAGCGCACGAAACGTGTCGACGATCACGACCGTCGGGCCCGAACGCCCTGCGGGCCGAGCCCTCCGAGGCGGAGCCGGTCGGGCGCCGTCTTCGAGCGGAGAGGGCGATTTCGCGCGAAGCTCCATCGACGAGCAGCCTAACAGTCGGATCGCGCTCGCGCGGCGGCGAGCGGCTCGACGGTCGCTCGCGCGCGGCGGCCGGTCGAAAACCGCGCTCGCCCGCCCCTCGCCTGCGTCCTCCGAGCTGCGGGAGACGAGACGCGCGTCCAGGCTCTTCGCTCGGGCGGGGCCGAGCGGCTACGCTCTGGCGCACATGCCCTGGCAACCCGTGGTGCTCGACATCGTGCGTGCCGTCGCGCGAGACCTTCTGGTCGCGCTGGCGAAAGAGGTGGCCTCCGATCCTGACGGCTTCGCGCTCCGTGCGAGCGCGCGCCTCCGGCTCGAAGGGATCTCCGATCGGCTCCGGCGTCGAAAGGTGCTCCGCCGCTTCGCGCTTCCTCGCGAGCTCGACGAGTGGCGCGCGTACGCCGAGCGGCTGCCGCGCCAGATGGACGCACTGCTCGCGGACCTCGGCAAGCCCATGCCGAGCGCGCGCATCGCGGAGCGCGCGATCATCTTCGATCCGCCTCTGCGGGTGCAGCTGACCAGCAGCAACGTGCGCGACCTCGCGGCGGGGCTCGATCCCGAGGGCAGCGACGCGATGAAGGCCGCCTCCAACTGCATGGACGAGCTGCAGCGGCTGTTGAAGGAGCTCGGTTTCAAGGCTGGCCACAAGGACGACGACCCCAAGAGCGATGCCGCGAAGGGCACCGACGATCATGGCCCGAGCCGCAAGTTCCGCGAACGGGTGGCCGAGCGCCGCGACCGCGTGGTCGACGCGTGCAAGGCGCTGCTCGGGGCGATCGACGTGCTCCTTCCGGGCAGCGAGACGCCGCTCGCCAAGCCGAGCCCGAAGTGATCGGTCCGCCCGCCGGCCCCTCGCCCCGACCGTCTCCCCACGTGAGGAGAGGGCGCCCGATGCCGACCCCCAGCCGGCTGGCTTCGATGGCCTGGGTCGTCTTCGCGACGGCGTGCAGCGGGGCCGAGCCTCCGCCACCCGGCATCACGACGCTCGCCGCGGACCCGGAGCCGTACGTACGGACTTCGGCGCGGCCGGGTGCGACGCGCCCAGCGGCCACGCCTGCCCCGAACGCGCAAGGCACCCGGGGCGACCCGTGGCCCGACACCGCGATGACCCCGTTCGCGCGCGCGGTCGCACGCGTCGTCTTCGCGGCGATGGAGGGGCAACCATGGCCCGCCGACTCGCCGCTGACGGTGGGCCGCCCCGACGGTCAGCCGCGGATCGAGGTCGCCGACGGCCAGCCTCCCGCGGGCGCCCTTCGCGTTCTTTGCTTTTACGCAGAGGTCGAGTGCTCGTTCCCCGCGACGACGCCCACACCTCCGGCGCCCGCGCCGGGCGTGCCGCCACCGCCCGCGCCGGGGGGTCCCGCGGTGGGGAACCTCGAGCTCGGGCTGCTGCTGTGCGGCACGGGGCTGCGGGTGGTCGAGGTGGACGAGGATCCGGGACGAGTGCACGAGCCGTTGCCTCCGGGCGCGGCCGGCATCGGACGCGCCGCCGCCGAGGTGCTCGCGGCCTTCGCGCTCGGGCGAGGCGAGGAGCTTCTCCTGCGCGAGTCGGACCGCGATGCGCTCGGCGGAGATCCGCTGTTCCAGCGGGCGATGCGCGAGCGGCTGCGTCCGGATCAGCTCGCGCGCGTGCAACAGGCGGCCGCACGTCACGGTCAGCCGACCGGCTTCCGTCTCGACGACATGGGCATCGTCGCGCTCGATGCGCAGGGGCCGATCGGGCTCCAGATCGACGTCGAGCACTCGCAGGGCCAGATCGTCCTCGACGGGCCGCCGTTCGTGCGCGTCCGCAGGTTCGGTCGATGAACGCCGGGCATGGGCCGAGCCGAGCGCGCCGTGCGGAGCACGCGGCGGTGGCGCCCGTGGTGCTCGTCGCGCTGTTTGCATCTTGTGGGAATGCATCGACTACCTCCCCGCAGACCGGCGACGCTCCGCGAGGGAGCGGCGGCGACGGGGTGGGCCCCTCCGCGGGCGCGGACGCACGAGACGATTCACCGACCGACGATGTCGAGCCGGCGTCCGCGAGCCGTCATGGGTACGCGGCGTCGCCGCTGTCGGCGTTTGCAGACGCGGTCACCGACGTCGCGCTCGCGGCAGTCGCCCGGGGCGAGGCATCGTTGCCCGAGAGCCCCATCGCGATCGAGGCGTCCGGGGGCGACGTGGAACGGCTGCGCGCGGATGCGGACACGACGAGCGCGCTACGCGCAGGACGCCCCGAGGTGCTCGGGCTCTACCTGGAGGTCGAGCTCTACCTCACGCCCACGGGCGGCGCGGATGCGGGGCCGGGCGCGGGCGTGCGGCGCACCGATCAGCTCAGCCTCGGGCTGTGGCTCGGGGCGGGCGGCGCCACGTCGGGCCCGTCGCGGGGTGTGCGCGTGACGCTGCTCCGCTACGTGGCCGGCGGCGCGGGGGCCGTGTCGCTCCCGCCGGCACCGAGCGCCATCCGGGCTGCGGTCGAGCCCATCTTGGCCGCGATTCGCGAAGGACGGCCCGCGTCCGAGATCGCGTTCGCCGACGCCGATCGCGCGAACGTGGCCGATCGGGCGCTCGGCGCCCAGATGCGGGGCGGTGCTCCGGACGATCGCGCCCTCGAGCCGGCGCGCGCGGCGCTCGCGACGTCGCCTCGCATCCGAGCGTGGGCCTTCGACGACCTCGGTGTGCTCGTGCGCGCAGGCGCCGCGACTGTGCTGCTCGCGATGAAGATCACCGTCGACGACACCGGCCTCGTGCTCGAAGCGCAGCCGCTCGTTCGCGCGCAACGCGTGGGCCGCTGAGCCCGTAAGCGCTACCATCGCCGTGCGATGGACACGCTCGAGCTGGGGGGCACGACGCCCGTGGAGCGTGCCTCGGTCGTGTGCGCGTCGTGTGGCACCGCGTTCCCGAAGGGATTGGTCACGCGATGCCCGCGGGACGGCGACACGCCGAAGAAGGCCGGGCATCGTGCATTCCATCCGTTGATCGGGCAGACGCTCGCGGGTCGATACCGGATCCTCTACCTGCTCGGACGGGGGGCGATGGCGACCGTCTTCGGCGCCGAGCACACCGCGATCGGGCGGGCGGTCGCGCTGAAGGTGCTCGACCCGTCGACCAGCCGGCAGCCCGACGTGGTCCCACGTTTCCAGCGCGAGGCGAAGGCTTCGAGCCGGATCGAGAGCCCGCACGTGGTGCGGCTGCTCGATTTCGGCGAGGCCGGTGGGGGGCTGCTCTACCTCGCGATGGAGCTCGTCGAAGGGCCCACGCTGGCCGCGGAGCTTCGCGCGCACGGGGCGATGCCGTGGAGAGAGGCCGCGCGCATCGGGCGCGACGTGGCCTTGGCCCTCGCGGCCGCCCATGCCGCTGGAGTCGTGCACCGCGATCTGAAGCCGGACAACGTCGCGCTCGCCGGCGCCAAGCGCGTCGTGAAGGTGCTCGACTTCGGCATCGCGAAGATCGTGCAGCGCGACGACGACTCTGCCGGCGCAGAAGGCGGGCGCGCGGAGAAGAAGCTCACGATGGTGGGCACGATCGTGGGGACGCCGGGGTACATGAGCCCCGAGGCCATCGCGCACGAGCCGGTCGACGCACGAAGCGATCTCTACGCGCTCGGGGCCACGTTGTTCGAGCTCTGCGCCGGAAGACCGCCCTTCGTGGAGCCCGCGCGTGCGGCCATGTTGGCGCACCACCTGAAGACGCCTGCGCCGGCGCTCTGCGACGTGGCGCCGAGCCGCGAGATCCCCGCAGCGCTCGAGACGCTGATCGGCTCGCTGCTCGCGAAACGTCCCGACGATCGCCCCGCGGATGCCGTGGTGGTCGCGAGCACGTTGTCGGCCTTGATCGGGGAGCCGCTTCCTCACGTTCCCGGGGCTTCGGTGCCTCCCGAAGGCGAGCCGGCCGCGAGCGCGCTGCCGACGATGCGCATCGATCCCGACGAGCTGCCGCAGGAGGTACGTCCGACGCTCAAGCTCGAGAGCGATCTCGAGGATCGCACGTTGCTCGACGTCCAGGAGCTCGTGCCCACGGCGGTGCCGCGTAGAGCCGGCTCGACGCTCGCGACATGGCTGATCGCGATCGGTGCGACGGCCGTGCTCGTGCTCGCGGCTGCGCTCGTCTGGGTCTTCGCTCAGTCCGCGAGCCGTGACGGCAGCGGTGCCGACCTGGCCACCGAGCCTCGCGTGCCGACGCTGGGCGAAGCGCGACGCACGGAGCCGGCCTTCGAAGAGATCGGCGGCAGAACGCAGGCGCACGGGATCGACGCGGGAGCCGACCTCGCCGTCCGCGGGGCTGCGCCGTCGGGCACTGCGGCGCGACCGCCGGCGACGCGGACACCGAGCACGCCGCCGCGTCCGGTCGGCAAACGAACCGGCACGGCACGGCCGCGCGGCGGCCTCGACATCGAGCGCGACTACCGTCCCTGATCAGCGGCCCTGGCGTTTCGCTTCGCGACGCCGCTCGATCTCGACCTCGGCGTCCTCGCCCTCTGCCTCGTCGACGCGCGCTCGGTCCTCGCCGCCGAGCCGCACGCTCTCTCCGTCCGGGGAGCGGGCGCCTGCTCTTGCGCGTTCGGCGGCTCGGCGCACCCGGCGCGCGTGCTCCGCGAGCAGGGTCTGGACGCCTTCTTCGACCGTGCGCTCGAAGTCGGGCGCGTGCGCCGGAGCTCGGCTCTTGCGCTCGCCCCGGCCGGCCTTCTCGGCCTGCTCTCGTTTGCGCTGTTTGCGCTCCTCGCGTTCGGCCGCGCGACGCTCGGCCTTGTGGCGTCGGGCGTGCCGGTGCGACTCCTCGCGTTGCTTCCGGGCGCGCTCCTTCTGCTCGCGACGCCGGCGCTTGTCGAGCTCGCGACGGATGTCGGTCTCAGGGCGCAACAGACGCGCGGCGCGAATGGCCAGGAGCACGCCGCCGACGAGCGCCACCCACTGGACCCACCAGCCGCCGCCCGTCAGGTAGTCGAGGGCGGCGAGCGCGCCGACGACCACCACGTAGAGCGCGGCGCGATACACGAACGCCTGTCGTTGCTCGCGCCGGTGCTGCGCGATCTCGTCGTGCACCGCAGGCGCGACGGAGGTGCGCTCGCGCTCCTCGAGGACCTCGTCGGCCGCGCGACCGAAGTGCTCCGGATCGATGCCCACCTCGCGCGCCGCGGCGAGCAGATCGTCGTGCTCGGTCTTGTCGTCGTCGGCGTGTTGCCGATCGATCGCGCGACGCAGGATCTCGCGCGCCTCTTCCTCGGTGTAACGACGCTTCGGCGGCGGAGGCGGATCGCTCATCGACGTTCGTCCTCCCGGCGACGCGGCCATCCGCTCGGTCGATCAGCTGATGCCGTACGCCTTGAGCTTCTTGTGGAGTCCTTCGCGCGTGATCCCGAGCGTCTTGGCGGTGGCGCTCTTGTTGTTGTTGTGCTCGCGCAGCGCCTCGCGAAGGATCCACTTCTCGACCTGCTCCACCATCTCCTTGAGCGTGCCCTTGGTGGGGTGGATGCGGTCGAGCAGGTTCTCGACCTGGCGGATGCGCGGCGAGAGGTGCTCGGGCATCACGAAGCCGTTCGACTCGAGCTGGATGACGAGCCGCTGCACCTCGTTCTCGAGCTCGCGCACGTTGCCGGGCCAGCGGAACCCCTGCAGCAGCTCCATCGCCTGCTGCGAGAAGCCCCCGACGGGCTTGGCGAACTCGGCCGAGTACTTCGTGAGGAAGTGGCCGGCGAGCAGCGGGATGTCCTCGCGACGCTCGCGCAGCGGCGGGAGCCGGAGCGGGAAGACCTTGAGCCGGTAGTAGAGGTCTTGCCGGAAACGTCCGGCGCCCACCTCGGCCTCGAGATCGCGGTTGGTCGCGGCCACGATGCGCACGTCGACCTTGCGCGCGACGTTGGCGCCGACGGGCCGTACCTCGCCCTCCTGCAGCGCGCGAAGGAGCTTCGCCTGCAGGCCGAGCGGCATCTCGGTGACCTCGTCGAGGAACAGGGTGCCGCCGTCGGCGAGCTCGAAGAGCCCCTTCTTGTCCTCGGTCGCTCCCGTGAAGGAGCCCTTCTTGTGCCCGAAGAGCTCGCTCTCGAGCAGGTTCTCGGGCAGCGCGGCGCAGTTCTGCGCCACGAAGAGCTTGTCGCGCCGGCGCGACTGGTAGTGCACGGCGCTCGCGATGAGCTCCTTGCCGGTGCCCGTCTCGCCCTCGATGAGCACCGTGACGCGCGTGTCGACGACCTTCGCAAGCTGCTCGAACACCGATCGCATCGCAGGCGAGTCGCCGATGATCTGCTCGAAGCGGCGGCGCTGCTCGCGGCCCTTGAGGTACTGGTTCTCCTTGCGCAGGCGCTCTTCCGCGGCGACGAGACGCCGGTGAAGGCTCGCGTTGGCCGTCGCGAGCGACGCGAACGCGGCGAGCAACGTGATGAGCTCGAGATCCTTCTCGCGGAAGATGCCTGCGCTCGCGCGGTTGTCGACCTGCAGGACGCCGAGGATCTCTTCGCCTTTCCAGAGCGGCACGCCGATGGTCGAGAGGATGCCGGCGCCCATGATGGACGCGGTCTCGCCGACGTCGCGCCGCGCGTCGGCCGCGAGCACTGCCGAGCGGCTCGCGACCACCTTGCGAAAGACGCTGCGCGCGATCGGGATGGGCTCGCCGGCGGGCGTGCCGCTGCGAGCGCGCGTCGCGACGGGGACGTAGCGCGGGTGCTTGCGCGAGGGATCGTCGTCGTCCTCGCGGAGCACGACGGTCACGTGCGTGGCGCGCGGAAGCAGATCGAGCACCGCCGCGCACACGGCGTCCACGACCTCGTTCAGCTCGAAGGCGGCACCGATCTTCTTCTGCGCGTCGTAGAGCGCGCGGAGGCTCGCCTTGTCCTCCGCGATCTTGGGCTCGCCCTCGACGATCTCCTTGACGGGCTTGACCGTGAGCAGGCGCGCGTCGTCGGGGTCGTCCTCGAAGGTGACCGCGAGCACGACGGGCTGCTCCACGTCCCCGAGGAGCACCTCGTCGCCCGTCTGCATCTCGACCTCTTGCGTCGGGTCGTCGATGGGCACGAGCGTTCCGTTGCGGCGCACGCGCGATCCGTTGGTGCTGCCGAGATCGCGGAAGAGGAAACGGTCGCTGCCCGCCGCCGTGATCATGGCGTGCTCGCCGGAGACGTGGAGATCGCTCACCACGATCTGATTGGTCGGCGAGCGACCGATCTTGACCTCGTCGTCCTTGAGCTCGAGCACGCGACCCGCGTCGAGCCCGACCTTCACCTCGACACGAATCACGCTGCTTCAGCTCCCTCCGGCACGGGCGGCCAGACGCGCGCGCGTCTGCAGCATGTTGGGCTTCGTGTGCTCCCAGATGGCGCGCCCTTCTTCGGTGCGCTCGAGCTCGTCGATCCGCGCGACGGCAGCGGCGTTGCCGCGCGGGCTGAGCGCATCGAGGGCGTAGAGGATCTCGACGCGCGCTTCCTCGTTGGAGTGGCCGAGGTTGGCGACGAGACCCGTCACTGCGGCGGCGCTTTCGTTGCCCGCGGTGAGCACGAGCATGTGCGCGGCCTTGCGCACGACCTTCGCGTCGCGGTCGGCGAGCTTGCCCACCCAGCACGCGACCGTGTTGCACGAACGCGTCAGCTCGAGGATCGGGAGCAGCTCGCGGAAGCTCTCGGTCATGATCGCGTCGTCGCCTCGTCGCTCCTCGGCCGCGATGGCCGCTTGCGCCAGTGGCAGGGCGTCGGCGCCGCCGAGGTAGACGAGCCCCTGGAACGCGAGCCCGCGGTTCTGGATGTCCTCGTCGGCGTCCTGTGCGATGCGCTGGAAGACCGGGATCGCGCGCGCGTCGTTCAGACGACGGAGCGCCACCAGGAGCTGACCGCGCATGCGCTCGTCGGCGAAGCAACGGGCCTGCTGCGCTTCGGTCGCGTCGGCGGGGCAGCGCACGTAGATCGGGCTGATCGCGTCGAAGAGCTCGGGCGATCGGCCGATGCTCGCGAGCGAGACGGCTGCGGCCAGACGCGTGCTCGGCTTGGGATCGGCGAGGAAGGCGCGCAGAGGAGCGATGCCCTCGGCGAAGCCGAGCTGACCGATCGCGTAACCGGCCAGGCGCGTGACCTCGGCCTCGGGCTCGTTCGGCGCGTCGGGGATGCGGCGGCGCACCTGCTCCATGCACCGCCGCGTCGTCGCGAGCGCCTCGGCGTTACGCCCTTGCAGCGTGTCGATCAGCGGCTGCAGCGCGGGGCGGCCGATGCGCACGAGCGACGCGACCGCGGCGCCGTCGAGCTTGTTGATGCCGTTCTGCTCCACGCGACAGCGGAACATCGCGAGGATGAGCGGCGCGACCGACGACGGGTCACGGAACTCTCCGATCTTGGACGCCGCCAGGAAGTTGATGATGTACGTCTGCGACTCGCTCTCGGTCTCCATGATCCGGACGAGGTGCGGCACCGCGGCGCGGTCGTTCATCATCGCGAGCGCGCGGATGAAGGAGATGCGCAGCCGGTTGTCGATGCCCCGTGCGCCGTTGATCCGCCCGTAGGCCTCGCCGAGCTTCGGGATCGCGGCGACCTGCGGCGGCTGGATGAGCGCGATGGCCTCGGCCGCGGCGGCCGCGCCTTCCTCGTTGATGTCGGGAGTGAAGTCGAGCGCGGCGAGCAACGCGGGCATCGCCCGGGGATCGCGCATGTCCTTGAGCAGCTGGACGATGCGGATCCGGTTCTGGTTGTCCTCCGCGTGGCCCCGATAGGTCTCGACGAGCGGGCCGATGGTCGTGTCGGCGATCGCCTTGACGGGAGCGGCCTGGCGGTTGCCGCCGTTCTTGCTCAAGGCGTTGCCGTAGAGCCGGCCGATCTGCTCGATCGCTTGGCGGCGATACACCGCGTCGTCGAGCTTGCCGACCCAGTAACCCGGGTCGTTCTGATCTCCGCACGCCGCGAGGGCAGCGACGCCGACGAGCAACGCGAGGACGGACGACACGATGTGGCGATGCGACACGGACCCCTCCGGTGCATGGTGAAAAGCCATGCCGGCCGCGACCATACCCGTCGCCGCCGACAGACACAACGCCGACGGGCGCTCAGCCGCGACGGGCGTGTCGGCCCGAGCCGAAGATGTTCCAGCGCAAATCCACCGCGCCGAGCGCACCCGCGAACCGGAGCGTGAAGTAGCGGTGGTGGGGCTGCAGGAACGGCTGGCCGCTGCGCGGATCGCGCACGGGGAAGCTGAGGCGGAACGTCAGCCGATAGGGCGAGACCGTCGGGAAGTAGATGCGTTCGGCGGCGCCGGGCCTCGAGACGCGCTCGATGCGGTCGGGCTCGACCTCGTCTCCGTCGGCGTTGACGAGGAGCACCCGCCAGGCGCGCTGCTCACCGGTGAGATCGGCCTCGCGACGATACCGGCCGGACATCGTCAGGAAGAAGCGGTGGTGCTCCTGCGCGTCGCGGAGCGCGTGCTCGAGCATCCGCGTCCGCTGCATCGTGCTGAACCGGAAGTCGTGTGCGTAGCGGACCACGTATGCCCACCGGAAGTCCCACGACTGGAAGGTCGCCGTCGCGCGGATGACCTGCTCCAGGTTGCCGATGTGGAACTCGTCGACCGTGCGCGTCCAGCGCTCGTAGACGTCCTCGTAGTCGTCGGCCGTGTAGCGGCGCGGTCCCTCCTCGAGGCTGACCGCGACCGAGCCGCACGCGATCGACACGAGGGCGAGAGCGACGAGCGGAGCGCGTCGGCTGAGGGGCACGGCCCGACCATACCTCACGCGGATCGACGCCGTGTAGGTCGCCGAATCGAGCCCCCGCCAGCCAACGCAGACTCGGGACACGTGCCCAGCCGGTCGCCCCCGCCAGCCGGCACGGCGAAAAATCCCGGAACCGTCCGGTAGGGTCGGTGTCGGTACCGGCGAGCAGGGAGCGAGCGGGAAGCGAGAGAGCCGGAGCAGAACGCTCCGCGACCGCCACCCGACGCACCCCTCACCCCGACCCTCTCCCGAGGGAGAGGGGGACTTGCCGCGAATCTGCGCGCCGCTCGATCGGCGCGCGACTGTCGAGGTGCCGGCATCCGTCCGCGCACCGAATCGGAGGCGACCATGGACTTGACCCACGAGCACGAGCAATTTGCGCTCAACACGAGCGGCCCGCCCGTGGCCGCCGACGAGATCGAGCAGCCCGGCACGAGCAGCATCGAGGTCGTCGTGGCCTGGGGGCACAACGTCCTCCACGTCGCGGACCTCGGCACGATGGGCTCCTTCACGCTGGGAGAGACGGCGGACTTCGCGGTGAGCGCCGACTCGCTCGGTCGCGAGCGCCTGCCCGTCGTGATCGGCGGACCGACCCCGCGCGTCGTCGTTCCGGACGGCGCGAGCGCCGAGCTCGTCCTGCGCGACGCCACGACGTCGCACGCCGAGCTCGAGACGAGCGGCAAGCTCGAGGCGTCCGGCTCCGTCGTGGGCGCGCGGACGTTGACCCTTCCGGACGGCGGCAAGGCGCGCATCGAGCTGCCGAGCGGCCTCGTGCTCTTCGTGCGATCGACGCCGGCTGCGAAGAAGATCGCAGCCCAGCCGTTCGCGGCGGTCCGCCCTCGCGACTTCGCGGTCGGCGGCATCTCGCTCGTCGCGCACAGCGCGTTCTTGTTCCTGCTCTACTTCATGGCGCCCACGCCTTCGTCGCTCGCGCTCGACCACGTGAGCCCGAGCTCGCGCGTCGTGCGCTACATGCTCGAGCCCTCCGCGGTGCAGCAGATCGACACGCCGGAGCTCGAGGCGCTGCCGGGCGCCAACCAGGCGAGCGGCGTCGCGGGTCGCGCGCACGACGGCCCGAGCGGCGAGATGGGTCAGCGCAACGCGCCGCGCAGTCGCAACCGCTACGGCATCCAGGGTCCCCGCGACAACCCGGATCCGCACATGGCGCGCGAGGAGATGCGCATGGCGGCACAGGAGGCGGGCATCGTGGGGATCCTGCGCGCGCAGCAGCAGGGCTCGGCCAACGCGCCGACCTCCGAGTACGGACGCGCGACGGCGATCGGCCGCGATCCCATGAGCGCGATCGGCGCGCTGCTCGGCGAGAACATCGGGCTCAACGGCGGCTTCGGCGGGCTCGGCCCGCAGGGCACGGGCACCGGCGCGGGCGGCGATGGACAGGGCACGATCGGTGTGGACATGACCGGCTCGATCGGCAACTGGGGCAATGGCACGGACGGCCCCGGAGGCTACGGCCCGGGCGGACCGCGCGGCACGTGGGGTCGCGTCGTGACCGATCGCGTGCGGCCTCCGGCCAACAACGTGCCGCGCGTGCGGCCTGGCTCCGGGGAGGCCGTGGGCTCGCTGTCGCGCGAGGTGATTCGCCGCGTCGTTCGCCGCAACCTCCAGCAGGTGCGTCACTGCTACGAGCGCTCGCTCGTGTCGCGGCCCGACCTCAGCGGTCGCGTCGTGATGCGCTGGACGATCACCTCGACGGGCAGCACGACGGCGGTCAGCGTCGGCTCGAGCACGATGGGCAACCCCGGCGTGGAGCGCTGCATCGCCGCTGCGGTCGCCCGTTGGACGTTCCCCGCACCCGAGGACGGCGGCATGGTGCGCGTCAACGCGTATCCCTTCGATCTCCAGCCGGCGGACGGCCAGTAGCGCGCGCCACCTACGCTCCGAACGGCTGATCGCGAGGCGTCCCGTCGAAAGACGGGGCGCCTTTTCGCGTTGCCAGATACGCCGCGCTCGGTGGGGCGCGATACGCTCGCTCGATGGCGCGAAGGTTCGTGCGCCGCGCGTCCTCGCTCTCGGCGATGGTCGCGGCGGTGGTCCAGCTCGCTGCGGGCTGTGGCATTCGCTACGCCGTGCCCAGCGAGCGAACGCGCGACGCGCGCTTCGGATGGCTCGGCGGCTCGGGCCCGATCCCGGACCGACGGCAGCTCTGTCGCCGGTGGGAGGACGTCGTCGGCGAACGCGATGCACACGCGACCCGCCACGTCTCGTATCCGGAGACCGACCGAGCCAGCAGCTGCTTCACCGAGGTACGGTACCGGGACGGCCGGATCGCGGTGGGACCGACGCCCGCGTCGTGTGCATTCCCGGCGCACGACCAGCGCGCGCAGCTGGCCTCGTTGGGACGGCGCCTGGCCTCGGGGCACGCCTCGCCCGGATTGTTCCCGTGTCGGCTTCCCGCGGCGACTCTTCGTTCGGTGCGCAGTCACAACGCGCGGGTACTTTCTCGTTTATCGGTTTCGACTCGTCGCCATCCTTATGCCGCCATCGTCGTCCCCGGGCACGGGAATCGTTTCCAGGGAGCCACGACCCTCGTCGACTGGGCCCCCGGAGACCGCTGTCGTCTTCCCGCCCGCGGAGACCTCGCCGCGCTCGGCGAGATGGTGCAGAGGGCGAGCCGAGCGGCCGACGCCTACCGGGCGGGCGTCGCGCCCATCGTCCTCGTGTCCGGCGGCGCGGTGCACTCCCGCCTCGTCGAGGCGTTCGCGCTCTACTATCTCCTGACTTGTTTCCTGGGCATTCCGCGAGACGCGGTGCTGCTCGAGCCGTGCGCCCAGCACACCCACACCAACCTCCGCAACGCGGCGCGCTGGCTGGTTCCGATGGGTGCACGCGCGGCCTACCTCGTCACGAGCGACGGCCTGCAGGCCGACTACTTCCAGGACTACGGCGGTTTCGAGCTGGTGTTCGGGAGCATCGACCAGCGTTCGCTGCGCGACTGGGGTTATGTCATAGGCAGCTGGCGCCAGGCGGCGCGCGGCACGGGGGGAGTGGGGTTCTGGTTCACGCCCTTTCGATTTTGGGCGGATACGAGACGAGGCCTGCGCGACGTCTCCTGCGTGGACGCGCGCTGAGCTCGGTGCTCGAGCGCGAGCAAGCCCCCGCGTGCGCACGACGGCGAAGGAGCGGACATGGCGAGGACACGTGCAACGGCGATGTGGACGGGAGCGCTCGTCGCGCTGCTGGTCGGTCGGGCGTCCGCGAACGCGCAGCCCATCCCGCCGCCGTCCACGGCGGTGACGGCCACGGAGATCTCCGTGGCCGCCGACGCGCTCGATGCCGTGCATCGCTCTTCGATCTGCAGCCGCCGCGCGGTCCAACGGGCGATCCTCGTGGGCGGTCTCGCGAGCATCGGAGCGGGAGCGGCGCTGATGGTGCCCGACGGCGACGACCTCGCCTGGCGCTTCGCGGGCATCAACACGCTGGTATTCGGCGTCGTCAACACGCTCGTCGCGATTCGCGCCCTGCTCGGCATCGCCGCGGAGGAGCGTGCGTGGGAGGCCGAGAGCGCGCGTGCCGAGCGCCGCACCGCGCACGGCCTCGCGCGGGCCCGACGCCACGCGATCGCGGACGAGCGCCGGGAGTCGGTCGGGCACGCGATCAACCTGGGGCTCGACTTCGCGTACGCGGGGATCGGCGGTGCGCTGGTGATGGCGTCGCAGCTCGGCGTCGAGCACCCGGATCGGTGGCTCGCGAGCGGCGTCGCCGTCATCATCGAGGCGGCGTATCTCGGGGTGCTCGATCTCGTGGGGCTGCTCCGATCCGGGTCGTTCTTCGATCAGTTCCTGCGCGAGATCGCGCCGAACCTCTCGGTCGCGCAGCTCGACGCACGGACGGTCGCGAGCTTCGGCGTGGCCGGCTCCTTCTGAGCCGCTGCGGTCTCGGTCGATCCCGTCGCCGCACGGCTCGGCGCGCGGGGCCGACCGCGGGCGCGCGAGGTCGGGTCAGCTCGGATCGACGAGGCCCGCGTCGCGCAGCTTCGCAATCGCGACGGCACGGACGGGCGCGGCTTGGGGAAGAGACGCGAGGCGCAGCAGGACCGCGACGAGGTCCACGAAGGCCTCGGCTTTCGCGCGCGTCGCGGTCTGAGCGCTCGAACGATCGTGTGCGAGCGCGAGCAGCAACGCGAGGTGCGCGAGCCACAACATCGGCCCCGCAGCCTCGCGCACGTCGGCTGGCACCTCGGGCACGTCGAGCGCTTCGGTGAAGAGCCCGACGTTCCGGTCGCGCACCTCCTTCGTGCGGCGACCGAACACCGAGAGCGGATCGTCGGGATCGCCGGCCGATCGGAAGAGCGCGCCGAGCATCTTCCGGTCCTTCGCGACCACGTCGAGCTTGCCGACGAACACCGCGCGCAGGCGCTCGGAGAGATCCGAAGACCGGGCGAAGACGGCGCGCGCGATCGCCGCGTGCTCCTCGTGCGTGCTGTCGTAGTACGCGAGCACGATCGCGTCCTTGGACGGGAAGTAGTAGTAGGCCGCGCCGAGCGACAGGCCGGCGGCCTCGGCCACGTCGCGCATCGTGGTCTTGGCGAAGCCGCGTTTGCGAAAGAGCGCCAGGGCCACGTCGTAGACACGCTTGCGCGTCGCGAGGCCGTCCGCCCGCGAGCCTTCGCGGCTCGGACGCCCGCGCCCCGCCCTCGCCCGCGGGGCGCGTTTGGGTTCCTTCGGTGCGGCCGTCACGGGCGCGTGCCCACCGACGTTGCTCGAGACGCGCTCATCGATACGGACCTCCGGGCGCGGGGGCGAGACACGCCCCGTCGTGACAGGGAGCATGCCCCATCATCGACGCGAGCCAGTGCCTTCGTCGCGCGACCTGCGTGAAGAAGCGGCGCGACAGCCACGCGAGCTCGGGTGCCGCGAGCAGGAACGCGTAGGGTCGCCAGCGCGCGAGCGCCCAGAGGCACACCACGAACGCGGCCGGTCCGCTCCACGCGTCGCCCGTGTCGGCGACGACGAGCAGGTCGTCGCCGAGCCCCGGCACCTCGCCGAACCGGAGGCGCGCGCGCTCGGAGCCGCAAGGCAAGAGCTCGACGGCGACGAGCGCGGGCTCGGACGCGAGCCACTCGGCGCATCGCACGCAGAAGGCGCACCGATCGTCGTAGAGAACGACGATCCGCGTGGGGCTCGTGCTCGGGCCGCAGACGGTCTCGACGGGGGCGGGGGCGTGCCCGCCCGCCCCCGATTCGCCGCGTCCTCGCGTCTCCGCGGCACCGCTGCGGGCGTGTGAAGCTTGGTGCGGCACGGCTCAGCCTTCGGACGCGGCGACCGCCGTGGCAGGGACCGCGACGGGCATCGCAGGAGCAAGCACGCCGGACACCGCGCTCGGGCCGAACCGGTTCGGCGACGCAGCCTGGCCCCCGACGTTCATGAACGCGCTGACGGGCGGCGGAGCGTTTCGGAGCTGCGCGCGCCGGCGGATGCGATGGAAGATGAGCAGGTTGGCGAAGTGCATGACGGCGAGCGAGAGGAGCAGCGCGCCGAGCTTGAACGCGAGCGTCTCGATCGCTTCGACCACGGTGCCCGACGCTTGCGCCTTCAGGATGAGCAGCGCGTAGCCGAAGTTGACGAGGTAGAAGCCGACCACGAGGAGCTTGTTGACGGCCTCGGCGAGCTTCGGGTGATCCCGAAAGACGTCCTCGAGGAACACCGCTCCGTTCTTCGACAGGGTGCGGGCGAGCCAGACGGTCAAGCCGAGGCTCGCGATGGCATAGGCCACGTAGACCGGCACGAGATAGGTGGTGGCTGCGGGCATGGGGCCTCCTCGTCTTCGGGCTACGGCGCCCGAACCTTGTTTGAATGTGTTCAAACAAGCTCTGGGTCGACGGACGCCCGCCGTCAAGCCTCGACATCGAACATGTTCAACAATCGTGATGGTCGAGCGCTCGACGAGAGGTCCCCAACCGATCACCCCGAGCGACGTCGAGGGGCGCGACCGCGTGCTTCGACGAGCTCGGCACGAACGGTCAATCGTCGGACCGTCAGGCGACGCCGTGCGTGCGCACGATGGCCTCGACGCGGCCGAGCGGGTGCTCGATCGGCTCGACGCCGGCGAGGCCCATCGCGATGGCGCGCGCCACGAGCAGCCGAGCGGCCCGATCGCGGAGCACCTCGGCCAGCGGCCCGCGGCGCGTGATCCAATGGTGGCCGAACGCGCTCGCGCGGACGTAGAGCCGCTCGTCGGCGCGGACGTCGTCGGGCACCGCGTCGTCGTCGAGCGCAGTCTCGAGCAGCGCGCGCGATCCGAGCGCGAGCGCCCCGCCCGCGACGGCGGCCAATCCGCGACCCACCGCGTCGCGCCCGTCACGCCAAGCGCCCTCTTCGCGCCGACGCCGTTCGGTGCGAGCGCCGAGCGCGGCCAGGCGAGGCGACACGACGTCCACGAGCGCCGGGTCCTGGGACACGTGACCGAGCGCGTCGGCCGACGCGGCGGGCTCGAGCGCGTGCCGCTCGACGGCGTCGGCGAGCGCGACGAGGGCACGCGGGCCCGAGGCGAGCGGCGTCTCGCACACGGCGATCGACCACGCCGGGAGGCCGTCGGAGCCGACCGTGCGCGATGCGCCCAGCGCGATCACGTCGGCGACGCGATCGACGTGCGCCGCGGGATCGAGCTGATCGCGCCGGACGATCGTCGGTGCGACGAGCGAATGACCCGGCGTCGCGGCCCGCGCGCTGCGATACGCGCAGGGACACTCGCACACGAGCGAGACGCGCACCGAGTCGCCGTCGTCGACGAACGTCAGCGGGTAGAGACGGCAGCCTGCCGGCTTCGCGGCCTCGCCGGCGACGGCATGAACGCCGCACAGCCCGTCGGCACGCTGGTAGGCGCATCGTCCGTCCACGAACGGTCCCGCCATCAGCTCCCGTGCGGAGGTGCCGCGCTCGGGCGTGAACGCGAGCACGGCGTCGAAGCCGCCGTCGAGCACGTCGGGCATCGCGCTGCGTGCGCGCACCAGGTCGGACGGCGTGAAGAGGATCGTCGGGTACTGACCGCAGCACTCGCCGCTCGCGTCGCAGCCGAACGTGTAGCCGGGCAATGCGCGAACGGGCCGGGCACCCTCGTCCGCCGTGCGCGAGGACGCGAGGCGCGAGGACGAAGGGGCACGCGGGACCACACCCTCCTCGAGCAGACCCTCCGCTGCGAGACGCCCGAAGAACGCGCCGAGCTCGTCGAGCTCCACGCGCACGCCGTCGCGCAACGACGCGAGCCGGATGCCTTCGAGGTCGCGGCTGCCGTCCGCGAGCGCGAGCACCGTCCACTCGCGCGGACCGAGCACGAGACGCGCGTCGTGGGCCACGTCGTAGAGGACCACCTGGGTGCGGCCGTCGCGCACGTGACGGCGCGGCAACACGTGCTCGGCGAGGCGCGGGCGCGTCGGTGAGCTCACGGCGCGAGAATCAGAGGGAATCGGGGATGAAGTCCAGACGCGTGAAGACGGAGCGCACGCGCAGACCCGCGCGCTCGATCGCCTCGCGGCCGCCTTCGAGACGGTCGACGAGCGCGATGACGGCCACGACGTCGTAGCCGGCTTCACCGAGCGTGGCCGCCGCGCGCAAGGTCGAGCCGCCGGTCGTCACGACGTCCTCGAGCAGCACGACGCGGGCGCCGGCCCGGAGGTGCGCGGCTCCTTCGACGAGACGTTTGGTGCCGTGGTCCTTCGCGGCCTTGCGCACGTAGAGCGCGTCGAGCGGCTTGGCCGCCTGCCACGACACGACGGCCACCGCGCTCGCGAGCGGGCAGCCACCGAGCTCGACCCCGGCCACCGCCGCGAGGGGCTCGGCCGTGTGCTGTCGCAGCTCGCGAAGCTCGTCGAACAAGACGTGCCCGCAGAGCTCGTGCCCTTCGGCGAGCAGGGCCGTCTGTTTGACGTCGATGAAGAAGTCGCTCTCCGCGCCGGACGCGAGCGTGAAGCGACCCTGCCGGAAGCTCCGTTGGCGCAACAGCTCGAGCAGGCGATGGCGCCGGTCAGACACGCTGCTTCTTGACGGCTTTCGTCTTCTTGAGCGCGGGCACCGACGGAGGCGGCGGGCCCGCGGGGCTCGCGGCTGGCGTGGTACCGGCCGACGTCGTCGAGCCCGACGAGCTCGTCGACGCCGGCGACGTCTTGGCCGCGGCGCTCGGTGCGGGCTTCGACGATGCCCTGGGCGGCGGCGGCTTCGCGGGTGCGGGCTTCGCAGCCGCCGGCGCCGCAGGCTTGGCCGGCACGGCGGCGGGCGAAACTCTGGCGGGTGCCGCCTTCGCAGGCAGCGTGCGCGGGGGTGCGGCCGCAGGCTTCGCCGCCGCGGTCGGGGCAGGCTTGGACGCCGGTGCGACGGCGCGGGCAGGAGCCACCGCGGCTCGTGCGGGCGCGCTGGGCTTGGACGCAGCGGCCGGCGTGGCCCGTGGGGCGGCCTCGGCCCGCTCACGTCCCTCGACCTCGCCCATGTCGACCGTGCCGCGGAAGAGCGCTCCATCGACGATGACGACGCGGGGCGCGCGGAGGTCGCCGACGACGCGGCCGCCCTCGTGGATGTGCACGCTGTCGTGGGCCGTCACGTTGCCGACGAGCACGCCCGACACGACGGCACGCTCGACCTCGACGTCCGCGACCACCACGCCGCCCGCCTCGATCGTGAGCGTCCGCGAGAGCCGCACGTTGCCCTCCACACGGCCTTCGACGACGAGATCCTCGTCGCCCGAGAGGCTGCCTGCCACACGCGTGGCGCCTCCGATCACGGTCACTTCGCTGGCCATCGATCCCTCGCTCGCAACCCGGGCCCCGTCAAAGGGCGCGCGGGGGGGTGAGCCACTGACAGAGCCGCTCAGACGTCCATGTCGACGTTGCCCTTGAAGGCCGCGCCGTCCGCGATCGTGATGCGTGGCGCCTTGATGTCGCCGACCATCCTGCCGCCGTCGGCGAGCTCGACCTTCTCGGTCGCCTGCACGTTGCCCGTCACGCGGCCCGCGATCCGCACCGTCTGCGTCTCGATGTCGGCCTCGACGACGCCCGACGGCTCGACCAGGAGATTCTCCTTGAGGGCGATGCGCCCTTTGACGGTGCCTTGGATGACGAGGTCCTCGTCACCCGTGATCTCGCCGTCGATGACGATGGAGCTGCCGATGATCGTGTTGGCCATCTCTGGGTCGCCTTTGCTCGGTTCAAGCCCCGTCGTGGGGGCGCGCGGGGAATGAGCGGCCCCTCTGCGACGGGGGCGCGGGAGTGGAGCAGCTCAACGCCGCCGTGGGACTTCGACTCCCTCGGGGAGGTCGAACTCCATCTCGATGCCGCCTTTGAAGACCGCACCCTCGTCGATCACGACGCGCGGCGCGCGCACGTTGCCGACCACGCGCGCGGTGGCGCGGATGGTCACCGTCTCGGAAGCGTGGATGCTGCCTTCGAGCTGGCCGTGGACGGTGAGGTTCTCGACCTCCACGTCGGCCACGACGCGCCCCGACTCCTCGATCGTCAGGTGGTTCTGGAGGCTGATCTGGCCTTCGACCCGACCCTCGATGACGAGCGCTTCGGAGCCCGACAAGTTGCCGCGGATCGTGATGCCGCTGCCGATGATGCCCGGGGTGCCGGTCGCCATGAGGTGCGCGATTCTGGGGGGGCGATGCGGCGGCGTCAACGGCTAGTCGTCGTTGCGGTAGCATCCGCGTGTGGCGCGACGGATTGCCGAGATTGCAGCCCTTCTGCTGGTGGTCGCGGCGGTGGTCGCCCTCTTCGAGGGCGTCCGGGCGCTCCGAGCGCACGACTACGTGGCGACGGTGCTGCTCGGGCTCGTCGCGATCCCGCTCGTTCGCACGAGCGCCGAGCTGCTCCGCCCGTCCATCGGGGAGTGACGTGCGAAGGGGCGTGACGATCGGGGTCGCGGCGATGTGCTTCGTCGCGTCGTGCAGCGGCGGAGAGCTCCCCGCGGCACCGGCCGGGCAACACGAGACGGGCCGCACGACCGGACGCCGCACGACGCTCCGCGAAGGCGGCGAGGTGATCGCGCGCGTGAACGGTGTGGCCATCGGCCGCTCGGAGGTGGAGGCGCTCGCACGCGAGAGCGGAGTGGCGCCTGCCATCGCGCTCGAGCGACTGATCGAGCGCGAGCTGCTCGT
>JADZFZ010000029.1 GCA_020854145.1 Deltaproteobacteria bacterium | reverse complement strand
TGCGCGCCCAGCAGCGAGAGCACCGAGTCGGCCCCTCCCGCCCTCGGCACCACCTCGATCTCGTCGACGCGGACGACCTTGCCCAGCAACACCGCGCGAACGCCGCGCCCGAGCGCGAGAAAGAACGCCAGCGCGCCGATGGCCACCGCGACTCCCGTTCCCGCGAGCAGGAACGCCGCCTTGCCGCGCGCGAGATCCCGACGCGCCAGCCGCGCGAGCCCGCCGACTCTCACGCCGCGCTCTCCGCGCCCGCGCTCGGCCGCTCGGTCGTGGCCTCCACCAGCTTGCCGTCGACCAGCCGCAGCACGCGACTCGCGCACGCCGCGAGCGCGGGGTCGTGCGTCACCACCACCACGCACGCACGTCGCTCCGGATCCTCGCTCGCCTCGCGCAAGAGCGCGATCACGTCGTTGCCCGAGTCCGCATCCAGGCTCCCCGTCGGCTCGTCCGCCAGCACGAGCGGCGGATCCAGCAGCAGCGCACGCGCGACCGCCACGCGTTGACGCTGCCCGCCGGACAACGTCCCAGGCCGATCGTGATCGCGCCCCGGCAATCCCACGCGCGCGAGCACGTCGCGCACGCGACGCTCCAGATCGGGCACGCGCGCATCGCCGACGAGCGCGGGGAGCTCGACGTTCTCGGCGACCGTCATGTCCTCGCGCAGGTGCCCCGCCTGGAACACAAGCCCCACGCGATGGTTGCGGAAGCGCGCCAGCGCCGAGTCCCCGAGCGTCGCGAGATCGACGCCATCGACCGTCACGCGCCCCTCGAAGCCTCGGTCGAGCCCTCCGAGCACCGCGAGCAACGTGCTCTTGCCCGAGCCGCTCCGCCCCACGATCGCGACCAGCTCGCCGCGCCGAAGCTCGAGATCCACGGCGTCGAGCACGCGTGCCTCTCCGAAGCGGCGCGACAAACCGCGAACCTCGACGAACGGATCACCCACGAATCAGGACTTCAGCGCGTCGTCGAGCTCGCCGTTGTCTTCCATGTCGAGCACGAGGAGCGTCCCGCCTGCGACCGCCGCAGGCATGAAGAAGAGGCCCACGACGGGGATGAAGAGCAGCAGCCAGACCGCCGTGCCGAGGCCGAGCATCCGCGCCTTGTACTTGCGCACCAGGCGCAGGCGCGCGCGCACGCCGCGGCCCCGTCGCGCGAGCGGCCAGTCCGTGTAGTCGACGGCGAAGAACACGATCGTGAACAGGTACCCGAACACGACGTAGATGATCTGACCGACCACCGGGATGAGCAGCGAGATGATGAAGGTCGGCCCCATCACGATCCAGAAGACCGCCTGCTTGCCGAGCTCGAGGCGCAACGTGAGCGCGAGCCCGCCGAGGAAGCGATTCCACGAGAACTTCGGCGACTCCTTGCCCTTGTAGAGGAGCTCGACCTCTTCGGAGAGCAGGTCGTTGAACGGCGCCGCGAAGAGCGACGACAGCATGTAGATGACGACGATCCCGAGGAACAGGAGCAGCAGCAGGAAGAGCACACGCACGAGCCACCAGAGCGGCACGAGCAGCCACGACACGTACCAGGCCTCTCCGGTCGGACGCGCCCACGCGAGCGCGAGCAGGTCGTCGTGCCAGTAGAAGATGCCGAACGTCACGAGCACGAAGCACGTGAGCGTGATGAGGATCGGCCACATCCAGATGCGGATGAGCGCAGGGTTCTTCAGGTACACGAACTTCGCGCCCTTGAACGCGTAGGCGAACCCCGACCAGTAGCCGCGCACCGTCGTGACACCGAGGCGTCCCGCGTCCTTGCCGACGTTGACGAGGCCGCGGCCCGTGCGCGCGACGATGTTGGGCTTCGCTTCCTGCTTCGTCTCGATCGCTTCGGCCATGTCGTCCCACCCAGGGTGATTGAGGGTGTCGAAGAATCGCGTGGGCGTGGTGAGCTTGGAGGGGCGTGCCGAGATCCTCGTCGGAGCCGATTGGCTCTATTGCCCGCCGGTCGCCGCGCCGCCCACGAACGGTAGCAGCGAGCGGAGGTCCTCGTCGTTGAAGCGAAGCTGCGCGCCCAGGAAGTAGTCGGTGCGCTCGGGGTTGAAGATGTCGTCGACCCCGCCGAGGAGCCAGAGCGTCCGGATGATCTCGTACGACAGCGCGACGCGGAACCGAGGCAACGCGTCGTTGCCGAACTCGAAGAGGTCCGAGCGCATCTCGAAGTGGTCGTCGAACAGGTGCAGATCGAGACCCACGCCGCCGGTCGACTCGATGACGCCGAAGCGGAACGTGAGCGGCCCGATGCGGCGCGCGAACTGGAACGAGAAGCGGAACTGGTCGCTCGTGACCGTGCGCTCCTCCTGGTAGAAGCCCGGCTCGTCGGGCCGCGTCGAGCGCACCGTCGTCCGCTCGGTGCGCGTCAGACCGCGCGGGTCGTTGATGACCTCGATGAGGTAGTACTTGTCCTCGCGCGGCTGGATACGGAGCTGCACGTAGCTCTTGAGCGTGTTCGCGAGGAAGTTGTACTCGCTGCGCAGTCCCACGATGGTCTGCAAGCGCGAGAGCGGCTCGATGAAGTCGCTGACGCCTTCGACGACCCCCTGCACCTCGTCGATGAGCTGATCGTCGCTCGTCAGACGTCCGAGCGTCCCCTCGCCGCGCGCCGTGCGATCGGTGATCTGACGGATGTCCGCGAGCACGCCTTCGAGCGTCTCGGCCGAGCGCTGGATGGACTCGGTCGTGTCGGCGACCGTCCCGACGGTGCGCCCGACCTCCTCGCGTCCGACGATGTCACGCAACGTGGCCGTCACCTCGCGCACGTTCTCGAGGATCACGCGGATGTCGGGAGCTCCCTGACGCGTGATGGCTTCGACGTTCTGCAGGGTGCGCGCGATGACGACCGAGTTCTCGCGCACGGCGCGATTCACCGCCGCCGCGAGCTCCGTGATGTTGCGCAGGATCTCCGCGAGCTGCGTGCCGCCCTGCTCGGTGCCGAACACGCGCGAGACCTGCTGCGAGATCCGCTGCACGTCGCCCGCGATGTCCGCGATGCGCTGCATCACGCGGTCTCCGGACTCCATGAGCGAGCCGAGCGACACGTCTTCCACGACCGTGTGGATGCGACCCGGATCGGGGTTGGCCGCCGTGCGCTGCAGGGACATCACGCGTCGGTTCGGGCTCCCCGGCGTGATGACGAGGAAGAACTCGCCCAGGATCGAGGCGGACCGTTTCGCGATGGTGGCGTCTTCGCGCAGGTGCACGTCGCGCGACGTGATGACGACGTTGACCCGCGCGCGCTGCCCCCACAGCGTGATCGTGTCGATGTAGCCGACGTTGATGCCCGCGATCTGCACGCGCGATTTGGGCACGAGCCCGCTCGCATCGCGGAAGACGGCCCAATACCGCCGACCGTCCTCGCCGCCGCTGCGCTCCTCCACCATCCGGTAGACGAGCACGCTCGCGACGAGCGCCAGGACCACGAAGGCCCCGACCTTGACGGCATTGGTGGTGTCGCGCATGCGAGGGTCGCGTAAGCGTTACCAGGTTTGACCTCGCGCGCTGCGCACCTTTTTTGACCGCACGATCCCGTCTGCGTACATGGTGCCGAGAGGTGGGATAGAAGGCTGGAGCCCTGGTGAACCGACGTGTCCGACAGATCGTGGAATCGACGCTCGAAGCCCTGCGAAACGAAGGGCTGTTCGAGGGCGAGCTCCCACCCGTGACGCTCGAGCGGCCCAAACGTCCCGAGCACGGCGACGCTGCGACCAACGTCGCGCTCGTGCTCGCGAAGCGCGCCGCACGCCCGCCGCGCGAGATCGCCGAGGCCATCGCCACCCGTCTTCGCGCCGACGCGAGCGGCACGATCGCCTCGGTCGACGTCGCCGGCCCCGGCTTCCTCAACGTGCGCCTCGATCCCAACGCGTTCCTCGGTGTGCTCGCGAACGTCCACGCGGAAGGCGAGCAGTTCGGCTTCGCCCCCGCGGGGTCGAGGGGCCGACGCGTCAACGTCGAGTTCGTCAGCGCGAACCCGACGGGCCCCCTGCACTTCGGGCACGGCCGCGGCGCGGTGCTCGGCGACTGCATCGCGCGGCTGCTCCGCGCGACCGGCTGGGACGTCACCACCGAGTTCTACATCAACGATCGCGGAGCCCAGGTCGCCGCGCTGGGGCGCACGCTCCACTACCGCTATCTGCAGGCGCTCGGTCACGAGGCAGTCGAGCCCGAAGGCGACGGCTGGTACCGCGGCGAGTACATGGTCGAGCTCGGGCAGCGTCTGGCGCGCGAGGCCGGCGACGCGCACGCGGGCAAGCCCGCCGGCGACCCCTTCTTCCGCGATTACGCCAAGGACATCCTCCTCGACGTGATCCGCCGGGATCTCGCGGCGCTCGGCGTGCAGATCGACGTCTGGTCCAGCGAACGGGCGCTGACCGAGACCGGCCTCGTCGAAGAGACGCTCTCCGCGTTGCGCGCGCGCGGCCTGGTCGCCGAGCAAGACGGCGCCACGATGCTGCTCACGGGCGAGCGCTTCCAGGACAAGGAGGGCCGCCCGAAGAACGAGGTGCTGGTCAAGTCGGACGGCGAGCTCACCTACTTCGCGACCGACATCCCGTACCACCTCGACAAGCTGCGCCGCGGCGCCGACCTCTTGATCGACGTCTGGGGCGCGGACCACCACGGGCACGTGCCGCGTCTGCGCTTCGCGCTCGAGTGCGCCGGCGCGGACCCGACGAGGTTCGAGGTCGTCCTCGTCCAGATGGTCCGCGCGTATCGCGACGGCGTCGAGGTGAAGGTCAGCAAGCGCGCGGGCCAGTACCTGACGCTCGCGGAGATCGTCGACGAGGTCGGCCCGTCCGCGGCGCGCTTCTTCTTCGTGCTGCGCCGGCACGACAGCCAGCTCGACTTCGACGTCTCGCTCGCGAAGCGGCAAGACCAGGAGAACCCCGTCTTCTACGTGCAATACGCGCACGCGCGTTGCTGCTCGATCGTGCGCAAGGCGCGCGAGGAGCACCAGCTCGAGGTGCCCGCGTACGACGCGACGCTCGCGCGCGCGCTCGAGCACCCGATCGAGCGCGACGTGATGTTGCGCCTCGGCGAGCTGCCCGAGGTCGTGGCGGCCGCCGCAGACGCACGCGACCCGCACGGCGTCGGGGTGTACCTCCGTGAGCTCGCGGGCCTCCTGGCGTCGCACTACACGCAGACCAAGCGGACGGGGGACACCGTGCTCCCGCTCCCGAGCACGATGGCCAGCGACGGATGGCGCGAGCGCTGGCCCTGGGATCGAACGCGCGCACGGTTGATGTGGCTCGATGCCGCACGACAGGTGCTCGCGAACGCGCTGCGATTGTTGGGCGTCGATGCGCCGGAGAAGATGGCGCGCCTCGACGTCGACGAGACCGATGGATCGACCGCACCGGCGGAGGGCTGAACGATGGCACGCGAGGTGGACACGGCCGTGAGGGACCTGGAGCGCATTCGCGAGCGCGACGACGAGGGCACCGTTCGACAGCGAACGATGATCCTCCTCGCCGTCGCCGTGGGGACGGTCGCGGCCATCTTCGCGCTCGGCGTGATCGCGGGACGCGGTCGCAACGCCACCGCGTCGCCGGCTTCGGTGGACCCGCTGACGCGGCTCGACCGTCTGGCCGCGCGCAGCGGCGAAGCGCGCGAGACGCGAGGCACGCGCGTGAGCTCGACGGACATGACGTTCCCGTCGACGCTCACCGACACGCGCGCCGAGGTCGAGGCCGCCATGGCCGCGGCCGCAGCGGAAGCCGAGCACCCCGATCACATCGACGGCGTCGCGCCGCCCGCCGTGCCCAGCACTCCGGGCGCAGAAGGCACCGCCGAGGTGCCCGAGCCGCCGCCCGTCGCCGGCCCGAGCGACTCCCCCGCCGCGCTGCTCGCGCCGCCACCTGGCGCCGCCGGGATGCTCGGCGAAGCGCGTGCGCCCGCCGCCGCCGATCAGCTCGCGGCGCGCGCCATCCTCGCCAACGACCCGCTCGTCGCGCGCGCCCTGCCCCGCGCGATCCGCGGCTTCGGCCCGCCCGCGCCTCCTGGCCGCGACGGCGTCTTCACGCTGCAGGTCTCGTCCTACAACCACGAGCAGGACGCCCGCCGGTTCATGGAAGCCCTGCGCACGCGCGGCCACCGCGCCTTCGTCGTCCGCGCCCAGATCCAGGGCCGAGGCACCGTGTGGCGCGTGCGCATCGGTCCCTTCGAGACGCTCGCCGCCGCCGAACGTTATCGTCGCGAGTTCGAGACCGCCGAGCACATGAGCACCTTCCTCGTCCGCCGCGAGCTCCAAGAGGAGAACCTCGACTGAAGGTGGTCGCCCACCCACCTCAGGGCTCGCCGGAGGCGACGAGGGCGCGGGCGAGATCGGCGGCGCGCTCGGCGGCGTCCCGAAAACGCGCAGCTTCGACGGCGGTCGGGCTCTCGGTCGACGCGAGGCGCTGAGCAAGACGTTCGGCCGCGGTCAGGGCTTCGCGCGCTTCGCGCGTTCCGGCGGGAGGAGCTTCCATCGACTCGGCGGCTGCGACGTGGGTCTCGGCGCGCTCGAGCAGCATTCGCCCGAGCTCGATGCGCGCCGCGGTTCGCTCGCGGGCGGCTCGAGGTGATCGGCGGGCCTCGGCTGCGTCGGCTCGCCTGCGCGCGGCGTCGATCGCGGCGCGCGCTCGCTCCGCAACCTGGATTCGCTGGATCTCCATCCCGATCGCAGTCCGCTCCGCCTGCGCGCGTGATGCCCGCAGGCGTGCGTCGCGAGCGCGCGACTCGGCCGCGAGGCGTCGATCGGTCGCCCTCGCCTCGCTGGCGATGGCGTCGGCCACGTCGATCCACACGACCGCGCGCTCGAAGTGATCACGCGCCGCCTCGTCGTCCTCCGCGCGCACCGCGGCCCGCGCGAGCGCGAGCGCTCGGTCGGCCTCCGCGATGACGTCCGGCGCGAGCACACGCAGCCGTCGGGCGCGCTCCACGGCGCGCGTCACCTCGGGGCGAGCCGCCGCGCTCCGACGTTGGGGACAGCCGACGGCGACGAGCGCCAAGGTCACGAGCGCCACGAACGGCACCAGTCGCCGCAAGGCCCCCTCTCCCCGATCGGGGAGAGGCTCGGGGTGACGGGCAGACGCCAGGCCGATTCGCACGCGACGACTCACGGTGCGCGTCTCGCCGCCGCGAGCGCACCCTGCGCCGTCGCGAGCGCCTGCCGTGCGACGCGCGCGTCGTCGGCCGCACGGCTCGCTTCGTTCTCCGCCGCTCGCGTCCGGGCCCACGCGCGCGCAGCGGACGCCCGAGCACGAGCGAGGCGAACGCACGCCCAAGCGAGACGCTCCGCACGCTGCGCCTGCTCGAGCTCGCGACGTCCGCGACGCCGTCCAGCTTCCACCATCGCCGCGCGTGCGCGCCGCAACGCCGCTCCGGCCGCTGCGTCGCCGGCGGCGTCTCGGGCAGCCGACGCGATCGCTTCGCGCAGCTCGACCCGCGCATCCGGAGCCGCCGTCGCCGCGCGCTGCGCGTGCGCGTCTCCGAACGCGCCGACCAGCACCCCGATCAGGCTCGCGACCCACGCGAGCACCGTCTTCGATCTCCGGCCGGCACGCGACGCAGCTCCGCTCACGACGCCGACTCTGCCTCGCCACGCTCGCGGCGCAAAGGGCCCGCGCGAGGCCGCAAGCTCCGGCCGTCTTCCGTGCCGCCTGCGGACGTGCTACCCGGTCGATGTCGATGACCGAGCTCGACGCGCGCGCGGAGGCATTTCGCCAGGCCACGTCGGCGATTCGCGGGCAGGCAGCAGCGCTCTCCGTGCTCGAGCGCTCCTTCCGCGACGCGCGCGTCCACCACGCGTACCTGTTCGAGGGACCCGATGGCGTCGGCAAGCACGCGGTCGCGCTGGCCTTCGCCGAGGCGCTCGTGCGCGGCCCCGACGGGCGCAAGGGAGGGCGCGACATCACGCGCCGCATCGCGCAGGGCATGCACCCCGACGTCGTCGCTCCCGAGGCCGACCTCAAGACGGGTGCGCTCTCGGTCGACGCGATCCGGGAGATCGTCCGCTCTGCCGCGTACCTGCCGCACGAAGGCGCCGCACGCGTCGTCATCCTGAGCGACGCCGAGCTCCTTCTCCCGGAGACCTTGCCCGCGGGGCCCAACGCGCTCCTCAAGACGCTCGA
>JADZFZ010000028.1 GCA_020854145.1 Deltaproteobacteria bacterium | reverse complement strand
GCCGCTCCGGGCTCACCAGCCGCGGCGGATCACGGTCTCTCTCGCCAGTCATCCCACTCTCCTCTCAGGATCTGATCCCTGAGAGGCGGGAAAGATTCACAGCCTCTGAGCCCCCCGCCAGCCACTGAGCCAAGGAATAGCGGCCGACGACGTTCCGACGCGAGGAGACCGGCAGAGGAGGCACTGACCATGCGGATCCAACGACGGCACGTCCTGGGCATCGTGATCGGCTGCATGGCCTTGCCGTCATTTGCGTTTGCGACACAAGCCTTGCGCGACGGTGTCTTCGTCCTGCGGGCCAGTCACACGCAGTCGCGACCAGGCACCGTCGAGATCTCCTTCGGGCGGTTGCGGGGTCAGTGGGCGCAGCCCGGTCGGATGCTCCGACGCGACAAGGTGCTCCTCTACGCGCGCAACAACGCGAACACCGAGTACGCGCTCGACGTGCGGCGCAACGTTCGCTCCGCGTCCGAGTGCGGCCAGGGGCTGCTCAGCCTCGGCGGGCGCACCGTCGCGAGCGGAAGCTACGGTTCCGGACCCACGGAATGTAGCTTGTTCTTCGAGCTCGATCGCGCGTTCGCCGACGAGGCGGCGCGACGCTGGAACGTGCGACGGCAAGATCGGTCGCCGGTCGGCGAGCGGGCGACGGCGGACTTCGCGCCATCGCGCGCGAGGTACGCGCGCGGCGAGGCCGTCGAGATCGTGGTCACCCTCCGCAACCCCGCCGATGCGCCCGCGATCCAGTGGCAACGCGGAGGCAGGCAACGGGGCCCCCGCGACAATCAGTTCTCGTTCCGCATCCGGAGGGACGGGCAGCCGGTGACGCCGATCGAGGCTTTCGATTTTGGTGGCTTGGCAGGATTCATCGCGCTGCCCCCCGGCGGGACGGCGGAGGTGCGGACCCCCGTCGCACCTTGGGGAGACGTCTCGCTGCCTGGGCGCTACGAGGTGGAGTGCACCTACGAGACGGTGCTCGTGCCGGGCGGGGTGCAGCCGTGGACCGACGATGCGTACGGCTCCATGTGGGACCGCACCTTCACGGGCCGTGTCACGTTCGAGGTGCGCTGAGCGGTCGGGGCGGGGAAGGTCGCTGGCGCCAGGGACGAAGAACGTGCAGCCTTCGCGCCCTTCTTGCGCTAGGCGACGGCGATGCGACCGAGGCACTCCCACAACGGCAACGACCGCCTTTCGGCGCGTCGCGCACGGCTCGTGCTCGGCGCGCTCGTGCTCGCGGCCGTCGCGGCGTGCGGCGACGACGGCTCGTCGGGCACGCGCCCTCCGGTCACCGAAGGCCCGGCGTGTATGCCCGGCGTCTGCTGCTCGGACGGCGACTGCGGTCCCGGCACGTGCTGCGGCGCCGATCGGCAGTGCGTGCCCTGCTGCCGGACGAACGCCGATTGCCGCGCCGGACAGTGCTGCGACGCCGACGCCGCGATGTGCGGTGCGTGCGGGTGCACGACGGACCTCGATTGCACGGCCGGCACGTGCTGCCAGGACGGCGCGTGCGGTGCGTGCGGGTGCGCCGCGAACGCCGACTGCCGCGCGGGCGAGTGCTGCGGGCCCGATGGGACGTGCGGCGCGTGCGGCTGCGGTAGCAACGCCGATTGTCGCGTCGGCCAGTGTTGCGGCGCCGACGGGGTCTGCGGAGCGTGCGGCTGTCGGAGCGATCTCGATTGTCGTGCCGGCGAGTGTTGCGGCTCCGACGGGATGTGCGGAGCATGCGCGTGCAGGGCCGACACGGATTGCACCGCGGGTCAGTGCTGCAACGCCGACGGCAGCTGCGGCGATTGCGGATGCACGACCGACGGCGATTGCACCGCCGGCCAGTGTTGTCAGCCCGATGGTCGATGCGGCGCGTGCGGATGCACGACGAACGCCGATTGCACCGCCGGCCAGTGCTGCCGATCGGACGCGCGGTGCGGCGAATGCGGCTGCGCGACGAACGCCGACTGCACCGCGGGGCAGTGTTGCCAGCCCGATGGCAGCTGCGGCGAATGCCCGTGCGGCGGCGACTCCGATTGCAGGGCGGGACAATGCTGCGACGGCGACGGCCGGTGCGGCGGTTGCCCGTGTCGGAGCGACGCCGAGTGTACGGCGGGCCTGTGTTGCCTCGCGGACGGAAGCTGCGGTGGCTGCCCGTGCCGGGGCGACTCCGACTGCCTCGCGGGCGAGTGTTGCCGCGCAGATGGCTCGTGTGGCGCGTGTCCTTGCGGGTCCACGGCGGATTGCCGCGTGGGCTCGGTTTGTTGTCGATAGTCGTCGTGGAGGACGGAAGTGACCGGTAGGAATCGATTCGACTGGGCTCTTGCGATGGTGCTGGTCGCGAGCGCGTGCGGGGGTGGCGGCGGCGGAACCCGAACGGGAGCCGACTCGGGGCCGGTCGGGCCGCAACCCGGCGAGACGGGCTCGATGTGCGCGCGCAACGCCGATTGTGACTCGCAGCTCTGCCTCGAGTCCGGCCGGTGCACCCGCGAGTGCTCGGAGGCCGCGCCCTGCCCCACCGGATGGCTCTGCGACGCGTTGGCCGGAGCGGGTCTCGTCTGCCAGTGCTCGATCGCCTCACCGGACGAGCAGTGCAATGGGACCGACGACGACTGCAACGGCCTGATCGACGACGGCGCCACCTGCACCGGCGGGCTCGTCTGCGAAGGCGGCACCTGCACCTGCCCACCGAGCGAACGGTGCGACGGCGCGTGCACCGACGTGCGGAGCGACGCGCGTCACTGCGGCGCGTGCGGCAACGCGTGCGCGCCCGGTCAGGCGTGCGAGAACGGCGCGTGCGTCGTCAACTGCACCGATCCGCAGACGCGCTGTGGCGACAGTTGCGTCGTGCTCG
>JADZFZ010000027.1 GCA_020854145.1 Deltaproteobacteria bacterium | reverse complement strand
CGCGTCGAGCGACGGGCGCGGCACGTCGGGCAGCTCGCCGTCGAGGCGCGTGACGGTTCCGCTGTCGATGCTGACGCCGCTGGAATCGTCACCGCAGCTCGCGAGCACGCCGAGCGCGGCGGCGGCGAGCGCGACGAGCCGCGCGTCGCCCCGAAATCGAAGGGTGGAAGCGCTCCTCTCCGCATCGACGCGATGCGAGCTCCAGAGCGAGCGAGATACACGACGGGACGACAACGACGACCTCCGAGCGCGCCGGCGGGCCGGCGACCTCGACCGAAGCAAGTGGACCCAGCATAGCAGCGTCGCCGTCGCGCCGACGCCCCTGGGCGCTGCGACTCAAGCGCGGCCGCACGCTCCGCGGAGGTCACGCACGAGCTGCGCGACCCTCGCGGGCGCGCCGGCCGCGTCACCGCCTGCGATTGCACGGACCACCGCGGAGCCCACCACCACGCCGTCCGCGTGCGCCGCGACGCGACGCGCGTCGTCGGGGCTCGAGACGCCGAAGCCGACCGCGACCGGCAGATGCAGCCGGTCCGAGATCGTGCGTGCGCGTGCGGCCGCGGCGTCGAAGTCGACGCCACCCGCACCCGTGACGCCGGCGGTCGACACGTAGTAGACGAACCCGCGCGCACGCGTGCCCGCCAGAGCGATGCGCGCGTCGCTCGACGTCGGCGCGAGCAGCGGCACGAGGTCCATCGCCTCCGCCTCGCACGCGTCGGCGAGCGTGCCCGCTTCTTCGGGCGGCAGATCCACCACGAGGAGGCCGTCCGCCCCGGCGTTTCGGGCCGCGCGTGCGAACGCGGCGTCGCCCATCCGCAAGATCGGGTTGTAGTAGCCGAACACGACGACAGGCCGATCGGCATGGGGGCTCTTCGACCGGCGCCAGGACGCGAGCGCGTCGAGCACGCCCCGCGCCGTCGCTCCTGCTTTGCGTGCGCGCGCCGAGGCCTCCTGGATCACGGGACCGTCGGCGGTCGGATCGCTGAACGGGATCCCCAGCTCGATGACGTCCGCACCGGCACGCGCGATGGCATCGAGCAGGGCCGGTGTCGTCGCGAGGTCGGGGTCGCCCCCGCAGAGATAGACCACCAGCGCAGCGCGGTTCTCCGCGCGTGCGCGATCGAAGGCCGCTCGCAGGCGCGAGGTCACGACGCTGCTCCCGTGCGCTCGCGCCAGTCGCGCACCGTCGCGAGATCCTTGTCGCCGCGGCCCGACAGGCTCACGAGCACGTCGAGCCCTTCGTGGCGCTCGGGCAGCTCGGCCACGATGCGCGGCAACGCGGCGATCGCGTGCGCAGTCTCGAGCGCGCAGAGGATGCCCTCCGTTCGCGCGAGCGACGAGAACGCGGCCAGCGCGTCGGAGTCGGTGACGGCGAGATAGCGCGCTCGACCGGAGTCGCGGAGAAACGAGTGCTCGGGGCCGACACCGGGGTAGTCGAGGCCCGCGCTGATGGAGTGCGCCTCGAGGATCTGACCGTCCTCGTCCTGCAGCACGTAGCTCTTGGCGCCGTGGAGCACGCCCACCGAGCCGCGCGAGAGCGTCGCCGCGTGCTCGTTCGTGTCGATCCCGTGGCCCGCAGCTTCCACGCCGAAGAGGCGCACCGCGCTCGAGCCGGGATCGTCGACGAAGGTCGCGAAGATGCCCATCGCGTTGCTGCCGCCTCCGACGCAGGCGACCACCGCATCGGGGGATCGCCCCGTCGCCGCGAACAGCTGCGCGCGTGCTTCGCGCCCGATCACCGATTGCAGCTCGCGCACGAGCGACGGGTAGGGGTGCGGGCCCGCCACGCTGCCGACGCAATAGTGCGTGGTGCGCACGTGCGTGACCCAGTCGCGAAGCGCCTCGTTCATCGCGTCCTTGAGCGTGCGCGAGCCGGCACGCACGGGATGAACCTGCGCGCCCAGCAGCTCCATGCGCAGCACGTTCGGCGCCTGGCGCGCGACGTCGAGCTCGCCCATGAAGACCTCGCATCGCAGACCGAACAGCGCGCACGCGGTGGCGGTCGCGACGCCGTGCTGCCCCGCGCCCGTCTCGGCGATCACGCGGGGCTTGCCCATCCGGCGCGCGAGGAGCACCTGGCCGATCGTGTTGTTGATCTTGTGCGCGCCCGTGTGCGCCAGGTCCTCGCGCTTGAGCCAGACACGAATGGTTCCCGCGCGTCGCCCTGCCGTGCGTGCGACGTCGTCGGAGAGACGCTCCGCGTGGTACAGCGGCGTGGGCCGGCCGACGTACGTGGACAGGAGCCGATCGAGCTCGTGGAGAAACGCCCCGTCGGCGCGCGCGTCGCGCCAAGCGGCCTCGAGCTCGTCGAGCGCGGCCACGAGCGTCTCGGCCACGTAGCGCCCGCCGAACGGGCCGAACCATCCTGCAGTCGTCGGTGAAGACATGGGCGCGAGAGTGTACGCTCGGCCCCCGATGCCCGACATGCTTCGTGGTCTCGAGCTCGACGAGCCGACCGCGGCGATCCTCCGCCGATTCGGTTTCGATCGACCCACGTGGGAACGCTTGCGCGCCGCGCTGCGCGCCGGCTGGGACGAGTCTGCGCAACGCGTCGGCAGCGACGTCGCGCCGCCTCCGGCCGACTCGCTCGTCCGCGTGCCGACGGATGCCGAGACACGTGCACGGCACGAGAAGCGCGGCCTCGAGGCCATCGCGCGCGGCGAGGTGGGCGCGGTCGTGCTGGCGGGCGGGATGGCGACGCGCTTCGGCGGCGTCGTGAAGGCAGCCGTCGACGCGCTTCCCGGTCGGACGTTCCTCGCGCTCAAGCTCGCGTCGATCGAGGTCGTCGCGAAGCGGGCTGGAGGGCAGGTGCCCGTCGCGCTGATGACGAGCTTCGCCACCGAGGACGCGGTTGCCGAGCTCGCGAAGCCGCACGCCGCCGCGCGAACGTTCCCTCAGTTCGTCTCGTTGCGCCTGACGCCCTCGGGCGACGTCTTCCGCGAGGCCGACGGGTCGGCGTCGCCCTACGCGCCGGGCCACGGCGACCTCACCTTCGCGCTCCGCTCGCGCGGCGTGCTGGGCGACTTCGCGCGAGCCGGCGTGCGCGTCGTGTTCGTGTCGAACGTCGACAACCTCGCGGCGAGCCTCGATCCCGTGCTCGTCGGGATGCATCTCGAGGGAGGAGCGGCCGCGAGCGTCGAGGTGGTCGACAAGGTGAAGGGCGACCGCGGCGGGGCGCCTGCGGTGGTCGGCGGCGTTCCGCAGATCGTCGAGTCGTTCCGCTTCCCGCCGGAGTTCGACCAGGACCGCATCCCGGTCTTCAACACCAACACGTTCTGGTTCGACCTCGCGGCCATCGATCGCGACTTCGATCTCACCTGGTGTCGCGTCGAGAAGAAGGTCGAGAGCCGTGTGGCCATCCAGCTCGAGCGGCTCTGCGGCGAGGTGACCCGGTTTCTCCCGACGCGCTTCCTGGTCGTCGCGCGCAGCGGAAGCGACAGCCGCTTCCTGCCGGTCAAGGACGTACCCGAGCTCGAGGCGCGCAAAGGAGAGATCGAGTCCGTGATGCGTGCGATCGGCGTAGACGTGGGTTGATCGACGCGCGCGCCGCCCTCTGCGCAGTCCTGATCGCGGCCGCGAGCTGCGGCACGTCCATGGTCGTCCCGCCGTGCAGGCTCGGGGTGGAGCACGACGTCGGCCGGGTGAACGGGACCAGCATCGAGGAGGTCGCGATCGTCTCGACGAGGGGCGGCTCGATCGTCGCGTGGTCCAGCACCGAAGGGACCTTCGCGCGCGTGCTCGCGGCCGACGCGCGACCGAGAGGCGAAGCGCGCGCGATCGCGCCGTTCGCGCGAGGCGGCATCGCGATGGCGAGCACGTCGCGCGGTCGCGGCGCCGCCGAGACGGAGGTCGTCGCGCTGCTCGCCGTCGAGCCCGGCGACGAGGCCGGGCGCTTCGGGGCAGTGCGTCTGTGGGAGCTCGACGCGCACGGAGCGCCACGCGGCGAGCCCATCGTTCTCGGCGGGACGGGCCTCTACTCGGACGGCGCCGCGCTCGCGGCCGGACGCGACGGAGGCTGGATTGCCGCATGGCACGACGGCGCGCCCGGCGCCTTCCGTGTGCGCATCGCGGAGGTGTCGGCGAGCGGCGCCGTCGAGCCTCGCGGCGGCCGCATCGTGACGACCGAAGGACGCACCGCGTGGGCGCCCTCGCTCGCGACGTCTCCACGCGGCTGGAGCGCGGCTTGGCAAGAGACGTGGTTCGACGATCGCAACCGCGAGTCGGGTGCGCTCCGCGTGCTCGTCCCACCGGGTCGTGCACGCGACGTCCGTCCCATCGCCCGCCCCGAAGCGGGGCCGAGCCTGGTCTGGTTCGGTGACCGATGGGTGCTCTCCTACCGCGACAACGAGGATCGCGATCGGCACGCCGAGTACTACGTCGGACCGCTGCACGCGCGGCCGCGGCCCGCGGGAACCGCTCGCACCGGCGACGCGACCGAGCGAAACCCCCACGGCGACGCACGCGTCTCGCGCGCGAACGGCCCTCGCCCGCCGCGTCTCGTCGCGTGCGGCCCCGTGCTCCTCGGCGTCGCGGTCCGCTCGTTCGCTCGGAACATGCTCGTCGGGATCAACCGAATCGGCGACGGGCTGGAGAAGCGCGGCGGCGAGCTGCAGGTCTACGAGGAGCTGCAGGGCCTGTCGCGCACGTCCGTCGCGTGCCGCTCCTTCGACGCCGAGGCCTCGGAGCTCGTCATCGCCTACGCCGAGCAGGGCATCGCGACGCGCCCCGAGCGTCACGTGCGCGCCGCCTCCATGCGCTGCGCGCGCTGACGCGCTTTCGGGGTGGTCGTAGGAGGGGGCGCGCTCGTAGCGCGACGCCCTCCTACCGCGGAGGGGGCCGCGGGGGGACGAGCCAAGCCCCCCGCCAGCGACTCAGCGCCGCGCGACGCGCACTCCAGCGAGCTCGCGACCGTCGTCGGGCGCGGCGATCGTCGCGCGCTCGACCACGGCGTCGTCGACGATGATCCGCGCTTCGCTCCCCGCGAGCGTCCGCCAGATGCGCGCCGACTCCGTCAACGTCAGACCGAGCGCATCGCGGATCAGCGCCACGTGCGCGCCGGTCGCGTAGTCGACGTCGCGGCCTTCGCCGCCTCCCACCAGCTGCAGGCCCCAGCGGTCGGGTTGGCGTGCGGCCGCCTCGGGATCGCGAAGCACGAGCGTCACGGCGCGAATCAGCCCTGCGGCGATGTCGACGTAGAGGTCAGCCACGCGGTCGCTCCACCGTTCGGTCCGCTCCGCCGGCCAGCGGTGGAGAAGGCGCGGGACGAGCGCTTCGCGTTTGGCCGTCGAGCTCGGCGCGGACCATGCGGCTTCGAGCTTCATCCCGCTCTGACCGACGAGCGCGCTGCTCGACAGCGCATCGCGATCGCGTCCGAGCCACCGGTTCGCGCGTGCCTGCGCGCGCGCGCGCTCGAGCACGTCTCGATTGTGCGCGGCCTGGGCGTTGGTCCGATCGATCCGCAGCAGCTGGTCGTAGACCTCGATCGCCTCGCCGTGCTCCCCGAGCCCCGCGAGCGCGTCGGCGAGCGCGAGGTGCGCGTCCACGAAACGCGG
>JADZFZ010000026.1 GCA_020854145.1 Deltaproteobacteria bacterium | reverse complement strand
GCGGAGCAATTGCCGCCACGCGAGCAATTCGAGCTGCGTGTCGCGCTGAGCGGCGACGGCGAGACATTCGCCCCGCACGCGGTCGTGAGCGAGGGAATGGCTCGCCCGACTCTCGTGTCCGCGGAGACCATCGACGATGCGACCGCGCTCGTGTGGGTCGACCGGGTCAACGCTCCCAATCTCACGACGGTGCGGTTCGCGAGCCTCGGGGAGGACGGCGCGCCGGGCGAGCCTCGTACGGTCGTGGAGCACGAGCGCTACGTTTACGAGACGGCCCTCGCATTCGGACACGACCGCCTGATGCTGGCCACGTCGGACAGCCGTACCGACATCCTGATCGTGCCCATGTACCTCACGATCCTCGCGCCCGACGGGACGACCGTCGAAGAGGGGATCCGACTGACCACGGACTACCATCACGAGCACGTCGGCATCGCATTCGGTGGCAATGCGTTCGGGCTGATCTCGGTGCCTTTCATGAGCATGGCGACGACGAACGAGCAGCAGGTCTTCTTCCGCCAGATCGCCGCCGACGGCGAACGGTTGACCGAGCCGCAGCAGGTCTCGGGAGCCTCGGTCCGTGAATCCGATTGTTGCATCCGAGCCAATCACGCACGCATCGTCGCCGTCGAGCCCGCGCTCTACCTCGTCGTCTGGGCCGAGCACGCGCAGCGCCCCGACAGGCCCGTGTTCGTCATCCGCGGCGCGTTGGTGAGCTGCAAGCCGAGCTGAGACGGCGCCCGGTCGGCGACCCGACGGCTCCGGCCCCCGAAAAGACGAAGCGCCCTCGGCCTTTCGGCTTCGGGCGCTCCGTGGGGTAGAAAGGAGGGTCTGGTTACAGCGAGTCGGGGCAGAGCGTGACGTCGTAGCCGAGCGCCGTGGAGGCATCGGCCGGATCGACGGGAGCGGTGCTCTCGTCGATCGTCGTCAGGAACGCGACCATCTGCCGGATCTGCGTGGTGCGCTCGGCTTCGCTTCCCGTGAGGAAGTTGGTCGAGAACGCCTGGTGGTGATCCTCGAAGGTCGAGGTGAAGAGCTCCTCCAGCGTCCGCGCGTTGCCCGCGTGGAAGTAAGGAGCGCCCGTCACCATGCCGAGGAGCGACGGCGGGTTGAAGCCGCTCGCGCCCTGGGCAGGCGTCATCATGTTCGCGCGCACCTCACGCACTCGCGGCGCGCCCATCGGCGTGATGCCCGCTTGCGTCATCATGTCGAGCATCGCGGGGAACGTCCCGACCGCGCGCAGGACACACTGGATCTGATCGTTGGCGCCCGCAGTCATGCCGGCGGGGAATCGGAGCGACGCCGGTCCCATGGCCGCCGGCGGGTTGAGCGCCGCGGGGAATCCCATGGGCAGGCTGTAGTTGGTCGAACGGAGCAATCCCATCGCGCCGTTGTTCGCCTCGTTGGGAGTGAAGAAGACGCGCGAGATGGTCCACATGCGCGTGCCGTGGCAGCCGCCGCAATTGTTGTCCTCGAAGAGCGCACGGCCAGCCGTGACGTCCTCGGCGACGGCGTTCGAGGCGCCGCGCGGAGCGCGGATCGTCCGCACGTAGGCGGCAATCTCGTCCCAGTCGCGGAGCACCGAGCGCGGATCGGGAGAGGCGCCTCCCGGCATCAGCGACTGCGTGCTTCCGTTGAGGCCCGCCTGCGGCGTGGGCGTCTGCATGTTGCCCATCGGGTTCGGCGTCGTTCCGTCGAAGTTGATTCGATCGGCGTTCGTCGCCGGCATCCCGGGCATCGGGGTCTGGTGCACGATGGCGCCGACGCCGCCCGAGTTGCCACGCGTGTTGAGCTCGAAGTCGTGGACCTCGTCGAAGATCGCCGTCCAGTTGAGCACGCGGCGCTGCGTCGGATCCGTCGAGTCGTAGGTGCCGTCGAGCGAGGTGGTCTGTCGGGGGCCTCGCGCGAAGAACCACGTCACGTTGTCGGTGAGACCACCGGGGTGGCAAGTCTCGCAGGAGTTCCAGCCCTGGCCGCGGAGCGACCAACGACCGAGACCCGTCACGAAGAACCGACGGCCGACGTTGACGTCCTCCTCGGTGCTGCCGGCGGCCGGCGGGGCGCTCGACTCGGCGGCCGAAGCCACCGACTGATTGGCGAATGCGAGCACCGACAGATTGCGCGTGTTCTCGTTGAGCACCACGCCGTGGGCACCCGTCGAGGCGATCGCGATGCCAATCGGCAGCCTGCCTGCGGGGATGGTCCCACCGGCCGGCGCCAGATTGATGAATCGTTGCGCGTCGCTTCCGACCGAGTTGAGGCTGCCGTCGTCGTTGTATCGAACGCGGAAGACCGCATCGGACCCGTACGAGGTGACGTAGCCGACGTTGCCGGCAGGCACGAACGCGAGCGACAGCCCGATCAGCGGCATTCGGCGCGTCGCGTCCTCGGGCGCCATGACGCCGTCGTAGAGCCGCTGGAACTCGCGCGTCAGCGACACGCGGAATCCGGGCAGCTCCATGTTGGTCATCGTGTTGATGCGGTGAATCGTCGTGTGAATCTGCGTCTTGAAGTTCGCGACGTTCGGCGTCATGTCCGGGTTCGTCGCCGGACCGGTCGGTCCCCGGGGCGACTCGCAGAGGCTCGTGACGTAGAGATTCGTCCGATCGAGCGCCAGCGCGAAGAGCTGGTTCGGGAAGCACCCCGTCGTCGCGCCGGTGGAATCGACGAACCCGGTGTCGGTCACGGGCGCGAGGAAGATCGACGCTTCGGTCGTACCGGCAGCCGTCATCCGATAGACGAGGCCCTGGCGCGACGTGTCGAAGAAGCTGTCGTCGGCGGCGCCCATCCCGGCAATCGCCTGCGAGAAGAACTCCGTGACGTAGACCGTCTCGTCCGCGTCGTCGGCATCGCCGTCGTTGGTCACGATGATCGCCTGAGGGTGCGCGAGACCGGCACGCGCGGTGACCGTCCCGAGCACGCCCGTCCCGGCGAGAACGGGGTTGAGGTCGACGGTGGCGGTGACGGCGAGCGTGCGCGCATCCAGGATGCTGACGGTTCCGTCCGACCAGTTGGTGACGTAGAGCCGCTCGCCGTTGGGCGAGATGGCGATTCCGGACGGCTCGTTGCCCACGCGAGCACGCGTGGGATCGAGCGTCGGCGCCGTCGTGATGGTGTTGATTCGGACGACCTCGCCGGTCGCGCGCAGCACGACGTAGGCCGAGTCGTCGTCGTTGCCGATGACGACCGCATACGGCTCGCTGCCGGCGCCGACGTTGATCTCGGCCGTGCGCATCGCGGCGGCGGGATCGCTGCCGAGATCGATGGTGAACACGCTCACCGTCCCGGTGGTGCGATTGGCGCCGACCGCGTAGGCGTCGTCGGCGGTCATGGCGACGGCCGTGCCGGCCGTGGTCGTCGTCCGTGTCGGCATCGGCGGCGGACCGCCATCGGGCATTCCCATGTCCACCGGCGGCGGTGGCGGCGGCGTGCCCATGTCGGGCGGCGGCGGCGGTGGCGTGCCCATGTCGGGCGGCGGTGGCGGCGGCGTGCCCATGTCGTCCGGCGGCGGCGGCGGTGTCGCCATGTCGCGTCCGGCGTCGACGGGCGTATCGCCGCCGTCGTCGTCTCCGCAGCCGGCGGCGAGCGCCAGCGCGATTCCCAGTAAGCTCCAACGTCGAAGCGATCTCATCAATACCCTCCTCGTGACGCGCGCGGCACCACACCCTCGTGACGCGCCGATCCCACCCGACTTGCCAGTAGCCCGGCATGGGTGGGGCTGCTTGTTAAAGGTGGTTAAAGGCCAAACCGTGCCTCCCACGGAAGCGGGTCCGCGGAACGTCGTACTCGACCATTGGCGGCGAGGTGCTCGAGCACTTTCGCGCAGTCTTCGGCGGAGCCCGGGCTCCCGATCACGGAGCTCCAGTCGTCCGCCGTCATCGTCTCTCCGGGCCGCTCGCGGAGCGCGGCGAGCAGGGCGCGCTGGAGCGACAGCAACTCCGTGGCGGCCTTCTTGCCCGCCTCCACGCCCGGCTGGTGGTAGGCGTTGATGCCGACGAGCGACGCGTACAATCCCACCGCGCGTTCGAAGAGGGCGATGAGCACTCCCATCGCGCGAGCGTCGAGCCGCGAGATCGACAATGTCACCGATTGTCGTCCTCGCTCCCAGAGCGCGCGCCTCGTCGCGTGGAGGAACGCATCGAGGTAATCGCCGCTCGTGACACCCGGCTCGATCTCGAAGGCAGCTCCGTCGCGATCGCGCCGAACCTCGATGAAGGTCGCGAAGAAGCTCTCGACGCCATCGCGGAGCTGCTGGACGTAAGCGTGCTGGTCCGTGCTGCCCTTGTTCCCGTAGACCGTGAGCCCCTGGTGCACGACGTTGCCGGCCAGGTCGCGCTCCTTCCCGAGCGACTCCATCACGAGCTGCTGCAGGTAGCGCGAGAAGAGCGCGAGCCTGTCCTTGTACGGCAAGACGACCATGGCCCGCGCACCCCGCCCCTCCGTCGCGTGCAGCCAGCAGAGCGCCAGGAGCGCGGCTGGGTTGCGTCGCAGGTCGCGGTCGCGCGTAGCCTCGTCACAATCGCGGGCTCCGGCGAGCATCGCCTCGACGTCGAGGCCCTGCAGCGCCGCCGGCAGCAGGCCGACCGCCGAGGTCTCCGAGGTCCGACCGCCGACCCAGTCCCACATCGGGAATCGGGCAATCCAACCCTCGCGAATCGCCAGCTGGTCGAGCGCGCTTCCTTCCTGTGTGACGGCGACCGCGCGGGGCGCGAAGGCCAATCCGGCGCGCTCGAAGGCGTGCTTGGCCTCGAGCATCCCGTTGCGCGTCTCGGGAGTCCCTCCCGATTTGCTGATCACGACGACGAGCGTCTCGCGGAGAGCGTCTTCGGTCTGCAATCGCGACATCTCGCGATCGATGCCGTCGGGGTCGGTGTTGTCCAGGAATCGAGGCGCGAGACGATCGCCGGGATTGCCGAGCGCGT
>JADZFZ010000025.1 GCA_020854145.1 Deltaproteobacteria bacterium | reverse complement strand
GAGCGATGACGGACGCAGCGACGCGATGCCCGCGGTGTGGAGCCCCACCGCCGGCCGGTGCCGTGGGCCTCGTCGAGTGCGCGTATTGCCACATGCGCATGGACGCCGGCGGCGCTCCACCGGCGCCGGCGCCGTACGGTGGCGCGCCGGCCGCTCCCCCTTCGCCCTACGGCGCCCCTCTCGGGCACGGCCCGCCGCCGGCGCCGATGCCCGTCTACGGTCCGCCGCCGATCGGCGCTCCGCCGATGATCCAGGTGCGCTCGAGCGGTGCAGGCGGCGCCGCGATGGCGTTCGTGATCTTCATCTTCGCGATGGTCGCGGTGATCTTCGCCGTCGTGGGCATCTCCGTGTTCTCGACCCTGCGGAGCGTCAGCACCGCGGTGGAGAGCGCGACGCAGATGTCGACACCGTCGCAACCGACGGCGATCACCGGCAACACGGGTGTCGCGGGTGCCAACGCGACGTGCGACCGCGCCCGTCGATGTTGCACCGCCTACGCGGAAGCCATCGGCCAGCCTTCGATGTCGGCGCAGATCTGCGGACCCGTCGAGCACGGCGCGACTTCCCCCATGCCAGATGCCGTGTGCAGCAGCCTCATCTCCGGCTGGCGCCAGAGCCTGACAGGCATGCAGAAAGCCGTTCCCGCCGACTGCCAGTGACCGACGGACCAGGGCGCGTCGGCGGGTCCGAGAGGTCCAGGGACGGTCGTCAGCGTTGCGACCATGCCGCGCCCGGTCGTGGGTTGGCGCCCGTGGCGCCCGGCTTCAGCCTGGCCGCATAACACCAGAACGTCGCGCGATCGAAGCCTTGCCCGTTCCAGAAATTGCTCGCCGCCCCGCGGACGTTGAAGATCAGGCCTGCGCCGACCGACCACGTCTGCTCGCCCGGTGATGCGGGAACGAAGAGGAAGTCGTTGCGTTCGGAGTCCTGCTTGCCCGTGTCGTCCGTCACGATGTCGCAGTTGCCGGAGACGGGGTTCCAGGTGACGTCTCGAATCGACATGAGGTGAGCATCGTCGTCGTTCTCGAGGCGCAAGACGCAGTCGTCGCCGGACGCCTTGCGTAGCGCCAGATCGAGGCACCAACGCTGTCGCTCGATTTGATCGTCACGCGTCACCTCGTCGCGCGCGTGAGAGACATAGACCTCGTAGTCCGAGCTCCAGTCGGCGGTGTGCGCCTGCGTGGTCTCGTCGTCGCTCAACGATCGATTGCCCGTCCCCTGATCTCCCACGCGAACAACCTGCTTGAGGAAGCCCGGGTGCCACCACAGGCCCGACACGCGGGCTCCTCCCGACAGCCAGTCGACCGTGACGCCGCCCCAGGCGGGGTCAACGACGCCGAGCACGTTCACGAGAGAGTGAGCGACAGAGAGCGGCGCGCAGATCCCTCCCTGCAGCCCGGTCGGATCCGCGCGCGTCCCCGCCTCCGTGCCCGCCACGGAGATCGGCTCGCCGTCCGGCGACGGCTCTGCGGACGTCGGTTCGCTCTCGAGGGTCGGGACCAGGCCCGTGCGTCCGCAATCGGCACTGGAGACCGCGAAGGAGCGAATCGTGTAGACGCCGTCGGGGGCGGGCGAGAACTCCTGACCCTCGAACGCACCCGCAATCGCGCGAGGATTGACCGTGAGTGTGGGCGCTCCAGGCTCGCGTCCGGGCGACACCTCGGCGAACGTCGTGCCCTCGTCCGACAGCCTCTCGCGCGCCCAGCCGATCCAGCCGCTCGATTCCGACCACCGCGTGCGCTCCAGCCAGGCGAGATCGAGAAATCCGCTGCGCGGCGCGCCCCGAGTCGTCGCGTCGCGATTGGGCTCGTCCGCGGAGGGATCGGTCGTGTCGTCCGATACTTCCAGGGCCACGGGGAGCGTACCGGAGAGGCTCTGCTCCGTTACGGACGAGGGCTCGTCGGGTTGCTGTGCAGCACAGGCCGTGAAGGTGATCGAGATGAGGGCCCACAACGTGTCTCTGGCTCGCGGCATCGGACTCTCCAAACGTGGGCGGCAGGGCGAGCCAGCAGGCTCGCGGGCCGACTCCGCGGGGCATCTACAGGGCTCGTGCCACACCGAGCCGACGCCCGGGCGCCGCGAATGCGCTCTGCCGAGCCCGTACGGTGCACGTGCACGGGACAGCACGTGCGCAGCGCACTCCCGCGCGACCTGCGTTGACACGACGCCCTCGGCGCAACTAGGAAGCATCCCCATGCACCGCTTCTGAGCACCGCCAAGGGCCCAACGGGATTGGGCCGTCACCCACCGATTGCCCGGCTGAGAAGCGACGCGACGTTCGTCATCGCTCGCGCTCGGCGGGCGAGGAGGACGAATGTCGAGCAACGATACCCTGGAGAGAGTCGAGCGCATCGCCGCGGGCGTGGTGGCCGAGCACGCCGTCCGGCTGGACAAGGAAGGCAGCTTCCCGACCGAGGCGGTCCGGGCGCTCGGCGAAGCCGGGCTGCTCGGCTTGCTGTCGTCGAAGGACGTCGGCGGGATGGGGCTCGGCCCACGCGAGGCCGCGTTCGTCGTGGAGCGCGTCGCGCGCGAATGCGCCTCGACTGCCATGGTGCTCTGCATGCACTACGCGGCGACTGCCGTGATCGAGAAGCTCGGTCCCGAGCCGGTCCGGCGCGCCATCGCGGCAGGAGAGCACCTGAGCACACTGGCGTTCTCGGAGCCGGGATCGAGAAGCCAGTTCTGGGCGCCGCTCGGGACGGCGACCCTGACGGCCGCAGGACGCGTGCGTCTCGACGCGCGCAAGAGCTGGGTGACGTCGGCCCACGCCGCGCAGAGCTACGTGTGGTCCAGCAAGCCGCTTGCGGGCGCCGAGGCGAGCACGTTGTGGCTCGTTCCGAACCCGACCGCCGGCATTCGCGTCACCGATCCGTTCGATGGGCTCGGGCTGCGCGCCAACGACTCGTCGCCCGTCGTCGCCGAGGACGCGACCGTCGGCACCGACGCGATGCTGGGCGAAGACGGCGGAGGTTTCTCGACGATGCTCGAGATCGTCCTGCCGTACTTCAACGTGCTCAGCTCCGCCTGCTCGGTGGGGCTCATGGAGACGGCGACTGCGCGCACCGCCGCGCACGCCAGCGCGATCGGCTTCCAGCACACCGGCACGACCATCGCGGATCTGCCCACGGTCCGCGCCTACATCGCGCGGATGCGGACCAAGACCGACATGGCGCGCACGCTGTGGCTCGACACGATCGACGCCATGGAGAAGGGACGCGCGGACGCCGTGCTCCGCGTGCTCGAGACCAAGGCCGCCGCGGGCGAGACTTCCGTCGAGGTCGTCGATCTCGCGATGCGCGTCTGCGGAGGCGCGGCCTATCGCAAGGACGTGGGCGTCGAGCGCCTCTTCCGGGATGCGCGCGCCTCGCAGGTCATGGGGCCCACCACCGACGTGCTCTACGACTTCATCGGTAAGGCCGTCTGCAACATGCCGGTGTTCTGAGGATGGACCGACGAACACTGGTCCTGGGTGCCGTCGCCTACGACCCGAAGGTCGTGACGATCTGGGAAGGTTTCAAAGCCTTCTTCGCGGAGCGAGAGCTCGACTTCGATTACGTCCTCTACTCCAACTACGAGAGACAGGTCGAAGCCCAGCTGAATGGGGATCTGCACGTCGGGTGGAGCTCGCCGCTCGCGTGGCTCCAGACGGTCCACGCTGCGAAGCTCCGCGGCCGCACCGCGGAAGCGATCGCCATGCGTGACACCGATCGTGATCTCACGAGCCTCGTCCTGGTGCGGAGCGATTCACCGATTCGCGACGTGGCGGACCTCAGAGGCAAGACGATCGGCGTCGGCGCGAGCGATTCGCCCCAGGCCACGTTGATCCCGCTGCAGCACCTCGCCGATTGCGGGCTCGACCCGGAGCGGGAGTGCACGCTGGTCGTGCACGACGTGCTCGCCGGCAAGCACGGAGATCACATCGGTGGCGAGCGCGACGCCGTGCGGGCGCTCTCCGCCGGCAAGGTCGACGCCGCTTGCGTCATCGACGGCAATCACGTGCTCTTCGCGCGCGAAGGCACGATCGCGAGCGGCTCGGTGCGCGTGCTCTGCCGCACTCCGCCGTTCGACCACTGCAACTTCACGGTGCTGGACGACGCGCCGCGCGCGCTCGTCTCGCGCTTTCGCGAGCTCCTGCTCTCCATGTCCTACGACGATCCGCGCGTGCGGACGTTGCTCGAGCTCGAAGGGCTCAAAGCCTGGAAGCCCGGGCGAACCGAGGGCTACGCGCTTCTCGATCGGGCGGTCGATCGAACGGGCTGGATGCGCGATTGGCTGGCAGGGATCTAGAGGTCGATCTCGGCGACCTGTCGTTCGGGGAGGGCGCGCATCTCCTGGTGGATCGTGCTCTGCGCCGCGCGTCGGCCGCCCGCTCGATCGTGCGCGTTCGTGGCACGGGCGCGTCGTGGCGGCTCGACCTCGACGCGTGGGCTCGCGCCCACGGCCATTCGGTGACGCACGAGAGCGAGGCTGCGATCGTCGTGGCCACGCCCCACGGGTCGGGCGTGGCGACGGAGCGCGCCGGTCTCGCACGCGCGACGGACCCCGGCGCGGTCCACGACGCGCCGCCGCTCCGTTGGGGCCTCGCCGCACGAGGCGCGCAGGTCGAGGCGAACGCGCCGGAGATCCCGTTTCTCCTCGCCAGCAAGCGAATGGTGTGGGCCGACGAGGCCGCGCGGCTCTACGCGCAGGCCGTGGCCCAACAATGGGATCCGGCCATCGCCATTCCCTGGAACGACCCGACGGAGCTGCCCGACGAGGTCGAGGACGCCGTGGTCTCGGTGATGACCTATCTGGTCGAGAACGAGACTGCCGCGCTGCTGGTGCCCGCACGATTCCTTTCCCAGATTCACCCGCACTTTCGCGAGGTCATGCAACTGCTGGCCATCACCGCCGCCGACGAAGCGCGACACGTCGAGGTCTTCGCTCGACGGGCGTCGCTCCGTCGTGGAGGCGAGATCGGACGCTCGACGGCGAGCGGCCAGCGCTCGCTCTCGACGCTGCTGATCGAGCCCGATTTCGCCACCGCGTCGTTCCTCCTGTCGGTGCTCGGCGAGGGGACGTTCCTCGACCTGCTCTGGTTCCTCCGCGATCACGCGCCCGACCCCGTGACGGCCGAGGTCGTGCGACTGGCCGCGCAGGACGAAGCGCGACACGTGGCATTCGGTCTCGCGCACCTGAGCCGCCACGCGAGCGAGGACTCGGGCCTGCACGCGCGGCTCGCCGCGGCGGTCGAGCGGCGGCACGCGAACCTCGGCGACGAAGGTGGGCTCGACCCCGGCGTGCTCGACGCGCTCGTGCTGCTCGCCGCCGGATCGTGGGAGCACGACGCGATTCGGCGCGGTCACGCCGCGGTGGTCGAGCTCGTCCGCAGGATGGACGACGGCCGGCAGCAGCGGCTACGTCGATTGGGATTCGACGCGACGGAGGCCGAGACCTTGTCGTCGCTCCACACGCGCAACTTCATGTGAGGG
>JADZFZ010000024.1 GCA_020854145.1 Deltaproteobacteria bacterium | reverse complement strand
CTGGCCGTTCGGGTCCTCTTCGAGGACGACCGGGACGACGACGCCGTAGCGGGCGACGGCCCGGCGGAACTCGCGGCCGGGCCGGGGTCCTGCCAGGTCCGCGGGAAATGCGGTGAGCGGAATCTGTGTGAGCTTCGGCCCGGCCGGAAGCGAAACGCTCGGGGCCGGGAATAGTCCCGGCGAAAACGGCATCGGCGTATCGGTCGTGGACATAAGGGTTCCTCCGTCTGTCAGCAACGGCCGCGACTGCAGATCCGAGGCCGTCGCGCGCACCAGGTGGTGCGCGACGGCTGAAAGGAATCGGTTGCCGGTGAAGTCCCTGGGCCTCTAGAGTCTCGGGCGCTGGGGGAGCCTTCGGGGGTGGCCGCCGGATTCGCGCTGGGGTGCTGCCCCCGTCGAGGCTGCGTTCAGACGGGCAGGATCTCGACGGCGATCGACGACCTGGAGGCCGAGCGGGCCGCGAGGTCGTGCGTGGCTCCCAGCGGATCCGATATCACGGCGAGACGCGAGATCGGAAAGCTCGCAAATATCGCGTGACGGTGATGCGCAGTGACGCCGTCGGGAGGCCGAAGGCCCACGGACGTCGTGTGACCGGCGCACACCGACGTGTGGCGGTATCCGGCGAGCGATCCCGACCCGTCGAGGTCTTCCCAGTAGAGCGACGAGCACATCTCGGGCGGCGTGTCCGGGTCCAGATGCGCCGGGGCGAGCTTTGGGCACGACCACTCTGCGGACGTGCGCGCGCGGAAGTACTCCGCGGCGTTATCGAGAAACGCGCGAGCGTGGATGAGCACGAGTCGGCTGCGTCCGGCCTCGAGACGCGAGAAATCGAGCGAACGCGCGAGCCTTCGACTCACGCCGTGGGTTCTCGCCTCGTCGATGAAGGACGCGACGTTCGGGTAGTGGGTCTGACCGACGATGTCGAAGACGTGGGTGACAGGCCGTCCGTCGGAGGCGACCGTGGAGACGAGCGTGACGCCGATGGCGGAGAGCCCCATCGCGACGACGTCGACCGGAATCGGCGGGTCGAGCAGGCAGCCTTCGAAGGCGGCGGTGACCGGATCGGGTTCGGGCTCCGTAGCGTCGGGCGGCTCGACCGGCAGAGCCGGCGGTGGGTCGACCTCGGCGTAGATGCCGCCCCGGATACGGCGTCCGCATCCGCGAACGAGTGGAGCCGCGACACCAGGTGTCGTCGCAATGGCATCGGCGTCTGGCGGCGCCGACGCTTCTGTTTCGTCGATCGTCGGAGCTGGGGTCGACATGATGCGAACTCCTTTCTGGTGAACTCGGGCGCCCCGCACCCTCGATCCACCTGGTTACGTGTGTACCCGATGGCCGGGGCGCCGTCGCACGCCGTGCGGCGGCCCGGCCGGGGGCGGCCGCGACCGACTAGGCCGCGCTGCGCACCGATCGGGCAATTGCGGCCGAAACGGCACAGCCTAAATCGCGAACGAGCCTGTCCTTCGTCGTCAGGCACGACTGCGGACCGAAGACGGCTCGCAGGCCCGCCGCTTCGGCTTCCGTCAGGTCGAGACCCACGGCGACGACGATTGCCCCTTGCAGCCTGTGTCGCTCGACGACGCGGCCGACCGCCGTCGGATCGCACGGCTCGCCGTCCTGCAGCACGATTGCAATGCGAACCGGTTCGGGACGAAGGGCTACGGCTTCGAGGATGGGGCCGAGCGTCGTCGAAAGACCGTCGACGGCGCCGCCAGTCATCCCCGAAAGCGCCGCCGAGGTCCGTGCGAGATCCGAACCGTCTCCACCGACGTGAAGCGCTCGCCGGCTCGTGACGATCACGTATGGCGCCCGCGCCGTCTCGCACGCGACGGCAACCGTCATCGCCGCGCGCCGGGCGGCGACGATTTTCCCGCGGTCGTTCATCGAGTACGACGTGTCGACGATGACGGCAACGAAGACGTCGGGTGTGAGCTCGGGCTCGGAGACCGCCCGGGACCGGAAGGGACGCGACGCGTCCGGAACACGTGCGATGATGCGGGCGACGGCCCGGCCGCGCTCCGACCTGACACGTACCTTAGGCGCCCGGCTCGCCTTGATCCGCCGGCCGAGCTCGACGCCGTCCGCCTGGGCCATTGCAAGCAAATCCCGGCCCGGACGGGGCGTGATCGTTTCGGCAACGACGGTTGAAAGATGCGGCACGACCGGCCGCCAGACACCGGCATTCTCCGAGAGCGCCTCGAGTTCCGAGGCGACGCCCGGGCCATCACCCGGTGCGTCGTCGTCTCCAAGGCCAGGTACATCCTCCGGCGCCTGCCCCTCGGAGCCCGTTGGCTTGCCCCGGGACGGCGCGCCCTGGGGCTCCGCAGGCGGCGCGTCCCCTTCGTGGCTGTCGAGGCCGAATGGCGAAGGGGGCGGCTCTGCGGACTTCGGCTCCGCGAAAAGATCGCGGAAGGCTCGAACGGCGTCGAGGAGGTCGAACTGGTTCGCGGACCGCCACGCCATCCACGCGATCGCGAACGCGCGGTCCCAGACTGCAACGACGGACGGACCGGGTGCGACGATCTCGCCCGAGATGCGCGACCAGACGGTGGCGGCGGCCT
>JADZFZ010000023.1 GCA_020854145.1 Deltaproteobacteria bacterium | reverse complement strand
TCGCGAGACGCCGCGCGCCCGAGCTCATCCTGCTCGACATCGCGTTGCCGCAGCTCGATGGCTACGAGGTGGCGCTGCGGCTGCGCGGCCTGCCCGATCTCGCGGCGGTCCCCATCATCGCGATCACCGCGGAGGGCGATCGCGAGACGTCGCTCGCGGTCGGCTGCGACGGGTTCGTCGTCAAGCCGATCGACGCGCGCGGCTTCGCCGGGCAGGTGGCGCGTTTCATCCGGCAGGGCAGGACGCGTGCGGCGCGCAGCCCTCGCGCCGCGGACCAGGAGGCGCTTCGCCGCCAGTCCTCCCGGATCGTCGGTCACCTCGAGGAGAAGGTCCGCGAGCTCTCCGAGGCCAACGCGCGGCTCGAGCAGCTCGCGCGCCGTCGAAACGCCCTCTATCGGAACCTCACGCACGAGCTCGCGACGCCGCTCACCCCCGTCGTCGGCTACCTCGACATGCTGATCGGCGAGCGGCTCGGTCCCCTCTCGCCGCCGCAGCGCAAGAGCCTCCTCGCCGTCAACGAGTGCGTCGGCAAGCTCCGCACGCTCATCGACACGTTGCTCGACATCACCTCGCTCGAGACCGGTCGTATCCGCTTCTCGCTCGACACGTACGACTTCGGCGACCTCATCCGCGGCGTCGTGGCCGAGCTCGAGCCGCGTGCGTCCGCGCGGAGCATCTCGCTGCAGCTGGCCCGTCTACCCGGACCGATGAGCGGGATGGGTGACTCGCAACGCATCGGGCGCGCGATCCGCCAGCTCGTGGACAACGCCGTGAAGTTCTCCGGCCACGGAGGTTGCGTGGGCGTGCAAGCCTTCGCGCGCGGGGACGACCTCGTCGTGCTGGTGGCCGACGACGGGCCGGGCATCGCGGCCGATCAGCTCGCGCGCGTGGTGGAGCCCTTCTATCAGATCGACTCCTCCGAGACGCGGCAACACGGTGGCGTGGGCATCGGCCTGACGCTCGCGAGGCGCATCGCGGAAGCGGCGGGCGGCGGGATCGTGCTCGAGTCGCCGCCTACGCGCCCCGTCGACGGCCGCGCGTTCGCAGGCACGCTCGTCGAGCTGGCGGTGGCGCGTGTCTCGGTCGACCCGAACGCGTCGCGAAAGTCGTCGAGGCGCGCCTGATCTACCTCGACCACGCCGCAGCGGCGCCGCTCTCGCCCGCCGCGCGCCGGGCGATCGTGGAGGCGCTCGACGCAGGGCCGATCGGAAACCCGAGCAGCGTTCACGCGGCGGGACGTCGCGCGCGCGCGCTCGTCGAGACGGCGCGCGCATCGGTCGCGCGGGCGCTCGGTGCCGACCCGCTCGACGTGGTGCTGACGGCCGGTGGGACGGAGGGGATCACGCTCGCCATCGAGGGGGTCGCGCGTGCGCGTGCGCGCGGCGCGTCGACGGGACGGGTCGCGTGGTGTACCGCCGTCGATCACCCCGCGGTGCTGGCCGCGATGGACGCGAGCCGCGTGCGCGTCGGAAGCACCGAGCGCATCGAGGTGCCGCGTGGGCTGCCGCCGTCCGCCGCGTCGCTCGTGGAGCGAGCACGCGAGCGCGAGGTCGCGTTCGTCGCGTGCCCGTGGATCCACCACGAGACCGGGGTCGTCTTTCCCGTGGGAGAGTACGCGCGGGCGCTCGCGCCGCTCGGGGTGCCGCTCGTCGTCGACGCGATCCAGGCGCTCGGACGCGTGCCCATCGACGTCGCGACGCTCGCGGCCGACGTGGTGGTCGTGGCCTCGGAGAAGGTGGGTGGCCCCGCAGGTGCCGGTGCGCTCTGGGTGCGCCGTGGCGCCGCGTTCGATCCGGTGCCACGAGGCGGCGGACAGGAACGTGGCCGGAGGGGCGGCACGGAGCCGCTGCTCGCGCTCGTGGGGCTCGGCGCGGCCGCGTCGGAAGCCGCGACCGAGCTCGAGCGCCGCGGACGAGAACTCGACGCGCTCGGCCGAACGTGGATCGATCGCGTCTGCGCCATGGGTGGCCTCCTCAACGCCGCGGACGCCCCGCGCCATCTCGGGATCGTGAGCACCGCGTTCGAAGGGGTGCGCTCGGACCATCTGGTCGCGGCGCTCGACGTCGACGGCGTCGCCATCTCGGCCGGCAGCGCGTGCTCGTCGGGTCGCCCCGAGCCGTCGCCGTCGCTCCTCGCCATGTACCCGGACGAGCCGTGGCGCGCTCGAGCGTCGCTCCGCGCGAGCTTCGGTCCCGAGCTCGCGGTCACCGACGTCGAGCGCGCCGCAGAGCTGTTGAATGTCGCGCTCTTACGCCTCCGAAGGTGATGTGCGTGCTGAGGTCGCCTGCCGACCTCGGGTGTTCTCTCGGTAACGATCGCCGCCTTCGATCGAAGCCGCGGTTCGCACGCCCAAGTGCGTGAGGCGCCACGCGTTTGTCGTCGTCGGATCGCGTGGCCGATCGTTTCGCGTGAATAGACGGCCTTCGTGCGGAGGCGACGACGCGGCGATGGTCGCGTTGGCCTTCGCGGTCGCCGCGCGACATGGTTGCCGACCGTGCGCGTGCTCGTCGCGATGAGCGGCGGCGTCGACTCGAGCGTCGCCGCCGCCGTGCTCCGTGACGCCGGTCATCAGGTGATCGGCGTGACGCTCCACCTCTGGGACGCGCCCGAGGAGGAGCGCGTGGGTCGCTGCTGCAGCCCGGAGGACCAGGCCGACGCGCGTCGCGTCTGTGATCACCTCGGCGTGCCGCACTACGTGATCGACGAGACGAGCGCATTTCGCGCGCACGTCGTGGACGACCTCGTGCGCGCCTACGGCGATGGGATCACGCCGGCTCCGTGCGTGCGCTGCAACCAGGGCGTCAAGCTGCCGGCGCTCGTGGCCCTCGCGAACGCGTTCGGCGCGGAGCGCATCGCGACCGGCCACTACGCGCGCGTCGTCCGGCGCGGCGACGGCGCGGTGGAGCTGCACCGTGCGCGCGACGGCAAGAAGGACCAGAGCTACTTCCTGTTCGGTCTCGATCGCGCCACGCTCGAGCGGCTCGAGCTTCCGCTGTCCGACGTGACGAAGGACGAGTCACGGGCGATCGCTCGGCGCGCCGGCTTGCCCAACGCCGACAAGGGCGACTCGCAGGAGCTCTGCTTCGTGCCCGACGGCGACGTCGGAGCCTTCGTCGAGCGGCAGGGCGGAGGAGGGCGCGCGGGCGTGATGCGCGACGCCGACGGGCGACGGCTCGGGACGCACGCCGGCGTGCACCACTTCACCATCGGCCAACGACGCGGCCTCGGCCTCGGCGGCGGTGCGAGCCGGTACGTCCTGCGGATCGTCCCGGATACCGGCGAGGTGGTCGTAGGCTCGGACGACGCGCTGCTCGGCTCGACGCTCGTCGCGCGCGATGCGCGGTGGTGCGGCGATGATCCGCCGCGCGAGCCCTTCGAGGCCGACGTGCGCATCCGCTACCGTCACGCCGCCGCGCGAGCGACGGTGACCCCCGCCGCCGACGGCTGCACGTTCGACGCCCGGTTCCTCGAGCCGCAACGCGCGATCACGCCCGGCCAGGCCGCGGTCGTCTACGACGGCACCCGCGTCGTCGGCGGCGGCGTCATCGTGGGGGCCGCGGGGGCGGCGTGACCCCCCTTGCGGCCACTCAGCTCTCGGGGCGCTCGGTCCAGCCTTCGGTCCAGTCGACGCCGCCCGGCGCGAACGCGCCCAGGTAGCTCGCTCCGGGATCGAAGAACCCGTCGTCGGGCGGGACGAGCGCGCCCGTCGCCGCGGGTGAGTCGCGCGAAGGTACCAGCACGGGCGCGGCGAGATCGAAGGCGCGCGGCAGGTCGGGGTCGACGCCGAAGCGGTTCGCGAGCGCCTCGTCCATCAGGTAGGCGGACTCGTCGAAGCCCCCGTCGTTGGCGTCGGCGGGATCGAACCACGTCGTACCGCCGCGTCCGATGTCGAAGAACAGAGAGTGCGAGACCGCGAGCAGGTCGTGTGTCGCGCTCGTCGCCGTAGCGGCTCCGATCACGTCGAGCGCGTGGCCCGGGAATCCGACGAGCAAGGCGTCGTGCACGAGGGCGCGCGTCCCGCTGCGAAGCAGGATCGCGGTCTGGGTCCCTCCCGGCAGATCCGGACCGAGCAACGTCGCGTTGAAGACGACGGGGTGCGAGCGCGGCTCGGTGCCCGGCTCGCCGAAGTGGCTGTCTCCCTCCAACGCGGCATCGGCCGCGAACGGGTCGGGCTGCGACACGAGGAACTGCACGCGGCCGCGCCAACCTTGATCCCAGTCGAGCGCGTCGTCGTCTGCGCGCGTCACGAGCACGTGCCGGAGGTCGGCCGTGCCACCCTGCAGCTCGATCCCGTCGCCTCGTACGAAGTGCGCATGGACGAACTCGACGCGCGTTGCGCGCCCGCACCCCGCCAGGGTGAGCGCGTTGAGATCGTCGCCCATCGACTGACCGCTCCCGACGAACTGGATGCGAACGAAGCGCAGCGATCCGCAGTCGTGCTCGTCGTCGTCGCCCCCGAAGGTGCCGTGCTCCTCGAGCGGACCGCCTTCCACCGTGATGACGTCGGGCCCCCGGTTGGTCGACGCGAGGCCGAGCAACATCACGCCGCCCCAGTCCCCGCGCGCGCGCATCCCGGGCGGCTTGGCGCTCGTGAACGTGATGGGCGCGTCTGCCGTGCCCTCGGCCACGATGTAGCCGTCGGTCGCCACGAGCAGCACGGCGTCCTCCTCCCCGTGCACCACCACGCCGGGGTCGATGGTCAGCGTCGCGCCCGCGCGCACGAAGACCACGGTCGTCAGCACGTAGAGCTCGTCGCACGTCCATCGCACGTCCGTCACGAGGTCCGCGCTGATCTCGACCCGCCGGCGCGCCTCGATCGCGGGGCAGCGCGACGAGCCGGCGTCGGTGTCGGCGTCGCGCTCCGCGTCGGGGCGTGCCGCGTCGGCCGCGTCGGACATCCCGAGGTCGCCGGGCCCGGAATCGGTCGCGGCGACGTCGTCGTCCCCACACCCGACGAGCGCGAACGAGGCGGCGGCGAGCGTCGAGACCGCGCCGAGCGCGATTGCCGTCCGCGGGACCATCCGCCGATTAGACCCGGCGGCACCGGGACAAGCAATCGCGGCAACGTCGCGCGCCACCCCTTCGCGCCGGCGGGATGCACGATCACTCGAGCCTGGCCTCCAGGATGAGGTTCATCGGCGTCTCGGCCGCCCGCCGGAAGTGCCCGAAACCAGCGTCCTCGAAGACCTTGCGCAGCCGTGCTTCGCCCGCCTGCGCTCCGAGCCCGAGGCCGACGTCCTGCGACAGCGAGTTGGGCGTGCAGACGCAGGACGACGCGGTGTAGAGAAGGCTCGCCATCGGGTTGGCCTCGAGGTTATGCGCGCGATCGTCGTGGGCGAACGGCTCGACGAGCAGCACGGTGCCGCCGGGCGCGAGGCGCTCGCGCGCATGGCGCGCCGCGCCCGTCGGATCGCCCATGTCGTGCAGGCAGTCGAAGAAGCAGATGAGGTCGTACTTGCCGGGGTAGCTCGTGGCCGACGCCACCTCGAACGTGGTCCGATCGGAGACTCCGGCTTCGCTCGCGCGGACCTTGGACGTCTCGATGGACGGCGGGTGGAAGTCGAACCCGTGGAACCGCGACCTCGGGTACGCGCCCGCCATCACCACGGTCGAGGCGCCGTGGCCGCATCCGACGTCCGCCACGGTCGCGCCGCTCTCGAGCTTCTCCTCGACGCCCGTGAGCGAAGGGATCCACTGCGTCGTCAGGTACGCGCGGTACCCCGTGCGGAAGAACCACTCGGTGCCCGAGAACAGGCACGGGTGGTGGTCGCCCCACGAGAGCGCGCCGTTGCCCCGGAAGGCTGCGACCACCTTCGGGAAGTCGATGTACATCGCGCCCATCGCGCACATGGCGCGCGACACGAACACGGGAGACGTGTCGTCCGCGAGCGCGAGCGCCGCCTCCGGCCCGAGCTCGTAGGTGTCCGCGGCGGGATCGTACGTGACGAGCTTCGCAGCCGCCTGCGAGTCGAGCCACTCGCGCACGAGCCGGCGGTTGCACCCGGTCTTGCTGGCCAGCCCGTCGGCCGTGCGCGGGCCCGTGCCCGCCATCTCGCGATAGAAGCCGAGCTCGTCGCCCAGCCACATCGAGAGACACACCATCGCGCCGTTCATGTGACCGATCAGGCCGCCCATCAGCGCTTCGAGCTTCTTCTCGTCCATCGTCTCGTCCTCCCGCGTCCCACGCGGGCTCGCCGCGCAACCGCTTCTCGCGTCCGACGTCCCTACGCCGGCGCGCCCCGTGTGTTTCATCGCCCGACCGTCCGCTGCGACTCGCGCGCGCGAAGTCCCGTCGCGTCGCGGGTGCCCGCTCGCTATCCTCGCGGCCCCGTGATGGCCCGGCTCTTCGTCGTGTCTCTCCTCGTCGTGCTCGCGGCCTGCGGCGCCGCACCGAGCTCCGGCCCATCGCCGCGCGGCGGGCGCGGCCACGCCCGTCGCGTGCGCGGGGAGCCGCGCGTCGGCGCGTACGTCTCGTCGGCGTGGGGCTTCTCGACGGCGTCCTACTGGATCGAAGGACCGACGGGGCTCGTCGTCATCGACACGCAGTTCCTTCCGTCGGCGGCCGAGGAGCTGCTCGACGCAGCGGAGCGCGAGACCGGCAAGCGCGCTCGGCTCGCCATCGTTCTGCACGCCAACCCCGACAAGTACAACGGCGCGGGTGTGATGCGGCGTCGCGGCGTCCGTGTCGTCTCCGCCGAGCAGGTGGTCCGCCGCATACCCGAGATCGACGTCGAGCGTCGACGCTCGTTCGCTGCGCGCTACGCCCCCGACTACCCGGAGCGTCTGGTCGTTCCCGAGAGCTTCGGCAGCGCGACGCGCGAGCTCGAGGCGGGCGGCGTGCGCCTGCGCGCGCACGTGCTCGGCCCTGGCTGCAGCAACGCCCACGTGGTCGTGCAGTGGGACGCGCCCGACGGCGCTCGTCACGTCTTCGGCGGGGACCTCCTCGCGAACCGTACGCACGCCTGGCTCAAGGAGGCGGACGTCGATGGCTGGCTCGCCCGCGTCGCGGAGATGCAGGCGCTGTCGCCGCGTTTCGTCCATCCGGGCCGCGGCGAGAGCGACGGCCCCGCGCTGCTGTCGCGACAGGCCGACTACCTCCGCTTCGTGCGGGCCCGCATCGCCGAGGCGGAGCCCAGGTTGCCGGTCGACGACGCCGTAGTCGCGCGCATCCGCGACGCGGTGGAAGCGCGATTCTCGGGCTACGCGTTCGCGGTGTTCCTGCGCATCGGCTTGCGCGAGGAGTACCGGCGCGCCGCCTCGGTCCGGGCGGGCCGGACGACGGCGACGCCATGAGCCCCACCGCTGCCGACATCTTCGGGACCGCCGTCTTCGCCGTCGCGGTGGCGCACACGTTCCTCGTCAAACGCTTCGAGCACCTCGCGAAGCGTTTCCGTCACGGCTCGGTCGGCGAGAACGCCATGCACTTGCTCGCCGAGGTCGAGATCGTGTTCGGCCTCTGGTCGGCCGTGCTCATCGGCGGGCTCGCGGCCTTCCACGGTTGGGGCTCGGCGCGGACGTACCTCGAGTCGCGCAACTTCGCCGAGCCGGTGTTCGTGGTCGCGATCATGGTCATGGCCGCCTCGACGCCCATCACGTCCCTCGCCGGCAAGGTGCTCGCGTTCGTCGCGCGCCTGCTCCCGCTGCCGCGCGCGATGGCGACGTTCATCGTCGTGCTGACGTTCGGGCCGCTGCTCGGGTCGTTCATCACCGAGCCCGCCGCGATGACGCTCACGGCGCTCCTGATGAAGCGTGACTTCTTCGACGCGAACGTTTCGACGCGGTTCCGATATGCCGCCATCGGCGCCTTGTTCGTCAACGTGTCCGTCGGCGGGACGCTCACGCACTTCGCGGCACCGCCCATCCTGATCGTGGCGGAGCGCTTCGGCTGGGACACCTGGTTCGTGCTCAGCCACATCGGCTGGAAGGGCGCGCTCTCGGGGCTCGTCACCTCGGTCGGCATCGCACTGCTGTCCCGTCGCGCGCGGGCGCGGCCCACGATTGGCTCCGAGCAGGCCGCCCCACGCGTCGCGGCCAAGGCCGCCGATGCGGAGGCCGCGAAGGGCGGCCTCTCCAGCGCGGACCACGGGGAGGGCGCCGACGTGGAGGCGGACCACGCGACGAGCCGCGAGGAGCCCTCGCGCGTGATGCCGAGCCCGCTCTGGGTCGCGCTCGTCCACATCGGGTTCATCGCGTTCATCGTGTGGAACTCGCACCACCCGATCCTCGTCGCCGGCGCGCTCCTCTTCTTCCTCGGCTGGGCGCGCGCGTCGAGCGAGTACCAGGAGCCGCTCCGCGTGCGCGAGGGTCTGCTGGTCGGCTTCTTCCTGGGCGGGCTCGTCGTGCTCGGAGGCCGTCAGGAGTGGTGGCTCTCCGAGACCATCTCGCGACTGACGCCGCTTCCCATGTTCTCGGGCGCGACCGCGCTGACGGCGATCACCGACAACGCCGCGCTCACGTACCTCGGCTCGCTCGCCCCGCTCGATCCGGCGCAGAAGCTCGCGCTCGTCACGGGCGCGGTGACCGGCGGCGGCCTCACGGTCATCGCGAACGCGCCGAACCCCGCCGGCTTCCAGATCCTGCGCGGATCCTTCGGAGACGAGGGCATCAGCCCGCTCGGCCTCTTCCTCGGTGCGCTCGGCCCCACGGCCGTGGCGGCCGTCATCATGTACCTGATCCCCTGGTAGAAGAGCCGCGGCCAGGACCAGCGCTGGCGCGAAGCCCTGATACGCTCCGGTCCGTGGCCCGTCGCTCCCAGTTGCCGGCCGTCGTCGTCGCGATGCTGCTCGCGGCGTGCACCGTCGGATCGGGCTCGGGCGAGGTACGCATGACCATCTCGCTCCCGAGCTGCGACCTCGAGGACGAGGTCATCGATCTCGAGCCGACGTTCTTCGCGGCGCAGGCCATCGAGCACTCGACCATCATCCGCGTGCAGCGCGGCGGCGAGATCGAGCGCTTCTCCGACGGCCTCGTCATCCGAGTCGCCGACGCGTCGGACGTCGTGCGCAACGGGCTCGGCACGCCGCTCGACGTCGGCGTCGCGGACGATCCGCTCGTGCACCGCTACCCGGTGGCAGCCGCCGTCTACCTCAATGCGACCTGCTCCTCCGAGGCCACGGCGTCGCTGCCGGCCCTCGGCGGCACGGTCACGTTCCAATCGCTCTACGCGCCCAAGGTAGACGACGACGAGAGGCTCATCGAGGGCGAGCTGTCGTTGGTGCTCGCGGATCCCGAGGCGCCCGAGCGCGTACGCGGCACGGCCGAGGGATGGTTCCGCTTCTTCTACGCGCGAGGCCGTCCGGCGCAGGCCTTCCCGTGAGGCCGTCGACCAAGCGCGCGCCTGTCGGGATCGAGGGACACGTTCGGGATCTCGCGTTCGGGGGCGAGGGCGTCGTCGTCACCGACGCGGGCGTCTTGTTCGTCGCGGGCGTGTTGCCCGGCGAGACCGTACGCGTCGTGCCCGAGCGCGCCGGCAAGCCGCCGCGCGGGCGCTTGCTCGAGGTGCTCTCGCCCTCGGTCGATCGCGTCGAGCCGCCGTGCCCCATCGCCGACCGCTGCGGCGGGTGCCCTCTCATGTCGCTCGCGCCGCACGCGCAACGACACGCCAAGCGTGCGTGGATCGAGAAAGCGGTGGCCGAGGTGGGCGCGCCCGCCGTCGAGGAGGTCGCCGCCGAGCGCGCGCTCGGCTACCGGCGTCGCGCGCGCTTCCGGTGGCGCGGCGCCCCTCGCGCGCTCGGCTTCGACGTCGCGCGCACGCGCACGCTCGTCGACATCGAGCGGTGCGCCGTCCTCGAGCCCGCGCTCTCGCTCGCGCTCGATGCGGTGCGTTCGCGGCTCCTCCCGCACCTCAGCGGCCAAGGAGAGCTCGCGCTCGCGCTCGGCGCGGGGGGCGTCGCGGTCGCGCGCGTCACGAGCGACGCGACGCAACGCCCCGCCACGTACGAAGCCGCGCGAACGCTGGTCGAGCGCGCCGACCTCGCAGGCGTCGTGCTCGAGATCGCCGGTGCGGGCCCCGCGTCCATCGGCGACCCGCGCGAGCACACGGCCGGCCTCGATGGTCTGCCGCTCGTCGGCACGCCCGCGGGCGGCTTCTCGCAAGCCAACCGAGAGGTCAACGACATGCTCGTCCGAAAGGCCGTGGAGCTCGCGAGCCACGCCGGTCGTCGCGTGCTCGAGCTCTACGCGGGCCACGGCAACCTCACGATCGCCCTCGCGCTCGAGGCGCAATCGGTGGTCGCGGTCGAGACCGACCGTCATGCGTGCACGGCGCTGCGCGCCAACCTCGAGGCGCGCGCGCACCGCCACGTCCGCGTGGTCGAAGCCCTCGCCGCCGATCACGTCGCCCGCGTCGGACGCTCCGAGCACGACGTCCTCGTCGTCGACCCGCCGCGCGGCGGCCTCGATCGCGCCGTGCTCGCACGCATCCCCCAGCTCCGCATCCCGCGCATCGTCTACGTCAGCTGCAACCCACCCGTGCTCGCGCGCGACCTCGCCCAGCTCGCATCCCACGGCTACCGGGCCGACCGCGCCGTCGCCCTCGAGATGTTCCCCCAGACCTCCCACGTCGAAGCCCTCGTCTCCTTGGGGACAGGATCACCCTAGCCAAGTCCGCGAGATCGCGGAGCTCCTGGACGAGCAGTTCCATTTCGTGCCGGTTTGCGGCGCTTGGCTCGCCCCGCGGGCCCCTCGCGGTGACGTCGCGCGAGCACGCCTCCCCGCCGCGAGCCGGCCCGGTTCGATCCCACAGCCGCGCGCCGCGCGAGCGGCGATTGGCGCTCGCGGAGGTGACGCATCAGGATTGCCGGATGACTCGTCGGACCCTCGCCGCGCCGCCCCTGACCGCCCTGCCGAGGATCGTCGCGGCTTTCGTCGCCTGCTGCTTTCTCTCGCTCGCGGCGTGCGGCGACGACTCGAGCGCCGACTGCGAGCGTCCGAACGTCACGTGCGGCGAGCGCTGCGTCGACGTGCAGACCGACGAGACGAGCTGCGGTCGATGCGGGAACGCCTGCGCCACGGGCGAGACGTGCGTCGCGGGGCTGTGCCAGGGTGCACCATGCACGGGCTCCGGCCTCATGCAGTGCGCGGGCGCGTGCGTGCGCACCGTCACCGATCCCGACCACTGCGGCGCGTGCGGCAACGCCTGCGCTCCGGGCGAGCTCTGCGTCGCGGGATCCTGCCGGCGCTCCGATTGCCCGCGCGCGTCCGAGGTGAGCTGCGGCGGCACGTGCACCGACGTGATGACCGACGTGCGCAACTGCGGCGCGTGCGGTGCGTCGTGTCGCGGCGATCAGCTGTGCAACGCCGGCATCTGCGGCTGCCCGCTCGGCCAATCCGAGTGCGGTGGCGCCTGCGTCGACACCAGCAGCAACCCGGGCAACTGCGGCGTGTGCGGGGTCCGCTGCCCGCCGACCGACGCCTGCGTCGATGGCGAGTGCCTCACGGGCCGATGTGATCGGCCGCCTTTCTCGATGTGCGGCGACGAGTGCATCGACACGAGCCGCGATCCCCGCCACTGCGGCGCGTGCCGCAACGTCTGTGGCTTCGGCATGCTCTGCGAGGGGGGCGACTGTCGCTGCCCCGACCCGCTCTCCGATTGCGGCGGCGAATGCGTCGACACGCAGACCCATCGCGAGCACTGCGGCACCTGCGGCAGCCTTTGTCCCGACGACATCGCCTGCAGGGCCGGCATCTGCACCGCGGACGACTGCCCCATCGGCGAGACCCGGTGCGCAGGCGCCTGCGTCGACACGACCCGCGACCCGCTCCACTGCGGGACGTGCGGCGCGTCGTGCGGCTTCAGCGAGAGCTGCGTGGCCGGTGCGTGCACGCCGTCGAGCTGCGAGCAGACCTGCGGCGGCGCGTGTTTCCCGCTCGACCATCCGCTCCACTGCGGGCGCTGCGACAACCCCGTGCCGCCCGGCGCCGACTGTCGCGACGGCGCCATCGCGTGCCCCACCGGCTCCATCGACTGCGACGGACGCGCCGACCGGCTCTTCTGCACACCGGGCGCCGCGGGCACCGGCTGCGCCGCGTGCAACGCGGGCACCGGCTGCGCGGAGGGCGCCTACTGCATCGCCGACGCGTGCCTCGAAGCCCCCGTCACCGGTCTGCAGGTCGCGTGCGCGGGTCCCTACGTGGCAGGCTCGATGCCCGTGCCCTGCCAGGCGCTGCTCGTGTTCGACACCGCCACGATGTTGCCGAAGCTCGACGTCTCCGCCAGCGCGTTCCTCACGTGGACGGAGGGCGCGTGCACCGGCCCGACGTGCGAGCCCGAAGGCAACGGCAACGACCCCGAGCTCGTCGAGGGCACGGGCACGACGCCAGGTGCGGGCACGTTCACGCCCGCGGGCGCGCTCTCACCGGCGTCGGTCACGTCCGAGGTCGCTCAGACCGTGACCGCCCGGTACGTCCGCGGCGCGGTCGACGTGTCTGCGAGCACGGTCGTGCGCACGCGACCGCCCATGTGATGCCGCCGCCAAGAGAGGGGGGCTCGTCGCGGGCTGCGTGCCGCGATCACCCGTCGGCACGAACGGTTGCTCGTCACCGTCACCCCCTCAGCCGCTCGGCGGACGTGGCTCTCCCGGCGGCCGCGCGAGATCCGACCGCCCGAGGTGCTCGGCCACGAGCGGGCGCTCGACCGCCAGGAATCGCTCGAACGCACGCGCCAACCGTGCGTCGCGGACCCAGTGCGCGGACCACGTCGGCGTCGGCTCGAGACCGCGCACGCGTTTGTGATCGCCTCCGGCCCCCGGCTCGAACGCGTCGAGGCCCCGCGCGAGGCAGTCGCGAATCGGATGATAGTAACAAACTGCAAAGTGCAAGAACCTCACCTGCCTCCGCCAACCCCAGTAGCGTCCGTACATCCTGCCGCCGCGCGTCGCGTTGATCGCCGCACCCACCGGCGTGGCGTCGCCCTTCGCGTACGCGTGCACGAGCTCCAATCGATCGGGCATGGTGCGTGCGACCTCTGCGAAGAGATCCGCGGACAACCAAGGCTCGGAGCCGTAGTGGCGAAACAGAGAGTGGTTGAGCTCGGCCGCGTCGCGCGCGAGCTCGGGCGTCACGGCCTGGTCTCGGAGCGTCTCGATGCGGATGCCCTCGCGTTCGAGCGCGGCCATCTCCTGCTTGACCGAGCGCCGCCGTTTTGCGTCCAAACTATCCAGGTAATCGGCAAAGTTGCGTTGGCGCCCGCGATGCCAGTGGTACTGGCACCCGAGCCGCTCGACGAATCCGTGGGCACGCAGCGCGTCCACCTCGTCGCGAAGGCCGAGCTGCAGGTGCGCGCTCGGAGCCCCGGTCGCTCGGAGGGCGTCGGCGAGCGCAGCCGCGAGCGATTCGCGAACGGCTTGTGCGTCGCGTCCCGGCGCCACGAGGAAGCGAGGCCCGGGGACCGGCATGAACGGCACGCCCACGACCAGCTTCGGCACGTAGGCCAGTCCGTGCGTCATCGCGCCCATCTCGATCGCGTCGTCGCCGAGGAAGTCCCCGTCGCCGAAACGCTCCACGTAGAGCGGGGCTGCGCCGACCACCGCCGGGTCGTCGCCGTCGCGCACGACCACGTAGAGCGGCAGCCAGCTCGTCGTCGGCCCCACGCAGCCGCTCGTCTCGAGGGCGCTCAGCCAGCGGTGCTCGAGGAACGGTGAGGCGTTCGCGGGCAGCAACGCGTCCCAGGCGTCGCGTGCGACGCGGGAGATGCTCGTTTCGAGTGAGACGCGCAGGCCCGAAACGTAGCCGAGCCCGCGGCTCGGCCATACTGCGACCGTGCTCCTCGCCGACGTCCGCAGGGCGCTCCGCCGCCACGCGATGATCCCCCGCGGGTCTCGCGTCCTCGTCGCGTGCTCGGGCGGGCCCGATTCGACCGCGCTGCTCCTCGTGCTCGCGCGTCTGGCGCCGGAGCACGGCTTCACCGTCGTGGCAGCCAGCGTCGACCACGGCCTACGCGACGCTGCGTCGCGCGAGATCGACACGTTGGCCGAGCTCTGCGAGCGTCTCGGCGTCTTGCACCTCCGCGCCGCCGTGGATGTCGCCGGTGCGCGCGACGTCGCTCCGCGCACGCAGCGCTCGACGCAGGCCGTGGCCCGTACGCTGCGCTACCGCGCGCTCTTCCACGTGGCCCTCGCGCACGATTGCACCCGAATCGCCGTCGGTCACACGATGGACGACCAGGCGGAGACCGTCTTGCAGCGCGTCCTGCGCGGCGCCGGGATCGCCGGGCTGGCCGCGATGCGACCGGTTCGCGCAGACGGCGTCGTTCGACCGCTGCTCGCGGTCCGCCGTTCCGCGGTGCGTGCGTTCCTCGCGGCCACGCGCACGTCGAGCGCGCACGACCCGTCGAACGACGACCGGCGCTACCAACGTGTGCGCCTGCGCACCGACGTGTTGCCGCGGCTCGAACGAGAGGATCCCCGCGTGGTCGAGCACCTCGCCGCGCTCGCCGAAGAGGCCGCCGCCGTCTCGGCCGACGAGGCGGCGCGCGCAGCGGCCGTCGCGTCAGCGTGCCTCCTGCCGGATGCGGACGACCCGTGCGAGCCCGACGCCGACACGGCCGTCGCCGATCCTCCACCGCGTCGATGGCGCATCGACGCGACCGGGCTCGCGGCCGCTCCGACGGGCGTGCGCGCGGCCGCGGTCGGGTTGCTTCTTTTGCGGATTCTCGGTCGGCCGTGCCGTGCCCGCTGGGTGCAGTCGATCGTCGCGCTCGCCGCGCCCGGGGGCCACGGCGAGGTTCCACTGCCCGGCTGGACCCTCCGCCGTCGTCGCGGCGGCGAGCGTTGGATCTCCGTCGAGCCAGGCACGCCCGTCGTGCGCCCGTCGAAGCTCGATTGAGCCCGCGGCCTTGCCAGCGCGTACGGGGGGCCGCAGCTTCTTCCCCGTGTCGTCGGTCGGCTCGTGGCCGGGCCGACCCCGTCGTGCTAGCCCGAAAGCGGGCGAATCTCCGTTTTTTCCGCGCTGAGAGCTCCGCGATCGTGCAGGATCCCGGGATACGAGGTGATGCTTGAAGCAGTCGCACAAGACCCTGCTGCTCTGGGTCCTTCTGATCTTGATGTTCGTGGCGATCTACAACCTGTTCGCCGACAACAACAGCGCCCACTCGGTCCCCTTCAGCGACTTCGTGGCCGATCTGCGCAACGACCGCGTCGAGCGCGTCGAGATCAAGGGCAACGAGTACCGCTACGTTCGCCGGGTCGGTGAGCAGCGGCAGCGGTTCGTCTCGGTCGGACCGATCGATGCGGACAAGGTCACCGAGGAGCTCTTGCAGCGCGACGTCCGTGTCTCGTACGAGCGCGACGAGTCGTCGAGCCTGTGGACGACGCTCCTCATCACCTGGCTGCCGATGTTGCTGCTGCTCGTGGTGATCTTCTTCTTCATGCGCCAGCTGCAGTCGTCCGGCGGCAAAGCGATGAGCTTCGGCAAGTCCAAGGCGCGGATGCTCAACGAGTCGCAGAACAAGGTCACCTTCGCCGACGTGGCGGGCATCGAAGAGGCCAAGGACGAGGTCGAGGAGATCATCGCCTTCCTCAAGGACCCGAAGAAGTTCCAGCGGCTCGGCGGGCGCATCCCGAAGGGGGTCCTGCTCATGGGCCCGCCCGGCACCGGCAAGACGCTGCTCGCGCGCGCGATTGCCGGCGAGGCTGGCGTGCCGTTCTTCTCCATCTCGGGCTCGGACTTCGTGGAGATGTTCGTGGGTGTCGGCGCGAGCCGCGTCCGCGACCTCTTCGAGCAGGGCAAGAAGCACGCGCCCTGCATCATCTTCATCGACGAGATCGACGCGGTCGGTCGCCATCGCGGTGCCGGGCTCGGCGGTGGGCACGACGAGCGCGAGCAGACGCTCAATCAGCTGCTCGTCGAGATGGACGGCTTCGAGTCGAACGAGGGCGTCATCATCATCGCGGCCACCAACCGCCCCGACGTGCTCGATCCCGCGATCCTGCGTCCGGGCCGCTTCGATCGCCGCATCGTCGTGCCGCGCCCCGACGTGCGCGGGCGCCTCGGGATCCTGCAGGTCCACACCAAGAAGACGCCGCTCGGTCCCGACGTCGACCTCGAGTCGATCTCGCGCGGCACCCCGGGCTTTGCGGGCGCGGACCTCGAGAACCTCGTCAACGAGGCGGCGCTGCTCGCTGCGCGTCAGGACAAGGACGTGCTCGAGATGGGCGACTTCGAGGACGCGAAGGACAAGGTCCTCATGGGTGCCGAGCGGCGCTCGATGGTGATCAGCGAAGCCGAGAAGCGCATGACCGCGTGGCACGAAGCGGGGCACGCGCTCATCGCGCGTCTGCTGCCCGATGCCGACCCGGTGCACAAGGTGACGATCATCCCGCGCGGTCCCGCGCTCGGCGTCACGCAGCAGCTGCCCCTCGAGGACCGTCACAGCTACTCGAAGGAGTTCGCCCTCGCGCGCATCGCCGTGTGCATGGGCGGTCGCGTCGCGGAGGAGCTGACCTTCGGGCGCATCACCACGGGCGCCGGCAACGACATCTCGCAGGCGACCGAGCTCGCGCGCAAGATGGTCTGCGAGTGGGGAATGACCGACGCGCTCGGGCCTCTGGCGTACGGGCACCGCGAGGAGCAGGTGTTCCTCGGGCGCGACTTCGGCAACCGAACCGTCGACTACTCCGAGGCGACCGCGCAGCAGATCGACGCCGAGATCCGGCGCATCGTGCAGGAGCAATACGAGCTCACGCTCCAGAAGCTGAGCGAGAACCGCGACAAGCTCGATGCGCTCGCCAACGCGTTGCTCGATCGCGAGACGCTCGATGCGCAGGACGTCACCGCCCTCATGGACGGCCAGGATCTGCCGGCTCGCAATCCGCGCAACATCCCGACATGGTCCGAGAAGCACAAGCAGCAGAAGCAGCAGGACAAGAGCAGAAAGGGCTCGATCTTCCAGCCCCGACCCCGCGAGGTCCCGAGCTCGTAGCGGCCCCGATCACCCGCAGCCTGCCGATCTCTCGCCTTCCCACGCGGGCGTCACGGTCGTGGGGCGTGGGGGCGGCCACCCGGGCGTCACGGTCGTGGGGCGTGGGCGGGCGCACGCAGAGCAACTGCTCGTTGGACCGGTGGGCCATGCGCCCCGCATAATCGGGTCGTGGCAGTCGGGGGCATCGAGGTCTGGGGCGTGCTGAACGTGACGCCCGATTCGTTCTACGACGGCGGTGTGTACGCCGTCGGCGATGCGGCGATCTCCGCTGGAGCGCGGATGGCCGGGGAGGGCGCCGACGTCATCGACGTCGGAGGCGAGAGCACGCGGCCCGCGGGAAAGACCTACGGCACGGGGTTCTCCGGTGTCGCCGTCGACGAGGAGCTGGCCCGCGTGGTCGGCGTCGTACGCGCGCTCGCGTCGCGTGGGCTGCGCGTCTCCATCGACACGACCAAGGCGGCCGTCGCCGAGGCGTGCCTCGATGCGGGTGCGCGGATCGTCAACGACGTGTCCTGCGCCGCGGACCCGGCGCTCGCGCGTGCCGCGGCGGCCGCCGGCGCCGAGTACGTGGTGATGCACCGCCGCGGCAGCGGCGAGGTGCCACGTGACGCGGGAGAGCCGAGGGACGAGATCGTCGAACGCGTCGTGATGGAGCTGCGGCGCGCCGCGGGGCGCGTCGTCGAGGCAGGCGTGGCGCCCGAGCGCATCTGGGTCGATCCGGGCATCGGGTTCTCGAAGCCGCCGCGGCACTCCATGGTCCTCATCGGCGCGGTCGGCGCGCTCCGCGCGCTCGGGTACCGCGTTCTCGTCGGTGCTTCGCGCAAGTCGTTCATCGGATCGGTCCACGATGCACCGGTCGAGCGACGGCTGGGCGGCACGCTCGCCGCGGTCCTCGCAGCGGCAGCCGCAGGCGCGTCGGCGCTCCGCGTCCACGACGTGGAGCCCACCGTGCAGGCGCTCGCGGTCCGCGACGCGATCGCGCGTGCGAGCGGCGAGCCCGGTCACGGGAGGACTGCGTGAACGAAGCGCTCGAGATGTTCCGTGCGCTGACCCGTCAGCCGCCCAACGAGCTGGCCCTCGACGCCCTCGACGTCCTGATCGTCGCGTATGCGATCTACCGCCTCCTCCTGATCGTCAAGGGCACGCGGGCGATGCAGATGGGCGTGGGGCTCGCGCTCGTGTTCGCGCTGCACCAGCTGTCGCGAACGCTCGGTCTGATGACGCTCTACACGCTGCTCGACACGCTGCTCGCGAGCGCCGTCCTCATCGTGGTCGTCATCTTCCAGAGCGACATTCGACGCGCGCTCATGCGTTTCGGCCGACGCCCCTTCCTCTCGCGGTTCAAGACCTCGCAAGAGACGCAGGTCGTCGAGGAGGTCATCAAGGCGGCGACCCAGCTCGCTCACGACCGCATCGGGGGTCTCATCGTCTTCGAACGCGACGCGGCGCTCGACGAGTTCATCGAGCCCGGGACCATCCTCGACGCCAACGTCAGCAAGGAGCTGCTCGTCAGCATCTTCGTCCCGTCGCACGAGAACCCGGTTCACGACGGGGCCGCCATCATCCGCGAGGGGCGCCTCTGGCAGGCCGGTGCGTTTCTGCCGCTGACCGCGAACCCCAAGCTCGATCGGAACCTCGGGACGCGTCACCGAGCGGCCATCGGGATCAGCGAAGAGACCGACGCGGTCGTCGTGGTCGTGAGCGAGGAGCGCGGTCAGGTCTCGATCTGTTTCAACGGCAACATGGTCCCGCGCCTCGACGGAGCGGAGCTGCGCAAGGTGTTGCTCGGGCTGTTCTCCAGCCGGACGCGCAAGCCCGCGGCGGAGCCGATCCGCGAGCGCACGAGCATCCCACCCGCACGGCCCGTCGTGCTCGCGCAGCCCGAGAGCACCGGCCCCATCGTGCTCGGAGGCGCCAGGCGCGACGAGCCGGTCGCGCCCGAGGAAGCCGAGCGCGTCGTCCCCGTGAGCGAGCCCGCGCCGCCCCTCGAGGAGGGACCGGACGATCGCACCGGGCCGCTGCGCGTGCGGCTCGACTCGCAGCCGGTCGTCGTGCGCGAGGTCGTCTCCGAGCCCGAGCCGCCCAGCGAGGCACCGCCGGAGCAGGCGGCCGTCGATGTGTCGGCTCGCGTCGAGGCGGCGCCCGAGATCGTCTCCACGTCCGTGCCGGCCGCGACGGAGCCGCCCAAGCCCACGAGCCTCTACGCCGACGCGTTGGCCGACGCACCCGAGTCCGAGGCGGCGTCGGAGCCCGAGGAGCCGCGAGAGATCGAGCCCTCGGGATCGCCCAGCGCATCCGCGATCGCGGACGCCGAGGTATCGGCGGCCGAGGAAGAGCGGGACTCGTGACGATCGCGACGGCAATCCGAACGACGCTCCGACGCGCGTTCACCGAGAACCTCGCGCTCAAGGGTTTCTCGCTGGTGCTCGCGTTGACCTTGTTCGCCGTCATCCACGGGTCGGAGGACGCCCAACGCTCGATGTTCGTGGACGTGGTGGCGCTCTTGCCTCCGCTCGGTGCGCGCAAGGTGCTGCGCGACCCCTTGCCCGATCAGGTCCGCATCACGCTGCGCGGATCGCAGTCGGTCATCAACGGTTTGCGCCGCGACGACGTACCCGCGGTGGAGCTCGACCTGCGCGCCGCGCCGCGATCGGTGTTCTTCGACGCGAGCCGCGCGTTCACGGTGCCGGCAGGCGTGCAGGTCACGGGCGTCGAGCCGAGCACGCTCACGTTGCGGTGGGAGAACCGCACGGGTCGCACCGTCGGCATCCGGCCGCGTCTCGTGGGTACGCCCACGAGCGGCCACGAGCTGTCGCGACAGGTGACCGTCGAGCCGAGCACCGTGCGCATCGAAGGGCCCGCGAGCGTGGTCGATGCGACGAGCGCGGTCGACACCGACGAAGTCGATGTCTCGGGGCTCGCGCAGGGTCGTCACGAGCGTCGCGTTCACCTTTCGCGCGCGATGGAGCTCACCTACGCGCGCGACGAGCCGGTACGGGTCCTCTTCGACGTGGTGGCCGAGAGGCGCGAGGTCGTCGCGCGCGACGTCGCGGTGACGGCCGTCGGCGTCGGCGTCAGGACCGAGCTTCGGCCGCTGCGCGTCGACGTCCATCTCGCCGGCACCCCCGCGGGTGCGGCAGCCTTCGCCGAGAGCCGCATCGTCGCGAGCGTCGCTCTCGCCGGTCTGCCGCCGGGCGAGTCGCAGGGGACGGTCCCGCTCGCGGTCCAGGTGAGCGGCCTGCCGGACGGGCTCGAGGTCACCCGTGTCAGCCCGCCCGAGGTGCTCGTGACGTTCCAGCGCTCCGTGCAGGGCGCGCGCGACTGATGGATTGTCGTTGGGGCCCGCGGCCCCGTGCCGGCAGGGGCGGGCAGGGCGGTGCCGATCAGCGATCGGGAGCGGCAGGCGGGCGCTTGGTCGGAGGACGCGGAGCGTCCGGAGCGCGTGGAGCGCCGGGTGCCTGGCCTGCGCGCTCCTCGGGGGTGCTCGTCGTCACCCTCGTCCGTCCCTCGATCTGATGCTGGAACCGCTCGGTCCTCTGCAGATCCTCCACGCGTTGCTGCTCCGTGCGTTGCAGGCGACGCAAGTCCGCGACGGTGGGCTCCGGGCCCACGATGCGCGCGTCGTTCATGACCGCGCGGAGCATCGACCACGCGGGTGCGTTGGGGAGCGCGGCCGGGCCGGAGATGGTCAGCACGTAGAACACGTTGCCCTTCTTCGCGTGGCGCGCCACCTGCCGGAACGGTGACCCCCGGACGTCGTACGACAGGTCGAACGCCGGGTCGTCGCCGAGCCTGGTGGTCTCCTGTGTCACCGGGATGGTCCCATCCGCGGAGTAGGTCCGCGCGCCGTTGGCGCGGAGCTCGTCGAGGGTGCCGGGCATGTCGAGGAACACCTCGAGCTTGACGTTGGGCAGGATCCCGCCGACGACCGAGTTGGCCCGCAGAACGAACACGCACGGGTCGTCGCAGCGGTACATCGACCAACCCGTCGGAGTGGCGAGCGCCATCCCGGCGACGACGAGCCGCTCGCGTCCCAGGTCGATCGGCGGCGTCGACGGCGTCTCGGGCGTCGGCGACGTCTTGGCGGGTCCGGTCTCGGTCGCCGAGCCACCGCGTTTGCGAGCCTTCGTGCCAGCGCGATCCGTCTCGGCGGCGCGCGTGTCGCGTCCGCAGCCGGCGGTCGCGCTCGCCAGCACCAATCCCAGGGTCAGCGAAGCCAGGGCTCTCATCGTCGCTCCAACACGCGGCCCCTCGTGTTGGTTCCTCGTGTGCCCGAGTGATGACGGACGCGTCGGCTCGTCGCAACCGCGCACGCGGCCGCCGGCGTCACGCCGCGTCTTGCTCGGCCGCGGCGATGATGCCTTTGGCCAGCTGCTCGATCTTCGTGGGGTCGGGCCCTTCGATCATCACGCGCAGCTTCGGCTCCGTACCGCTCCAGCGCACGAGCACCCTTCCGTGCTTGCCGAGCTTCTTCTCGGCATCGGCGATCGCCGCCGCGGTCTTCGGCATCTCCGCGAGGGGCCGGCGCTTCTTGAGCGTCGTGTTGAGCAGGATCTGGGGGACGCGCTCGAGCGCCTCGCTCGCGAGCACGCTCATCGGCCGCTTCTCGCGCAGCATGATCGAGAGCACCTGCAGCGCCGCGAGCGTGCCGTCGCCCGTCGTCGAGTGATCGAGGAAGACCAGGTGCCCGGACTGCTCACCGCCGAACGAGTATCCGTTCTTGCGCATCGTCTCGACGACGTAGCGGTCCCCGACGGCGCAACGCACCAGCTTGCCACCGGCCTGCTGGATCGCGCGCTCGAGCCCGAGGTTGCTCATCACGGTCGCCACGAGCGTCTTCTTCCGCAGCGTGCGCGCCTTCAGCATCCGCGTCGCGCAGAGCGACATGATGGCGTCGCCGTCGACCTGCTGGCCGCGCTCGTCGATCAGGATCACGCGGTCCGCGTCTCCGTCGAGCGCGATGCCGAGGTCGGCGCGATGCTTCTTCACCTCGCGCGCCGCGTTGTCCGGATGGAGGGCGCCGCACTTGTCGTTGATGTTGATGCCGTTGGGCTCGACCCCGATGGTGACCACCTCGGCCCCGAGCTCCTCGAACACCTGAGGCGCCGTCCGGTACGCGGCGCCGTGCGCGGCGTCGACCACGAGCCGCATCCCGTCGAGCGTGAGATCGCGCGGGAAGCTCGCCTTGCAGAACGCGACGTAGCGGCCGCGAGCGTCGTCGAGGCGGAGCGCTTCGCCGATGCCGTCGCCGGTCGGCCGCTTGTCGACCTCGCTGCCGGCCACGAGCGACTCGAGCTTCTCCTCGTCGGCATCGGGCAGCTTGTACCCGTCGGCGCCGAAGACCTTGATGCCGTTGTCCGCGTACGGGTTGTGGCTCGCGCTGATCACGACACCCGCGTCGGCGCGCATGCTCTGCGTGAGGTAGGCGACCGCAGGGGTCGGCAGCGGGCCCGAGAGCATCACGCGTCCGCCCATCGCGCAGATTCCGCTCGAGAGCGCGGTCTCGAGCATGTACCCGGAGAGCCGCGTGTCCTTGCCGATGATGACGCGCGGCTGGTGCGTCACGCGAGCGCGGAGCTGGTGCGCGATGGCGAGGCCGATGCGAAACGCAGTCTCGGGCGTCATCGGCGGCTCGTTGGCGAGGCCCCGTACCCCATCGGTTCCGAAGAGCTTTCGTGTCACGGCGCGGCAGCATCGCACGCCCGCGCGGCGAGCGACGAGAGGGCCGTCACTCGATCGGGACGTCCCAGGTGAAGTCGACGCCGAACCGGCCGCTCGTGCTGCCCGCCGAGAACGTCGAGCGCAGGTTGCCCGGATGGGTGAGCTCGAGGATCCCGCTGAACGGATCGGCGGCGGTCTGCTCGGTCGTCTGCTCGGTCGAGTCGACCTCCGTCTGGAGCTGGACGAAGACGTTCGTGACCACGCCGCGAAGGAACGCCGGCGGCGTGATGGGGACGCCGGCGCGGATGCGGAAACGTCCCTCGCCCGACTGATCGACGGTGAACACCTGCAGCCAGGGTGCTTCCTCCCGCACGCGCGATTGGACGAGTCCGACGGTCAGCCCGGCGACGATGTTCGTCGCCTGATCCTCGACTTGTCCCCGCAGCCCCGTCTCGCTGTCGCCGCTGCTCGTGCTGGTGGTCGTCTCGTCTTGGCCGCGTCCGGTCACGAGCAGCGCGATGACCTCCGACTCCGAGCCCATCGGCGGGTTGGAGCTGAACGTGATGACCGGTCTCGTCATGCGTCCGCCGACCTCGACCGTGACCGTCGTGGATGCCGCGGCGACCTCGTGCTGCGCGGTGATCGCGAGCGCGGGATCGAGCTCGTCGGGGTTGTCGAAGACGATCCGGCCGCGATCCATCTCGAAGCGCTTGCCCAGCATCTCGACCCACCCGCGGGTGATCTCGATGGAGCCCGTCATCCCGAGATCACGACCGTCGTAGCGCAATCGAACGTCGGTCACCGTGCGCACCGAGAAGTCGCTGCGGCGGACCCAGATCTCGCGGTCTCCGCCCGCGAACCAGATGCGGTAGACGTAGCCCGCAGTGCCCTCGTCCTCTTCCTCGGGCTCCTCACCGACGACGTGGATGTCGGGGTTCGGCTCGAGACCCTGGAGCTGCCCCGGCGGTCGGTCCGGAAGACGCACGAAGAGGTTGCGCGGCACGAGCGCGGCGGACAGCTCGCCCTCCGAGAACGTGAAGTCGGCGTTGGCGGCACCCTGCAAGCGCGCGAGGATCTGGCCCTCGTTGCGTATGGGGAAGTCGTCGAACCGCGCGCGCATCGTCCCGCTCCGAGGCGAGAGGCCGCGCATGCGCAGCTCTCCCGCGCCACGCACCTCGTCGCCCCCGTCGTTGGCGACGATCTCCGTCAGCACGACGCGCTCGCCTGCGAAGCGCACCTCGGCGCTCACGTCGTCGAGCCGCTGACCAGCGGCCTCGAGGTCCACGCTTGCGCGCGACAGGCGAACCGCTCCCGACCACCGTCCGCTCTCGAGCGTTCCCGCGTACTCCGCGTCGCCATCGAGGAGCCCGCGCGCGTCGCGCACGCCGGGCACGAAAGGCGCGAAGGGCCGAATGGGTTGCCCGCGCGTCTGCACGCTGACGAGCAGAGGCTCTCCATCGCGAATGGCGGGAGCGACACCGCGTCGCCACCGAATCGGCATCTCCACGTGCGCTTGCGTGCCGGGCCGTCCGCGCGGTCGTCCTGCCCGCGCTGCTTGCAGGTCCAGGTCGGCGCGCGCCTGGTTGTTGCTCGCCTGGGCGCGCAGCGTGAAGTCGCCGACGGGGACGCCACCGAGCGTCATCGCGCGACCGTGCATCAGCAGACGCGCGCTCGGCTGTCCGAGCAGGCCGCTCGCGACGGCGCGCACGCCGAACGTCCCACCGAGGCGGCCCATCTGCAGCGGAGAGAACAAGCTCGCCGGCACGTCGTCTCCCGTCACCGCCAGCGCGAACGGTGGCATCGAGAGCCGCTCGCCGCGCATCCATCGCGCGAGGGGAAGAGGCGCGTTGGCCGTCGCGGCGAGGACCGCGCGCGAGCCCACCTCGACGTCGGCGCGGACGCTTCCTTCGCCGTCGCGGTACGTGCCCGAGATACGCGCGCTCGGACGCGACGTGAGCAGGACCTGCTCTGCTTCGCCCGTCCACTCGACGCGTCCTGCCACGTCCACGGAGAGCCGCTCCTCCGGACCGCGCGCGGTGAGCTCGCCGAGCACGCGCAACGCGATGGGCTCCTCGAGCTCGGGGCGCATCGCAGGCGGCAGCGCCGCGAAGAGCTGCTCGAGCGACATCGGATCGAGACGCGCGACCACGACCCAATCGGTCGCTCGAAGGATCTCCAACGCGCGCTCCGGCTCGCGCGAGACGGCCTCGAGGTCGAGCGGAAGCCGCAGCTCCGCCTCCGCGAGCGACCGCGTCGCGTTGGTCACGACGACACGTGCGCCGGCGGTGCCTTCCTCGAACGTCGCGCTCAACGTCACGTGGGCGGGCGGTGAACCGTCGAACGTCACGTCGTCGCCTTCGAGCGAAGCTTCGCCGCGCGGGACCTCGAGGCTGCCCGACAGTCGTACCGTGCCGGTCACGGTGCCGCGCAGATCGGGCGGGCCCGAGGGCGCCGCTTCGGCCGCGTCGCCATCGTCCCCGCCGCTCGTCTCCGGCGCGGCGGCAGGAGCCGCGATCGGCACGGCTTCGGCGGGGACGGGCGCTGCCCCCGCGGCTTCGGCGCGTGCTGCCGTCCTCGCGGTCGGCGCCGGCCAGACCGCGCGTACGAGCGCGAGATCGACCGCGTCGAGATGACCCTCGAGACCCCACGCGCCGTTCACGAACGAGCGCACGAGATCGCGTTCGCCGAGCGCGCGGTCGATGCGGCCTCCGAGCGCCACCGATCCTCCCGTCTCGAGCGCGGTCTGCGTGTCGAAGACGACCGTCTCGCCGTCGTAGCCCACGGTCAGGACCGTCGCGAGGTTCTCCAGCCGTCCGACGGCGGCGTCGCTCAGCCCCGCCTGCGCCTCGATGCGCGTGAAGCGGCCCTCCCAGACCGTTCGCGCCGACACGTCCAGTCGCCCGCGCCGCAGCGGGATCGACACCGGCGCGAGCGCGAGGAGCTCGGTGAGGTCGAGGCTCTGCGCCACGATCGAGCCCTCGATCCGCCGGCGCCCGCGTCGCGTGGCCGTGGCTTCGATGCGCTGCGCGCCCGCCGCGAGGAGCGCTCGGCCGAGCACGATGTCGCCGCGACGACCGACGAAGAGGTCGTCGATCCGTCCGCGCCAGCGCGCTTCGCCGATCGTCACGTCGAGATCGTTTGCGTCCAAACGAACGCCGTCGTCCGCGATGCCCACCCGCACGCGCGCGCTCACGGCTCCTGCGCCCGCCACGAGCTCGCGTCGCGTGGTGACGCCGCGTGCATCGAGATCGAGGGCGAACGTGGTGCCGCCCCGAGCGTCGGGGCCTCCCACGACCCGCGAGCGCAGGCTGCCGACGGACAGCTCCGAGACACGCACGCCGCTGGCCGACACGACTCCGCGAATCGTCGGTCGCGCGGGCGTCCCGCTCACGGTTCCCGAGTAGTCGGCGGTCGTCGCGGTCACGGGCCCGACGCGCAACGCGCGTGCACGGACGCGTCCCCCCGCCGACATCCACGCGTCGGCTCGCCCTTCGTCCGGTGCGGCCGGCGTGAAACGCACGCGCAAGCTCGCCGACGCGACGCCGCCGAGCACCGGCAGGTCCACCGACGCGGGCAGCGGCAGCGCGTGGATACGCACGTGGTCTGCGTCGAGAAGAAGATCCACCGAAGCGTCGAAGCCCACCGTCCCCTCGATGCGCGCGGTGAGCTGCGGATCCCGCGTCTCGGCGGGCTGCACGTGAATGCGGCGTCCGGCCGGATCCACGTCCGCCGTCGCGACGATGGGCGGCAGCTCGAGGCCTGCGATGCGCGAGCGTTGCGTCGTGACGTCGATGCGGAGCGGCAGGCCCCGCCTGCCTGGCGACAACACGGCGCGACCCGTGATGCGCGACTCGGGCGCGCCCTCGATCACGCGCGACAGATCCACGTCGGTGACGTCTGCCTCGATGCGCAGCGGACGACCGATGGGAAGCTCGCCGCGTACCGTCGCGCGGCCTCCTTCGGTGATCGCGACTGCGTCGAAGCCCATCGCGTCGAAGCGGCCGCCCAGGTGGCCGCGAACCGCCGTCTGCCCGCGGATCGGGACGTCGATCCCGAACGGCTCGAGCGCGCCCGCCGTGACGACCGAGTCCTCTACGCGGATCCCCAGCGCGTCGCCTCGCAGCCGCAGCCGCGCGCGGACCCTGTCCGGGCGGTCCATCGCGGTCGCCGTCACGTGCAGATCGAGCTCCGCACCCGGAGGGTCCGTCACGGGCGGAGCCTCCACGCCCACGATGGGCCTCGCCGTCGCGCGGGAGCGTCGCTCCGCTTCCCCGGCACGGATGAGGCCGTGGGCGGCCACGCGATAACGTCCGAACGGCGACGTCGTCGTGAACCGCGTCTGGCCGAAGGTGATCTCCACCCCGTCGTCGACCACCATGCCCGCGCGCGCGTCGAGATCGGTGGCGTGGAGGCGCTCGACGCCGGGCGGCGCTCCGTAGACGAGCCCTCTGCGAACCCGGAGCGACGGCATCTCGACCCGCACGGACGGACCTCCGCCGTCGCTGCTCGGGGCCGCGCGAGGCTCGAACGCCGAGACGATGGTCGGAAGCAGATCGGGCCGACGAATCAGGTGAACCGCTGCGCCGTCGGCCTCGATCGCGTCGAGACGGATCGTGATGCGCCGATCCCGGATGAGCTCGGGACGCACCAGACGCGCGCCCCGCACGACGACGCGATGTGCGCGGATGACCCTTCGGCCGCGCGGATCGCGGATCACCACCTCGGAGAGCTCGACCGCCACCGACCCGAACGAAGGCTCGATGCGGCGCACCGCTCCGATCGAGAACGAGCCGCGGAGCGCGCTGCCCAGCGCCTCGGTGGCGACGTAGGCCGCGGCGCGCCGCGCGACGGGCGTGTCGAGGTGCAGCACCGCCGAGACGGGCACGAGCAGCAGGAAGAGCAGCGCCCATCCGGACTTGGTGAGCGCGCCGACGAGCAGCCGCATCGGCAGCCGAAGAGCGCGGCGCATCAGAAGGCCTCGCCGATCGCGAGGTGGAACGAGATGGGCAGCTCGGCGAAGCCGACGTCCAGGTCGGGCTCGAGCTCGTCGTTGGGGAGCTCGCCCCCGACGCGCTGCGCTCCGGGCACGCGCCATCCCACGTCGAACCGGATGGGCCCGATGATCGTGTAGTAGCGAAGCCCCATCCCGAGCGTGAAGTGCAGGTAATCCGGGCGAATGCTGCCGTCGATGTCGGCGTCGCCGGCATCGGCGAAGACCACCACGCCGAAGTCGCCCACGATGGTCTGCCGGATCTCGAGGCCGAGCTCCCAGCTCGCGGTGCCGCCGAGATTCTGCTCCGAGCACGTCCGCTGGGCGCTGGGCGGAGGAGTCTCCCCGTCGGCCGCAGGCGCATCTTGTCGCTCCGTGCGGCAGTCGATGGCGCGGCTGCCGGCGCGTCCGAACCCGTAACCGCGCACGCTGTTGGCGCCGCCGACGAAGAAGCGCTTGCTGATCGGGCCGCCGTCGGGCCCGTCGAAGGTGCGCAGGAACCCGATGGCGCCTCGCAACGCGAGCACCGTTCCGCGGATCGGCTGCACGTACGCGCGCATGTCGAGCCCGAAGCGCAGATAGTCCCACGTGCTCGGCACGACGAAGCCGGCCTGCTGCAGGTTCGCGGAGAGCAACACGCCGCGCCGCGGACGGAGCGGGTCGTTGCGCGTGTCGAAGCGCAGCGTCTCCTGCAGGTACGGAAACGCCCACGGCTCGATGAGCGCCTCGTCGAGCGCTTCGTCGGCCGCCTCGTAGCTGATCGGCAGGTAGAGCTCGTAGTTGATGCTCGTGGTGCCGAACAGCAGCTCGCCGAACGAACGCTCGAGGCCGAGGGACACGTTGAAGAGATGGCGCATCAGCGACGCGTCGCTCGGATGGGGCCCCACGTCGTAACGCGCCTCCGTCGCGAGCCACGTGCGTCGCTCGAAGAACCCGGGCCTGCGCAACCCGATCGATGCGAGGACACCGGGCCGTACCGTCAGCTCTTGTTCGGTGCTCGACAGATCGAAGAGCAACCGCGGCTGCACCTCGGCGCGCACGCGGCGTAGACCTCCGAGGAAGTTCCGGTGCTCGTACGTCGAGACGAGGTGAACGTCTCCGCGCTCGGGCTCGATCGCGGCGCCCACGCCGAGCCGCAGGCGTTGAAGGCGTCCGGGCGTGACCTCGACGCGCACGTCGACGCGTCGCTCGGTCTCGAGCACCACCGGAGTCACGCGTACGGTCGCGAAGACGCCGATGTCGTAGAGCTCGTTGCGGACGTCGCGAAGGACCGACGCCCGATACAGCGTGCCCCGCTCGATCTCGATGAGCGACGACACGTTCGAGCGCGGCAGCGGCCCGGTGCCCGACACCTCGACGCGCCCGAACCGGTACACGGGGCCGGCGCGAACCCTGAGCACCACGTCGGCGCGACGCGAACGCGGATCGACGCGCACGTCGCCTTGGATGACCGCCGACGCGTAGGAGGCTTCGTGCATCGCGTCGAGCAGTCGCGTCTTGGCGGCTTCGTACTCCTCTTCGTCCAGCACGTCTCCGACGTGCAGAGGAAAGGCGCGACGGATCCGTTCCTGGATGACGACGGGTACCTGCGCCACGCCTGCCGGTTGCGGCTCGAAGAGGACGTTCGTGGAGCGGACGGCGACGGGAAGCCCCTCTTCGATCGGGATGGTGATCGTCACGACACCGCGGTCGTCGTCCTCTTCCTCGCGGTCGACGCGCGGCGTCCCGACCTGCGTGTCGTAGTAGCCCCGTGCCCGGTAGAAGCGCTCGATGCGCTCGAGGTCGCGCCGCAGGATCGCGCGGTCGTAGAGCGGCCACTCCGTCCACGGCCATTGGATGCCCAGGAACGAGCCGCGCTCCTGCGTGGCGATCCGCTCCCGGAGCTGGTCCTCGTCGACCTGCTCCACGCCCTCGAGGTCCAGCTCGTCCACGCCATCGCGGCCGCGCGGGATCGACGCGCACGCTGCGCACGTGGCGACGACCGCCAACAGGCAACTGCGAGATCGGGGCACCGACGTATTGTGGCCGCTCGCTCCGCTCGGGGCTGCCCCACGCGCGGAGACTCGCGGCAGGGTCTATTGCGGCCGCGCGACTCCTCGGACGCTGCCCATGGTCGAGAGGTACGCGAAGAGGTTCTCCATGTCGGCCTCGCCGAGGCGACCGGGCGGGATGGGCCGCATGCGGCCCGACCCCGATCGGATCTGGCGTCGCATCCGGCTCGTCGACCAACCGATCCCTCGGATGCGCGGACCGATGTCCTCGCCGCCGCCGGGGTGGCACGTCCCGCAGACGGAGTTGAAGCGAGACCGACCGCGCCGGACCATGGCGCGCCATCGCTCTTCCGGCGTGGGCCCGGCTCCGCCGTCGGCGTCGGCCGTGGCACCACCGGCATCCTCGCTCGTCGCCACGGCTGCGTCGGCGGTGGCCATCGCGCCTGCGTCGGCCGCTTGCGGCGCGACGCCCGCGTCCATCTCGGTCGTCTCCGGCCCGGCATCGTCGCCGGCTGGCGGAGGTGACTCGACCTGCTCGCCTCCTCCCGCCGTCGTGGTCGCCCCACCCGACGGTGGCGCCTCGCCGCCGCCGCAGGCGATCGCGACCGACAGCGACGCCGCCATCGCGCCCAGCAACCCCCCCGCGAGTCGAATCCGAGCCTTCATGAGACCTCCGCGCACGGTCGTCGTACCCCAGGGGCAGCGCGCCTCGCAATACCCACGACGCGTGCCGGTTGTATCGGCCTCGGTGGTACTCTCCGCGCGCGTGGCAATCGGAGGTGCGACGTGAGCGACGATGCCGACGGCCGCCGTCGTTTCCTGGCGACGGTCACCGTGGGCGGCAGCGGCGTCCTCGCCGCGGGCATGTTGGTGCCTGCGGTGCCCTACGTGCTCGACCCGCTGCTCCGCGACGCCGGCGCCGGCGATGGATCGGCGGACGCCCCTTTCGTGCGGCTCGCACGGCTCGACGCGCTGCCGACTCGTGAGCCGCGTCGACTCCCCGTCATCGGCGACGCGGTCGATGCATGGACGCGCGCCACGGGGCGCGTGCTCGGCAGCGTTTGGGCTCGGCGTGCCGGCGAGCGCGTGACCGTCTTGTCCACGATCTGCCCGCACCTCGGCTGCCCCATCGGTCCTTCGGAGGATGGTCGCGGCTTCGCCTGCCCCTGCCACACCAGCTTGTTCGCGGCCGACGGCTCTCGGGTGAGCGGACCGTCGCCGCGCGGGATGGACCCCCTCCCGGTTCGCGTGCGCGACGGCGTCGTGGAGGTGCGTTGGCAACGTTTCCGCCAGGGCACGGCGGAGCGCGAGGTCGTCGGCGACGCCTCGCGCGCCTGCGCCGCGGTACGCAGCCGGAGAGCCTGACGTGATCAAACGTCTGGGCGGTTGGGTCGAGGATCGGACCGGCATCGCGGCGACGATGCGCCACCTCCTCGACGAGCAGATCGAGGGCGGCGCGCGCTGGGCTTACGTCTTCGGCTCCGCCCTGACGATCATCCTCGGGATCCAGGTCGTCACGGGCGTCCTGTTGATGACGGCCTACAGCCCGGCCGCGCACACGGCGTGGCCCAGCGTCTGGTACATCCAGCACCGCATCGGGTGGGGTTGGCTCGTCCGCGGCGTCCATCACTACGGCGCGCAGGCGATGGTGATCGTGCTCGCGTTCCACCTCGTGCAGGTCTCGCTCTACGGCGCCTACAAGAAGCCGCGCGAGATCAACTGGTGGCTCGGCCTCGGGCTGATGGGCGCCACGCTCGGTCTGGCGCTCACCGGGTATCTGCTCCCCTGGGACCAGAAGGGCTACTGGGCGACCCGCGTCGCGACCAACATCGCCGGAGGGATCCCGCTCGTCGGCGGCGCGATCCAGACGCTCCTGCAAGGAGGTCCCGAGTACGGCCACGCCACGCTCACGCGATTCTTCGCGCTCCACGTCGCGATCCTCCCAGGGGCGCTCTTCGCTCTGCTCTTTCTCCACGTCGCGCTCTTCCGTCGCCACGGCGTGACGCCGCCTGCCGGCGCGGACCGGTCGCGCATCGAGCCATTCTGGCCGCACCAGCTCGCGAAAGACGTCATCGCGGGCATCGTGGTCTTCGCGGCGATCCTCGCAGTGACGTTGGCGACCGGGGGCGCACCCCTCGATGCGCCCGCGGATCCCGCGTCGGAGTACCCAGCTCGACCCGAGTGGTACTTCCTCGGCCTGTTCCAGCTGCTCAAGTACTTCGAAGGACCGCTCGAGCTCGTCGGCACGGTCGTGTTGCCGGGGCTCGTCGGTGCGT
>JADZFZ010000022.1 GCA_020854145.1 Deltaproteobacteria bacterium | reverse complement strand
GCCGCCGCCGCCGCGCCCGATCGTTCCGAGCGTTCCCAGACCAATCGTGCCTTCGCCGGTCCCGCCGCCGCCGCGCCCGGTGCCACGCAGCCCGAGGCCGCCCATCCCGAACGATTCGCCAATCGAGTCTCCCTGCAGCACGCCGAGCGCTGCGAGCCCACCCGGATCGCGGCCGATGGTGCGCCGGTGTCGCATCGCGAACAGGCGAGGGATCCCCGGGGGTCGACCGCCGAGGCTGCCGAGCGCGGCCAGCACTCCCGCGCGGCCCTCCACGGGCGGGTTGCACGTGTACCCGCGCTCCGAGGCGCCGCCGAACACGAGTTGCCCTCCCACGTCCAAGCTCGCGCTCCGCGTGCATTGCCTGCCTCGGCACGCCGTCGCGCGATCGCACGCAGCCTGATCGGCCGGGCCGCAGTACGCGACGCCGTCGGCCTCCAATCGGGAGCAAGCGCCTTGCTCTCGACAGGCGGTGGAGCGACGGCACATCGCGTCGGACGTCGGGACGCAGCGGCCCTCGCGCGCGGCGCAGTGCCCGTAACGCGTGCACGCCTCGCTGCGTCGGCACATCGCGTCCGTCGCCGCGGCGCACTCGTTGGTGCCCTCGTGCTCCTCGGGCGTGCACCGTCCGAGCGAATCGCACAGTCCCGCGCGGCGGCAATCCGCCTGCGTCGCGATCACGCATCGACCGTCGGCGGCCGTGCATCGGCCGTCCTGCGTGCAGCCGGTGCCGCGCTGGCAATCGGCGTCGGTCATTGCGCGGCAGGTTCCCTCGTCGAACGTGCAGAGCCCTTCCACCGTGCAACTGCTCGAGCGGGCGCAGTCGGCGCTCGACGTGCGGCGGCACTGTCCATCCGCGAATGTGCACTCGCCCTCTTCGCTGCAGTTGTTGCTCCGCTGGCAATCCGCCGCGGACCCGACGACACATTGGCCATCGGCGAACGTGCATTGGCCCGACGACCGGCACGCCATGGCTTGCGCGCAATCGGCGCTGGACGCGAGGACGCACGCTCCCGCGCGCGCGGTGCACCGGCCTTCGGTCGTGCAGACGGACGCAGCTTGGCAATCGGCGGACGACGTGGCGACACATTGCGCGCCCCCCCAGCGGCAGGTGCCTTCGGAGGAGCACGCGTCCTCGCACCGGTCATCCGCCGGGGCGCCGGCATCTTGCGCGAACGCGGCGGGAACGACGCCGGCGACCGCCAGCGCGCACACGACGGGAGGGACGAGCCGCGACATGCCGCATCCTACGTCGCCGCGCGCCCGACGTCCCCTCGAGCGGCTCGCGGTGTCGGCGTGCCGGCTCCACGGGCGCGAACCTGTCGTACCCTGCACCCGTGCTCGTCCTCGTCACCGGCGCGACCGGCCTCGTCGGCAACGCGATTGCCCGGCGCCTCGTCGCCCGCGGCGACACCGTGCGTGCCCTCGTGCGCGACCCGGAGAGCGCGCGTCGCGTCCTCCCGGAGGGCACGGCGCTCGTCCGGGGTGACGTGACCGACCTCGCCTCCGTGCGCGAAGCCGCGCGGGGCGTCGCGCTCGTGTTCCACGCGGCGGGGATGCCCGAGCAATGGCAGCGCGACGAAGGCATCTTCGATCGCGTCAATCGGGGTGGCACCGTCTCCGTCCTCCGGGCAGCGCGCGAGTCCGGCGTCGAGCGCGTGGTCTACACGTCCACGATGGACGTGTTCGCCGCGCCGCCGGGCGGCACGCTGGTCGAGACGAACGTCGACCACGAGGTCAAACCGACCGCTTACGAGCGGTCGAAACAGGCGGCGGATCGCGAGGTGGAAGCGGCAGCTCGGGAGGGGCTCGACGTCGTATCCATCTGCCCGTCGGCCGTGTACGGCCCGAGCCCGAGCCGAACCGGGCTCAATGCGCTCTTCGTCCGATTGTTGGCGGGCAAAGTCCCGATGCTGCCACCCGGCGGGATGTCGGTCGTCTACGTGGACGGTGTCGCCGACGCCCACCTCGCCGCCGCGAGATCGGGCGAACGCGGCGCGCGTTATCTCGTCTCGGACTGTTACGTGTCGAATCGCGAGTTCGGGGAGACGATTGCGCGAATCGCGGGCCTCGGCCGCGTGCCGCCGTCGAGCCCGATGTGGCTGCTCGGCGCGATCGCCGCGACGTCGGCGCCGCTCGCGCGCATCTTCGGCTTCACGCCGCTGGTCGCGCCGGGCGAGGTGGCGTTCCTGCGGTGGCAGGTGCGCGTGGACGCCCGAAAGGCGCAATCGGAGCTCGGCTTCGTGCCGACGGCGCTGGAAGACGGCGTCCGCCGGACCGTCGAGTCACTGCGCTCGGGATGAGGCCGTCATCGGCTCGTCAATCGGTCCACGAGCGCCACGTAGGCTTTCATCGCCGCCTCGCGCGTCATGCTCTTTCGCGACGCCCAGGCGTCGTATTTCGCGCGACCTCGAATGTCCATCATCCCGGGCCGCTTGCCGTCGACGTCGCCCACGGTGGATTGCTTGTAGAGCCCGTAGAGCTCGAGGAGCGTGTCGTTCGAGAGGGACGTCACGGCCTTGACCCGCAGCTGCGCGGCTTCGAACTCCTCTTGGGTGGTCATGGCGCGAGCGTAACCCGGCGATCTCCGACGATGCGGAGGATCTGTC
>JADZFZ010000021.1 GCA_020854145.1 Deltaproteobacteria bacterium | reverse complement strand
GATTGAGGGAGCCGACCCGCGGCGCGCATCGCTCCGTCGTCCACGTCGCGCGTGCGCAGCCCGCGATCGCTGCCGAGCGATGGATCCGCGCTGCGTCGCCTGATCGTCGGGCGACGGCGAGGGTGACCGAGGGCCACCGTGCGAGCCCATGATGGCGGCGGGAGGAGGCGCGCACGCGTGGACACGGAGCTCGGCCGGCTCATCACGATCGGTGCCTTCGTCGTCATCGGGCTCGGCGTGTTCGTGCTGGTGGCGTGGCTCCTGCTGCGCTGCACGGTTTCGATCGGCGATCGGCTCTCGCTGGCTGCGGGGGCACGCGTGAGGGTGCGAGGAGTCCCGGTGCCGTTGCCGGACAACGAGGTTCGCGAGATGCAGCTCTGGATCGGCTGAAGCCGTCGCGGGGTGACGAGTGGCTCGGGTCGGGAGCCATCGCGACGCGGCGCTCACTCGGAATTCCGAGTGAGCCCGAGCCCATCGACGCGCGTCCCCTCTCCCCGCGCAGCGGGGAGAGGCAGGGTGAGGGGCCGGTGGCGTGAATATTCACGCCCTTCGCGGGACGCTCGGGCGAGGATCGGCCGTCAGCCGGCGGGCGACGGGTCGGCGAAGTGCCGGCGGACGTCGAGCCACTCGATCACGGGCACCGCGAGGAACGTGTGCACGATCTCGGGATCGAACTGCGCGCCCGCGAGCCTGGCGATCTCCGCACGCGCGGCCGCATCGGTCGTCGCGCGCCGGTAGACACGGTCGCTCGTCATCGCGTCGTAGGTGTCCACCACCGAGAAGATCCGCGCGCCGAGGGGGATCGCCGCGCCCGACAGCATCCGCGGGTAGCCCCCTCCGTCCCATCGCTCGTGGTGCGAGTAGACGACGTGTGACGCCTCCGCGAGCATCGGGATCCCGGCGAGCATCTCGCGCCCGTGCGCCGGGTGCTTGCGCATCTCGACCCACTCCGCTTCGGTCAGCGGTCCGGGCTTGCGGAGGATCGCGTCGGGGACGCCGATCTTGCCCACGTCGTGCAGCAGCGCGCCGAGCTCCACCTGCAGCGCGTCGTAGCTGGGGAGGCCGAGATCGTCGGCGATCCTCCGAGCCCACGCCGCGACCCGTCGCGAGTGGTTCTCGGTCTCGACGTCGCGTAGGGCCAGGGCGCGAACCAGGCCTTCCGCCATGCGACGCGTGTGGCCCTCGTCGCGCGGGCGGACCGTGCCCACCGCGCGCCGGACCGTCGCGCTGAGCACCGCGGCGTCGAACGGCTTCGGCAGGACGCCTTCGACCAGGGTCGCGCCGAGCTCGCGCACGATGTCGCGAAGGCTGTTGTCACCCGTCACCACGATCCGCGGGACCTCCGGCGCGACGGTGGCGGCTTCGACCGCGAGCACGCGACCAGTTGGCAGCGGCAGGTGCAGGTCGGTCAGCAGCAGATCGAAGCAGCGCCCGCCGAGCAGCGACAGCGCAGTCTCGGGCGAGTCGGTGCCCACGACGTCGCAGCCGAGCGATCGGAGCTGACGCGACAGCGCGCGCAGCACCGTGGGCTCGTCGTCCACCACCAAAACACGCGCCTCTAGATCACTCGCGAGTCCCATCGGCTACCTCCGCCGCGCATCGCGGCATCCCAGTGCTCAGCCCTCGCGTACTGCAGGTCTCGATCCACGCGGAGGCGCAACGTCCCGGAGATCGTCCGGCCCCGCTGGAACGACGTCGGTCTGACGAAGGCGTCAGCGGACCGTCGCTCGCGACGTCTCCATCCGTCCGTCGAGCTCGCGTGCCGCGACCTCCTCAAGGTCTCGTGGCGCCCGCCGATGACGGAGGCCAACGGAGGCACGACATGGCAACGATGATCGCAGGCGAGCTGTCGCCGAGGGTCCGCCAGCGCTTGGCGGCCGTGCTGGATGCAAATGGGCTCGCGCCCCAGCACTGCGTGACGCTCGACGGCGCGCGGGCCCGGTTGAGCGCGGAGCCGCTGCCGACCGCGTTGCTCATGCCCATCGAGTCCACGGGCGCGCGCCGCTTCCTCAGCTGGCTGCGCTCGCAGCAGCGTCTGGGCGCGCTGACGGTCCTCGGCATCGTGGACTGGCCGAGCGAAGAGGACTTCCAGCGGGCGTTCGCCGCCGGGGTCGACGACGTGGTGGTCGAGGACGACGAGAGCGGTGTGCTTCGCCGCATCCGCGCGCTCGCCAGTCGCGCGCATCGCGCCGAGGGCAGGAGCGCGAGCGGGCGGTGCCTGGTCCAGCATCCCGATCAGCCGCGACGTGCGTCGCTCGGACGCGCGCTCCGACAGGCCGGCTACGACGTCACGTTCGCATGCTCGCTCGAGGAGGTGCTCGACCGCCTCGTGCTCGATCCGCCGGGCGTCGTGCTCGTGGCGGAGCCGCAGCTCTGGGAGAGCGTCGCCCAGGCCATCGAGGAGGCCCGGCGGGTCTCGGAACGTCCCGACCTGCCGTTCGTGGTCTGCGTGTCGGAGCTCGACGCGGCGCGCCTGCGTGCCTCGAGCACGCCCGTGCTGAACGTCTCGCTGATGCAGACGCAAGCCGGGCCGTCGGATGCGCTCTTCCTCGTCAACCGCCTCCTCTCGAGCGCCGTGGAGAGCAACGGCCGATCGTCGGCGCGGATTCTCTACGACACGTTCTGCTCCATTCGCCCGCTCGACGAGCCCGGCACGTCCCGCTACGCGATGACCTTCAACGTCAGTCGAGGCGGCCTCTACGTCCGAACGTTCGACCCGGTCCCGCGCGGCTCGCTCGTGCAGCTCAAGCTGCGACCGCCGAGCGTGGGATCCACCGTCGAGCTCGTCGGTCGCGTCGCGTGGACGTGTGCGCCCGGCAACGGGCCGACCGTGACCGCGCCGCCGGGCTTCGGGGTGGAGCTGCTGCGTGGCGAGTGTCTGGCAGCCGAGTGGACGAGGTACCAGACGGCGGTCGCGCTGGCCGAGCACGAGTCCACCGTCGAGTTCCCGTTCGTTCGGCTGCGTGCCGACGACGACGAGTGCGCGCCCGAAGAGGCGCCGCGCATCGCGGGAGTCGCGTGATCGATCGGCTTCGATGCCCCTCCGCGCGAGGGCTGGAGAGTCACATGGGCACAACCTGTATTCGCATCGCCTGCATCACGGCGCTCTCGTGCGCCTCCGCGCTGCTGGTCGGCTGCGCGCCCTCCGAAGGTGGGCGCGACGACACGCTGACCTCCTCGGCGCCTGACGCCGGGACGTGGTCTCCGGACGATCGCGCCATGCGTGCGCCCGAGCGCGTCGCGTCTCCCGATGCCGCGCCCGCCGAGCCGCCTGCGCCCGAGGACGCGGAGGCCCCTCCCCCGAGCGAAGAGACGCCTCCCGATCCGCCGAGCGAAGAGACGCCTCCCCCGAGCGAGGAGACGCCTCCCGATCCGCCGAGCGAAGAGACGCCTCCCCCGAGCGAGGAGGCGCCGCCGTGGGAGGAGCCGGGACCGGGAGATCCACGCTACTCCGCGGACAACCATCCCTCCGAGGATCCACCGCCGCCGCCGCCGGAGACGAGCGTCGCACACTGCGGCAATCGCATCGTCGAGGAGAGCCTCGGCGAGACGTGCGAGGAGCACTCCGAGTGCGACGCCGACCGGATCTGTCGCGGTTGCCGGTGCGAGCTGCCCTTCTGCGGCGACGGCGTCGTCAGCGCGGGCGAGGAGTGTGACGGCGTCTCCTGGGAGCCGTGTCGCACCTGCTCGTCGGACTGCCGGCTCGTGCCCACGGGGGGTCGGGGCTGCAGCTGACGAGGCGTGTCGTCGGCCCTCCAACGGACGGGGAGAACATGGCGAGGATCGGGACCAGGAAGTCGGGGTATCGCGTGGTCGTGGTCGACGACGACGACGTCCTGCTCGAGAGCACCGTGGCTCTGCTGATCCAGCAGGGGCACGAGGTGGCGAGCGCGACGGATGCTTCGGTCGCCGTGGATCGGGTCCGCGCGACGCGACCCCACGTGGTCCTGCTCGACTACCATCTCGGAGGGGCGACGGGCGCGGACGTCGTGCGCGCCATCCGCGCGTTCGATCCGCTCGTCCAGATCCTGCTCGTCACTGGCTACGCGTCCGAGCAGCCCGCGCGCCGGATGCTCACCGAGCTCGACATCCAGGGCTATCACGACAAGAGCGACGGTCCGGAGCGCTTGCTGGTGCTGCTCGACGCCACGCTCAAGCACGCCGCGACCGTCCTTCGGCTGGACCGCCACCGGCGCGTGCTGCGACGGCTGCTCGACCTCGGCGTCGCCGTCTCTCGGCTCGCCTCCGTCGAGGTGATCTTCACGGAGGCGCTCGAGGGCGTCGCCGCGTTGCTGGG
>JADZFZ010000020.1 GCA_020854145.1 Deltaproteobacteria bacterium | reverse complement strand
TCGAAGGTCCGGGCCGCATCGCGATGGGCGAGCCGATTCTTCGGCACGCTCGACGACCTCACGCGATGACTCGCGCTGCGGCAATCGAGCGCGTGGACCGTCACCTCTCGTGGGCCTGTCTCGTCGTCCTCGCCGCGTGCGCGCCCGGCTCCGCGCAGCCGAGCGAGTCCCAGCAGTCCGGCGAATCGCCGCAGCCGTTTCGGTATCTCGAGATGCAGTCCGCGGGCGCGGCGCCATCGGATCGATTGCCGCTCGTGGTCGCGCTGCACGGGCGCGGCGATAGGCCCGAATGGTTTGCCGGATTGTTCGACGGCTTCGCGACGCCTGCGCGCATCGTCGTCCCCCATCCGCCGCACCGATTCGGCGACGGGCTCGCGTGGTACCTCGGATCCTGGCAATCCAGCCGGGGCCGCACGCAGATTGCGCGCGAGCTCGTCGCGCACGCAGCGCGCATCCGCGCCACCGTCGAAGCCGTCACCCGTGCTCGCCCCACGCGCGGACGACCCGTCGTCATGGGCTTCTCCCAGGGCGCGATGCTCGCGTACACGATCGCGCTCACGCAGCCCGACGCGTTCGCCGCGGCCTTCCCGATCTCGGGCTTCTTCTATCGCGAGACTCCCCTCCCCGCGCGCATCGACCCCGCGCGCATCCCGCGCATCGTCGCGTGGCACGGCCGGGCCGACCGACTCGTCACCCTCGCCGACGACCGCCGCGGAGTCGACGCCCTTCGCGCACGCGGCATCTCCGTCGAGCTCCGCGAGCACGACGCCGCCCACACGATCCCCGCTCCCATCCGCCGCGACCTCCTCACCGAGATCACCTCGACCTTCTGACCCGGGGACAGGATCGACGTGCTCAAGTCCTCGAGATCGCAGCGCTCCTGGGCGAGCAGTTCCATTCCGTCCACGGGCCGCGTTTCGAGGCCATCCGGGCGGACGCGCCGTTCCTCGTGCTCGGGGTCCGGCTAACGGCGCTGCCACCCGCGAGTCCTGCCAGGCGACAGGTGCCCCTCCTTCTGGGCACTTCGCGCGCTGCGGGATGCGGCCCGTCGCTTGCGACAGCGCAACTGCATGCGCACAGCAAGCCTCGTTGCCCTCCTCCTCGCTCTCGTCGGCTGCGCCGTGGACTCGGGCAGCCCTGGTGACGGCATCGACGAGCTCGGCGTCGAAGGCGGAAAGGCCGACGGGCGCGCGTTCACGACCTGCGAGCTCGACGCCGTCGTCGCGCACCTCAACGCGGGCGTCTCCGCGGACGACCTCTTCGCCGGCGGTGTGCACCGACAGGCCGCGGACAATCTCGCGTGGCACCGCGATGGCGTCGATGCGACGTTCGGCACGGAGGACGACGACCCGTTCGACGGCATCGACGAGGTCGACGGCGTCCCTCACGTGGGACCCGAAGGCATGCGTCAGCTGGTCGAGATCGTGGCGAGCCGGTGCCCCGCGGAGCCGACGGATCCCGCCGATCCGACCGCGCCGACCGATCCGACGACGCCTACGGATCCGACCCCACCGACCGATCCGACGGAGCCGACCGAGCCCACGCCGATCGACTACTACGCGGGCGCGCGCGACGTGACCCTGCCCGTCGTCGAGCTCGCCGCCGATGCGCCCATCCCCACGAGCTACGACTACCCGAGCGGCGGCTCGTTCTCGTTGGGTGGCACCGAGTTCTGGCAGAAGTGGTCCGGCGGGCACAACCCGACCTACTCGTTCGCGGAGGGCACCGATTTCGGCCGCCGCTGCATGCAGGCGAGCGCGATTCGATTCGAGGCCATCATGGCGAGCCCGCCCGCAGAGCTCGTCCGATTGAACGAGCAAACCAATTGGAGCGGCTCGTTCTTCAACTGGAACGACGACTACTCGCAGTCGACCTGGGGCGACGCTTCCGGCGCGCGCCTGTGGGCTTGGCGCACCGGCCTCATCAAATGGATCAGCCAGACCGCGAGAGACGGCAGCTGCCGATTGCCGACGCTCGACATGGTCCGTCGCGTCGCCGAAGCCTGCCTGCAGACGGCCGAGCGCAACGGCAACGGCGAGATCCAGGGCTGCTCCGCCTCGTAGCGCGCGCGGAACGCTTCACGCCGCCGGGTGTCTCACCCCTCGCTCGCACACGGTCGCGTCCGCGGCCCACCGAGACGCGGGCGAGGGAGAAGCCATGCCGGTCGCAGCGCCCGGACGTCGATTGCTCGCCAGCGTTCCCTTCGGCTTCGTGCGCGCGCGAAGCGCGGGCAGAGCACGAAGGCCCGTGAGCGCGTCGCTCAACCTCGTGTCGTTCATCGACTTCCTTGTGACGATGGTCGTCTTCCTCATCACGAGCTTCAGCGCCGAAGGCTCCATCGGAACGAGCGATCCGCTCATTCGTCCACCGACGGCTGCGCACGCCACCGCGATCGAGCTCGCGCCCATCATCGCCGTCAATCGCGAGGCCGTGACGATCGACGGTCGCTTCGTCGCCGACACGCCTTCGCTCGGCGCGCCCGGTGCCCCGCCTCGAATCGACGCCCTGGTGCGCGACCTCGCCACGCAGAAGCGCAGCTGGCAGCTGCTGCACCCTCGCCGCGACTTCCCCGGCACCGTGGTGATCCAAGCCGATCGGGAGATCGACTTCCGCGTCATTCGTGTGCTCATGCGTGCCGCTGCCGAGGCCGGCTACGGCGACGTCAGCTTCGCCGTGCGACCTGCGGCCACTCGCTGAGGGTGCTCATCGCGTCCGCTCGCGCAGTCGCTCGAGCAGCGCGCGCGCCGTCGACGCGGCTCCCTCGTGAAACGCGAACTGCATCGTGCAGAGTCGGCCGCGCACCTCGCGCCCCTCGGCCATTCGCTCGACCACCGTGATCGGGCTCGTCCCGCGGACCGTCTCCACGGCATCGGCGCCGTCGCCGTCCACTTCGCGCTCGGTGCGCGGCACGCTGAACCACGTGCCGTCGACCGACACCTCGATCGCTTGGCACCAGTGGAATCGTGGCCTTCCCTGGTTCCGCACGATCACCATCACGCGCGCCGGCCGACGCGTCGTCGCGACGATCTCCATCTCGAGCCCAGGGCGCGCCGGCACGACGCCCTGGATTCGCCACGCCCCGCGCCTGCGACCACGCCGTTCGCGCACCCCGGAGCGCCGACCGACCTTCGTCGGGTCGACCTGCTCCCTCGTCGCGCGCCGTCGCAGCTCGCACTCGCCGCCTTCGCACACGTACGCGACGCGACGCCCGCAGCCGGACGCCCGCCAGCGCCCGCCTCCGCGCTCCTCGAGCTCTACGTCGCCTTCCCGGCAGCGCAGATCGATGGCGGCTCGGTCCCGCATCTCGCCGCGCTGCGATCCTCCGCACGCCGCGAGCACCATCGCAGTCGCGGCGACGACGAGCACCCGCCGGCTCCAGTCGCGACCGCGACACGACATCTACGGAGCCACCTCGGCGCTGCTCTCGATTCGATTGGACGCGAGCGTCTTGTGCACCGGGCACTTGCCCGCGATGTCGAGCAGCCGCACGCGCTGCTCCTCGTCGAGCGCGCCATGCAATCGAATCGTCCGACGCAGCACGTTGCCCTCGGGCGACTTGTCGATGTGGACCCGCACCTCCACCGATCGCAGCGGCCAGCCCTTGCGCTCCGCGTACATCTTCACCGTCATCGAGGTGCACGCCGCGAGCGCTGCTTCGAGCAGCTCGTGCGGCGCGGGCGCGCTGTCGTCGCCGCCGGCGTCCTTCGGCTCGTCCGATCCGATGGAGTGGGGACCAATCTCGATGGCCTGTCGGAACTTCCCGTCGGTCGTGCGTGAGATGGCGTCGTGCATGGCGTGCAGCCTACTGGACCCGAGTTGCCGCGGTAGAGTCCGTGTGTGGATCCCGTCGGTCCCATCCCGCCACCGCCACCTCGTGCGGTCCCGCGCGGCGCCGTGGGCTGGAACGCTTCCCTCGGGCTTCTCCTCGGTGCGGTCTTCGGCGGCGTCGGCGTGTTCGTCCCCGCCCTGCTGCTCGTGATCGGCGGTCCTCCGTGGCACGACCTGATCCTCGACATGCGCGCGAAGAGGACGACTGCGACGCCCACCGTCGTGTCCGGCACCGGGTCGAGCGTCAACGACGTGCAGGTCATGCGCATCTCGTTCCGCTATCGCGCGGAAGACGGTCGAACCCACCAGGCCGCGAGCACCACCGCGTCACGCGACCTGATCGAGCGAGGGCGCGGGCACGGCGAGCTCGACATCGAGTACGACCCCGACGAGCCCAGCCGCGCGCGCATCGCCGGAACCCGGATCTCGGTCATCCCGCCCGTCGCGTACCTCCCGGCGCTCCTCGGCGTCGTCGGGCTCGTCGTGCTGGCTCGATCCGCCGCCTCCGCGCTGCGTACCCGCCGCATCTATCGGCGAGGAGTTGCCGTCGCCGGCGAGGTGCTTCGTCACGACGCGACCGCGTCGAGCGAGAACGACCAGTCGGTCATCGACATGCGCTATCGATTCCGTGGTCCCCACGGCGACGTCGAGGGCGGTTGGAAGACCGTGCGCCCGGCACCCGTGGGAGCGGCCTTGTGGATCCTCCATCTCCCTGGGCGCCCCGATCAGAACGTGCCCGCGATGGGATGGCCCACCGCTCCGGCGACGCCGACCGCGACGACGATGAAGCAGACGCCGCCCACCCCCGGAGCGCCCAAGATCTACTCGTGATCGCGCGCGGCGCGAACGCGCGTGACGCCTTCGACCGCGGCCGGTCCACCACGGAGCGGCACGCGCAGCGTCAGCACGACGCCCTCGCGCATGGCCGGCGCGCGTTGGTCGAACAACAGGTTGCCGAGGCCGAGGTGCACGGGCACGCCGCGCTCGACCCGCAGCTCACGCACGACGTGCGCACCATGGAAGACCACCGCAGCGGCGCCGCCCGCGACCGCCGCGCGCGCCAGCTCGCCGTCGTGTCTCGAGGCCCAACGCCAGCCTTCGCGACCGGCGTGGATCGAGACGATCACGGGACGGCGCGCCTCGCTTCGGCGCGCCTCGCCGACGGCACGTTCGATCGCTCGCGGCGTTGCGAGCGGCACCGAGCGTCCGGGCTCGTAGCGGGTCCGCGTCGCATTGGCCGCCACGACGGCAATCGGTCCCAATCGCTCTGCGCGCAGCGTCCCCTGCTCGGCTGCCCGAACGCCCAGCGCGACGATCCCTCGCGCGGACAATCGCTCCGCGGTCAGCCGCAATCCCTCGCGGTCGGAATCGAGCGCGTGATTGTTGGCCAACGTCACCGCGTCCACGCCCAGCTCCGACAATGCCGCGATCCCCTCGGCCGATCCGCACAATCGCGGGTA
>JADZFZ010000019.1 GCA_020854145.1 Deltaproteobacteria bacterium | reverse complement strand
GGCAGCGGCTGCGCGAGAACGGGCAAGGTCGCGGTGTCGCCCTGGCCCCAGAGCCACCGATATGCCGCCCACGATGCCAGGACCCGCTTCGTGTAGCGGCGCGTCTCCTCGTAGGGGATCTCCTCGACGAACTCGTCGAGCGGCATCTGGCCGCGCGCGACCAGCCAGCGATCCACGGAGCCCTCGCCCGCGTTGTAGCCGGAGGGCACGAGCGCAGGCGACGGCGCCAGCCGGTCACGCAGGAACGCCAGGTAACGCGCTCCGATGCGCGCATTGATGGCGGGCGTCAGGAGCGCCGCGCGGTCGTGTGCGACGCCGATACGGCGAGCGAAGCGCTCCGCGGTGGCGGGCATCAGCTGCGTCAGGCCCACCGCGTGCGCGACCGACAGGGCCGCCGGGTCGAAGGCGCTCTCCTCGCGCGCGATCGCGAGAAGCAGCGCAGGGTCGAGCGACTCGGCGTTGGCGGCCGACTCGATCTCGCTCGAGTACACACGGGGGTAGGCGATCCGCCAGAGCGCGATGGTGCGTCCCTCCGGCCACGTGTGCTCGAGGCTCTGCATCCGGCGGCGAACGAGGCGATGTGCCACGGCAGGGTTGCCCGCACGGTCGACGATCGCGGCACCGAGCCAGAGCAGCTCCGCGTCCGCGCCGGGCTCGAAGCATCCGAGCGCTGCCAGCTCGCGTCGCGCTTCCTCCGGGAACCCAGCGCGCGAGAGCGCTACCGCGCGCCTGAAGGAGAGCTCATTCATCTCCGCTCTCGGCGCGAAGCGCAGCGGCGTCTCGACGAAGGATGCGCGCAACGACGCCAGCAGCCGGGTGCGTCGTCCGTCGTCGAGCTCGCCGAGGCGGCTCGTCGCCAGCAGGGCGTAGAAGGTCAACGGATGCTCGCGCGCGACGCGCTCGAACGCATCCGCGGCCTGTGCGGCTCGACCGAGCGCGGCGAGCATGCGTCCGCGCCAGTAGGTCGCGCGACCGCCCGCGTGATCACGGTTCTCGCGTGGGCGCGCGGACTCGAGCGCCTCGAAGGCGACGAGCGCGGCCTCGAGCCGCCCCGCCCGCATCTCGAGCCAGCCGCGCTCGAACAGCGCGTCACCCACCATGTCGCCGTCGGCGAAGCGCGACTCGAATCCGTCGAGGCTCGCGCGCGCCCCGTTGACGTCGCCCGCATCGAGCGCAGCCGATGCCGCGAGGAATCGTGCGTCGTCGGCCAGCGGGCTCCGGCCGTCCTCGTCGGCCATGAGCTCTGCCGTCGCGCGCGCGCTCGGCACGTCGCCGCGGTCGGCGGCCAAGCGCACCAGGTGATAGCGCGCCGTCGCTCGCGGCTCGCGCTCGCACTCGGCGGCGATCGGCGCGAAGAGCTCCGCCGCGCGCGTCCGATCACGTCGATTGAGCACGGCCTGCGCGTGGCGCACGCGGACACGGCACGCGGCCGCGCGATCCGCGCCTGCGCTCTGGGCGAGCTCCGCGAACGCGGCCTCCGCCTCGCGGTGCCGATACGCCCGAAAGAGTTGCTCCGCACGCGCTTCCCTCTCGGCGAACGTCGGAGCGAGGGCGGTCTCGCGCTCGGGCTGCGGCAGATCGCCGACGGTCTGCTCGAGGAGGGCGCGCGCTTCGGTCGACTCCGCACCCGACGCGCGCCACGCCACCGCACGAAGCCACCGCGCGGCCTCGCGTCGGAGCGCCACGGCGCGTGCGGCGTCGTCCACCGTCACCGTGGCGGCTTTGAGCGCGAGCGCCCGGCCGAGCCTCGACGCGATGGCCAGCGTCGCCGGTGCCTCGAGGCTGCCGGCGTGGCGACGGGCCAGGTCGATGGCCTCGTCCACGCGCCCGAGCGCGATCGACGCATCGATGGACAGCAGGACGCCCTGGGCGGCGAGCGTCGGATCGGCGTGGAGCCGGCTCGCGCTCGCCAGCGCCTCCGCTGCGCTTCCGGCCTCGAGCGCGGCGATCGCGCGGCGATGCGCTGCGGGTCCTGCGAGCACGTGGCCCGCACCCGACAGCGCGTCGTGCTCGGCTGCGGCTTCTGTCGGCACGCCCGCGCGCTCGAGCGCTCGTGCTGCGACGAACCGCGCGATCTCCACGTCTCCCTCGATCGGGGCGCCGCGTGTCGACGCGAGCACCGCACGTGCTGCATCCGCGTCGCGCTGCAGATAGGCCCGTCGCGCGTCGTACACGGGACCGTGGCTCGGCGGACGCGCGGCGTCCGGGTCGAACGCCGGGTCGGCGAAGCGTCGCGTCGGCGCTGCCTCGGCGGGCCGCTCCGCACGAACCGGATCGACCATTCCGAGCACCCCACCCAGCACGCCCGCGACCACGAAGACGATGGCAGCCACCTCGGGCCGAGCTCGGGACGGACGCACGGAAGGCCTCATGACGCGAGCCTCGGACAGGGTGCGCGAACCATCAAATTAGCGGCACAGGCACGATGCCTGCCAATGGCCGCCCGTCGTCGTGCCGCGCCGTCGATGGGATCAGCGACGCGTTCTGCCCCGGCTCGTCGCGAGCTCGTCGAGCAGCGCGTCGGCCTTGCGCCCTGCGGCTCGACGCCGCTCTTGCTTCCACGACTCACGGTGTCGCAGCACGGTCTCGAGCGCTGCCTTCGCCGTCACGAGCCCGAGGCGCGCCTCGTGCGTCGCGCGCTCCGCATCGCGCAACGCGACCCGCGATCGTTCGAGGTCCGCCTCCAGCGCCGCACGCGCGGTTCGTCGATGATGCTCCCATTCCCGCCGTTGGATCATGTCAGCGGGGGAGTGTGCTCGCTCCATGGCCTCGCGGCGGCGCGCCAGCTCCGCGCCGCTCTCGCGGTCGTGTGCCTCGAGCGCTTCGCGGCGCTGCGTAACGGCGAGCGCACGTTCGTCCTGCTCACGGAGCCGATCGGCGAGCGCCCGCTCGAGCGCGCCGACCTCCGCCCTCCTCGCCGTCTCCACCGCCTCCAGCGGATAGCGGTGGGCCCCCTCGCCGCTCACGGCGCGGCGGTCTCGCCGGCGATCACGAGCGTGACGCGACTGTCTCCGTCACGACCCCAGGAGCCGCGCCAGCCGTCGCCCGACACCGCGTCCGGCAGCAGGTCGCCCGTCGTGTCCAGCACCACCACGGATCCTCCGAGCACCGACAGATCGGAGGCTTCCTCGTCGAGCGAGGTCAGCTCGTCCTCGATCGCCGTCACCAGCTGCTCGGACACCCGGCCGCACGCAGCCAGCGCACACGACGCATCGCACGCGGCGGCCACTTGGCCCTGCGCTTCCGTCCAATCGACGAACGTCTCGCAGTCGATCGCGCGCTCGACCACTCGCGCCATCGCGAGGTCGTCCGAGACGCCCAGCTCCGACGCGATCGCCCTCCGCACGAGCGCCGCTGGAGGCAGCACGAGGTTCAGCGTGCCGACGAAGTCCAAGTAGTCTTCCGCGTTGCGCTCCGCCACGAGCGCGACGGTGGCGGGAGTCAGCAGGTCGGGAGCCGGGACGTGGACCACCTCTCCGCTCGGCGTGTCGGTGTGAATGCCCGCGAACACGAAGAGCGCGTCCACGCTGCGCCCGGAGCGTGGCGTGAGGTTGAGCGTTCCGCGCATCGTCGGCGCCGAGAGCACGGTCGCCACGGTGTCACCCGCGTCGGACGCGACGCGCCATGGTCCCGCGCTCGCGCTCGCGAGCGCGACCGCGAGATCGCCGGTCAGCGACGACGACGCGAACAGGGCGCGCAGATCGTCCGCGACGCGCGGATCGCGTGCGTCGACATCGGCCAGGACCTCGTTGAGATACATCGACGCGTCGCCGCCCCATGGAGCCACGGCGCCGCCGACGGCTGCACGCACCCGGGCACGAGCGGCCTGCGCGCGTCCGAGGGCGAGGACGCGGGCCGAAACGCCGAAGCCACCCTCGGAGCGGATCTCGTGAGGGATCCACACCAGCTGCACGCTGACTTGCTCGCCCGGACCGACCTCGACGCGATCGACACAACCGCGCGCGACCTCCACACCGGACGGTCCGTACGCGCGCCCGAGCAGCGCGTAACGAATGCCCGACGGCAACGCGGAGAACACGGCCGTCGCATCGGTGCTGCCCACGTCGCGCTCGACGTCGGGGGGCGATGTCTCGTTCGTCGCCGGGTCCACGAGCCGGTCGCAAGGCAGGTTCGCGTAGGCCGCGACACGAGCCGAGGTGACGGCGCGCGTGCCGTGATAGGGCGCCTCGACGATGACGGTTCCGAAACCCTCGTCACTGACGCCGACGTCCGCGTAGGCGGGGGCCGCCCGCTCGGCGCTCGCCCGCACCTGGAAGACGGCGACCACGCCACCCGCGGTGAGCGTGACGGCGGCACGTCCGCTCCCGTCGGTGACCACGTCGAGCGCCGACAACGTCGAGTCGTGCGCGCTGCCGACGAGCGCGAAGCGCACCGGCTCGCCGACGACGGCCCCCTCGTCGCCTTCGTAGCGCACCGCGATCTCGGCGGTTTGCCCGAGCGCGAGCGTCATTGCCGCGGGCGTCTCCAGCACGAGCCTGCGCGCGGGCTGTGGCGGAGGTGGATCGACTCCACCCGCGTCGGCGTCGGGTCCGGCCCCGTCGTCGGCGCACGCTGCTGCGAAGGCAATCGCCACCAGTACGGACCCGAACACGGCTCTCGGGCGCAACTTCATGGACTGTCGTCATCGTACGATCGATCGCGCTCGGCGGCCAGGGACGTGCTCGCGGGGCTCGGCCACGCGTGGTATGCGCTCGACGTTGCTCTACGCCATCCAGATCGGCCTGCGGTATCTGCGGGCCCGCAAACACGCGTTCGTCTCGGTCTCCACCGTCATCGCCGTCACGGGAGTCGCGTTGGGCGTGGCCGCCTTGGCGGCCGTCATGAGCATCACGAGCGGGTTCCAGGAGGAGTTCCAGCGCAAGGTCCTGGGCGTCAACTCGCACGTGCTCGTGATGAAGTTCGGCCTGGATTTCGGGGAGTATCGCGATGTCGTGGTGCGAGCGCGCCGCCAGCCGGGCGTCATCGGCGCCGCACCTTTCGTGATCAACGAGATGATGCTGTCGAAGGGCGACCGCCTCAGCGGTGTGCTCGTCAAAGGAGTCGACCCGAGCGCGCTCGCCGCCGTGCTCGACCTGCCGTCTCACATGATTCGCGGCTCGCTGGAGGGATTGCGGCGTCCCGGAGCCGCTCCTCCGGTCCGTCCCGACGACCTGACCCGTGAGACGTCCGTGGGCGACGACTCGGAGCTCGACAGGTATCTCGCCGAGCTCGCGCGCGCGGCCGACGGCGGGACGGCCGCCGGGTCCGACGACGAGGCGGACGCCGGAGCGTCGGCCCAGGCGCGGCCCGGGGCGTTGCCGAGCCTCGACGATGCCGAGCGCGTGCTCGAGGGCGATCTGCCGCCTTTGCCCGACGACGACGTCATTCCCGACGAGGACGAGCCCGACGCGTATCCCGAGACCGTCGTGGCATCGAGCACGCTGCCCTCGCTCGAGGACGCCGAGCGCTCGATGGAGACGGAGATGCCGGCGCTGCCCGACGTCGACGTCGTCGAAGAAGAGCCCACGCCGAGCGACGTCCTCGCGGGGCCGCCGCCGGGCATCATCGTCGGAGCGACGCTCGCACAGAACCTCGGTATCCGCGTCGGCGACGAGGTCACCATCATCTCGCCGCTCACCGGCCTCGACGTCTCGATGTGGAGGCCGAGCTCCTCGACCCCGCGGTCACGGCGCTTTCGCGTGATCGGCGTCTTCCAGGCAGGGTTCGACGAATACGACTCGCACCTGGTCTACGTCGATCTCTACGAGGCGCAGGCGTTCCACGATCAGGGCGACGTCGTCACCGGCGTCGAGATCAAGCTCCGCGACATCACGACCGCCCGCGAGACGGCGCACCGGCTCGAACGCGAGCTCGGTGGGGCGCCCTTCCACACGATGGATTGGGAGGAGCTGAACCACAATCTCTTCACCGCGCTCGCGCTGCAGAAGGTCGCGCTCTCGATCGTGTTCTCCACGATCATCGTGGTCGCGTCGTTCTGCGTGGTCGCGGTCCTCATCATGGTCGTGCTCGAGAAGAAGCGCGAGATCGCGATCCTGAAGGCGATGGGCGCGACCGACTTTGGCGTGCTCACCATCTTCGTGACGCACGGAGCCTGCATCGGGATCATCGGAACCGCGCTCGGATTGGGGGTGGGATTCGGCGTCTGTCGATACTTGGTCGACATAGGGTTCCCGCTCGACCCGAAGGTCTATCTCATCGACCATCTGCCGGTGCGCCTGGCGATGAGCAACTTCGCCATCACGGGCATCGTCGCCTTCATCATCTGCGTGGGCGCGACCGTGCTGCCGAGCCTCTGGGCCGCGCGACTCCTTCCGGTCGACGGTCTCCGCTACGATTGAGCCCGCGGTCGTGACCTTCGCGTCGCACGCGCGGCGATCCACGCGAGCCCGAGCGCGACGAGCACGACGCCGCTCGTAGGCGCCGCTGCACCGCCGCCTGCGCGGCATGCGCACGAGCCCTTGCCCGACGTCGCCGGCGTCGTCGTGGTGCCCCCGCCGGCCGAGGGCGGCTGCGCCTGCGCGCTGGACACCAGATCGGGGACGATGCCGGGGATGGGAGCCGTCAGCGACTCCGCCAATCGCACCTGCCCCCGAGCGACGTTCGCGAGGTCGCGCGCCGGCGTCGGCCGGGGCTCCGCGCCATTGGGCGGCCCGCCCCAGATCCCGCGTCGCGGGTTGGCGCAGGAGACGGGCCCCGTCCACGGGTGGCGGATGGCGTAACGAGCCTGGAAGTTGTTCACTCCGCCCGCCTGCACGCGTGCGCCCTGCTCGAGCCTGCGCGTCTCCGGATCGACGACGAACTCGCGCCCGCCCACGACGCTCGGCGCCTCGCGGAACACGAGGTCCTCGGTCAGCGTCGCCCGGTTGTAGCGAGTGTGCAGGCGCGTCACGACCATCGGTGTGAAGCCGCCGCGAAAGAAGCGTCCTCCCGGCGGCATCGGTGGCGCGGCGATCGTCACGGGCGGCGCGGGCATCGGCATCCCGCTCGGCGGCAAGGAGCTCGGCGCGACGCCGGGGATTCGCGAGAGGTCGGGCGCCGTGCCGCCCGGCGCCGTCGGGCTCGGCGGCGACGACGGGGGCGGCAACGGTGCATCGAGCACGTCGAGCCCGAGGCTCGCGAGCTCGTTGGGAGTGAGCGGCGGCGTGGGACACGGATCGCAGCTCGAGGTGCTCCACGAGTACTCGGTCACCACCGCGCGCCCGCCTGCGGAGCGAATCGTGGCGTCGAAGAGCTCGGCATAGAAGCCCCCGAAGTTCCGACGCACGTTGTCGAGCACGTCGATGTTCGTGGGGACGAACACGTTCGTGTAGTTGGCGACCTCGAATCGCGACTGCGGGCTGAGCACGTAGACGATCAGGTCCTGCGCGTCGCCCGCATTGAGCAGGCCCAATCGCACCGGCAATCGCAGGTCCTGCGAATCGTAGTGGAATCGCAGTGGCGACAGCTGCGCCTGGCCGCGCTCGTTGCGCCGCACGCGCTCGATGTCGACGCGCGCGACGAAGAACTTCGACTGCTCGCGTACGTACGGCGCGAGGTACTCCGCTGCGCCGCGCGGGATGTTGTACCGATTCTGGTGGAGCCACGTCTCGAGACCGGTCGACTCCTGGGCGCTCAGGATGACGATCTGATACTCGCCCACGACGAACTCGGCCTCGACGGTCACTCCGAGCGAGTCGGCCGCGCCGGCGGACCGTTGCGCGGCCATGACCGCCGGCGCCGGGACTCCACGGAACCGCTCCTCCATCTCGGCTTGGCGACACGGGTCCTGCTCCCAGTACTCGACCAGGCGCGGCGACGTGAGCTCCTCGATGTGGCGGAACACGTCGTGCGGCAACGTCTTGACCTGCTCCTGCTGGAGCACGACGGGCACCGGAACCACCATCGCGAAGTCTTCGGCCGGCCCCTGGTAGCTGTTGCTCATGGTGAGGACCGTCCGGATCCCCTTTCGCATGAGCGCGACCTGAGTCGCGTTGTTGACCAGCTCCGCGTTGCTGCCCGCCACGTAGAACCCGCAGAACGCCTCCGCGGAGCTCGAAGCCACGAACGTCGCGGCAGCCGCAGCGGCCGAGATCCCCACGAGCCCGAGCAAGCCACGCTGACCACGAACGACGCGTCCGATCCTCGACTCCATCACGCCTCCCCACGGCCCTCGCCGAGACCGCTTCGACGGGCACTCGTCGCAGCTCCTTGGGCGCGGGCATCGTCGCGCATCGGAGCGTCTCCTGGGAGCTTGACATCCAGCCCGCGCGCGCGTACACAACGCGCCTCGATCGCGGGAGTAACTCAGCGGTAGAGTGCAACCTTGCCAAGGTTGAAGTCGAGGGTTCAAATCCCTTCTCCCGCTCCGGTCCTCGTCGCTGCGCGACTCGTCGCGGGCGGGAGAGGACTTGGTGAGCTGAGCCCGACGCCGCGGGCGTCGGGCTCAGGCTCTGCAAATCCCTGGTGACCCACTGGGCGCAGAGCGGAAGAGACGGGCTCCGTCGCTGCGCGACGTTCGC
>JADZFZ010000018.1 GCA_020854145.1 Deltaproteobacteria bacterium | reverse complement strand
GTGAACATCGCCCACGCGCGGCTCGTGTCTCCCGTTCCGAAGGAGAGCCCGACGCCCGAGCGTCCGTCGCCGGGCCGCCGCGGGATGATGTTGATGATGCCGCCGAAGCTGTTGGCGCCGTAGAGCGCCGAAGCCGGACCGCGGATGACTTCGACGCGCTCGATCTCTTCGACGCCGATGGGCAGCAGACGCCACGGGGTGAACCCGAGCGCGTCGATGTACACGCTTCTCCCGTCGACCAGGACGATCACGCGGTTCGACAAGCGCTGGTTGAAGCCACGGATGGACACGTCGCTGTTGCCGGGCGTCGAGGACAGGAGCTCGAGGCCGGGAGTGCGGCGCACCAGGTGATCGACGGTCGTGATGCCGGTGAGGCGGATGTCCTGCTCGGTCACGATGGCGGTCGCGTTGGGCGCATCGAGCGGCGACTGCGCGATGCGCGACGACGACACGACGCGCTCTTCGAACGCCTCCTCGCCGCGGGCTTCGCCGAGATCGAGGTCCGGGCCCTCGGGCGTCTCGGGGGTCTCGGGCGTCTCGGGCGTCTCGGGCGTCTCGGGCGTCTCGGGCGTCTCCGGCACGACCTGCGTCTGCCTCGTGCGCAGCGTCTCGGCGAGCGCGCGCAGGCGCTCCGCACGTTGCCGGAGCGCGTCGCTCTGCGTGGCTTCCGCCAGCGTCGCGATCTGCGTTGCCGCCTCCTCGAGCGAGCTGATCTCCTCGGCCGAGGCGACGGGCGTCGTGCTCGGCGTCTGCGGCGTCTCCGGCGTCTGCGGCGTCTGCGGTGTGTCCGGCGTCTGCGCGCGGACCTCTTGCTCTCGCAGGCGCTCGCGCAGCGCGGCGATGTACGCGTCGACCTCTTCGCGATCGACCGGATCGCTCTCGAGGTAGCGCTCGTAGTAGTCGATCGCCTGCTCGTACTGGCCGGCGTCCGCGTACGCGCGCGCGATGTTGAACAACACGTTCGGGTGAGGAAGCGTCTCGTACGCTTGCTCGAGGAGCGCGATGCCGCGAGCCACCTGACCGCGCGCGACGAGCGCCATGCCCTGCCGGAAGAAGCGCCTCGCGTCGGTACGTGCGTCTGCGTGGACAACCGCAGGCCCGCTCGTCAACGCGAGCGCCAGCACGAGCGCGCCACACGTCGCGTATCGCGCGAACGCCCACACCATCGGCGCAGCGCGCCGAGACTCTCGATTTGTCACGTGCCGTCTCCGCCCTCGTTCTCGTCGCCAAGGCACGACGAACGAGATGTCAGCCTATCCGAACACGCCCGCGTTTGTCACCGTCTAGGCGATCTCGAGCCCACCGGTGATTGATCTGGAGCGGGCGGTGCCGCGCCACCTCGCGGAGGGATCTCGCTCCCCCCGGACCCCACCGGCGCAGCGGCGACGGCTCAATACGGGTCGTTCTTGTAGCCGCGCTTGGTCGGGACGGCTTCGCCGCCTCCGCTGCCTCCGCCGCCTCCGCCGCGTCGCGGCGGGGGTGGACGGGTCGCGTTCGGCAGCAGGCGCGCTTCGACCTCGATGCGATCGGCGTCGCTCGCGAGCCGCCGCAACACGGGCATGTTCTGGTAGCCGCGGAGCTTGAAGAGGAACGTGACCTCGCGGCCTGCCGCAGCCTCGTCGCCCATGAGCTCGATGTCGGTCGGGGTCGCGCCGTAGTCACGCTCGCCGATGTAGACGTGCGCGCCGGTGGGCGTGGAGCGCAGCGCAACTTGGACGCGCCGCTCCGGCACCTTCGTCGGCGTGCGCACGTCGGTCACCGGCGGCGGGTTGGGACCCGGATCCGGTCGCGGACGATCGTTGTTGCCCGACTGCGGTCGATCTTGCGTCGGTGCGGGCGGTGTCGACGGTCGCGCCCCCCAGCTCGCGGCCACGGCGGCCACGATGGCGACCAGGCTCGCGATGCCGGCGGCGACGAACACGTTCGTCTGCCTGCGCGGCGGGGGCACGGACTGCACCACCGCGGGCCGCGGCGCCGTCGCCATCGAGTTGGCCTGCGCCGCGATCGCCGCGGCCTGCGCTCCGACGGCCGCGGCCACGTCGGGCGCCATCATCACGCCGGAAGAGGGCGTCGGATCGGGCGCCGCGATGGGACGCGAGCCGCTGCTGCTGCCGAAGTCGCTGCTCAGGCTGAGCTCGGCGCTCGACTTGGACATCGCGAGGCCCGTCGCCGACGCCGCCTGCTTGAGCGCCACGAGGAGATCGTCCATCGAGAAGAAGCGCTCCTCGGGACGCTTGGCCATGCACTTGACGACGACGGCCTCGAGGATCGGCGACACCGAGATGGCGGGGTTCGCCTCGCGCAGCGCGGGCGCCTGCTCCTGCACGTGCGCCATCAGGATGTTGACCGAGTTCGGCCGATCGAACGGCACCTTGCCGGTCAGCATCTCGTAGAGGATCACGCCGAGCGAGTAGATGTCGCTGCGCGCGTCTACCTTGAGACCGCGAATCTGCTCGGGCGACATGTACTTCGGCGAGCCCATGAAGAGGCCCGTCTGCGTGAGATCCTCGCCCTTCTCCTCGAGGTTCTTCACGAGGCCGAAGTCGAGCACCTTCACGAAGTCGCTCTCGTCGCCGTGCTGCACCAGGAAGACGTTGGCGGGCTTGAGGTCACGGTGGATGACGTTCAGCCCATGCGCTTCGCGGAGGGATCGGCAGATCTGACGTGCGATGTGCATGGCGCGCGAGGCGTCGAAGGGACCCTCGTCGCGGAGCGCACGGTGCAGCGTCCGTCCTTCGAGCAGCTCCATCGCGATGTAGTAGATGTCGTCGTCGGTCCGCCCGTAGTCGAAGATCGTCACCGTGTTCGGGTGCGTGAGCTTCGACGCGATGGACGCCTCGAGGAAGAACCGCTTGTGGAAGTCGGGGTCGTGCTCGCCCTGGTAGTTCGGGTTGAGCACCTTGAGCGCGACGAGGCGTCCGAGCGGCGCCTGCTCCGCGCGATAGACCTTCCCCATCCCGCCGCGCGCAATGACGGCGAGAACCTTGAAGCGGTCGTTGATGACCCGTCCGACGAGGGGGTCTTCCCCTCCCGTACGAGTGGCCGACACGGACGCGATGCTGTCCTCTGCCATGACCTTTCGAAACCCGTGCGCGCCTTGGGGTTCCGAACCCCGCCTCGCGCCTGACATCTGGGAGCCTAACACAACGCCCGGCGCAAATACCAGCCGTGCAACACGTCGATCGTCAAACCCCTCTCTCGTGGGGGGGCCACACGTGCTTGTGGAGCTGCAGCTGGAAGCGCACTCCGAGCCTGTCCTGCAGGATCCAGCGCACGAGATCGCGGTTGTCGATCTCGCCGAACGCGACGCCGGCCAGCACCGTGCATCGCTCGGAAAGTCGCGTGCGTCCGATCAACTCGCGCATCCACTCGTAGTCTGCGCGCGACGTGAGCACGAACTTCACCTCGTCGGTCGGCCGGACGTGATCGAGGTTGCTCCAGACGTTGGACTCCACCTCGCCCGAGCCCGGCGTCTTGACGTCGAGGATGCACACCGCGCGCGGATCGAGGCTCTTGGTCGAGACCCCGCCGCTCGTCTCGACGAGCACGCGCACGCCGCGGTCGCACAACCTCGTGACCAGCGTGAAGGCGCCCTTCTGCAAGAGCGGCTCGCCCCCGGTGAGCTCGACGAGCGGGATCCCGAGCGCCACGACCTCTTCGATCAGCTCGTCGACCTTCCTCACGCGTCCCTCGTGGAACGAGTGCTCCGTGTCGCAGTAACGGCATCGCAGGTGACAGGCCGTGGTGCGGACGAACACACAGGGCATACCCGCGAACGTGCTCTCGCCTTGGATGCTCGCGTAGATCTCGTGGACGAGCAGCGCCTCGGGGTCGCCCTTGATCGGGTCGAGCGGCGCGAGGCGGACCCGCATCGGCTCGTCGATCGACGCACGCGACAACGCCATCACACGCCTCCGAGGATCGATGCCAGGTATGCGGGCTCGTCTGCGCAGAAGCGCGTCTCCGGCGCGCCGGGGAGCTCGGCCCGCTCGGCGAACGGTCGTTCCGCGCCCTCGTCCATCAAGCACCCCTCGTCGGGAAACAGGCTGTGGAAGACGGTGGGCGAGCCGTAGGGCTCCGCCAGACCGAAGCTGTGCCCGAGCTCGTGCGCCGCAGTCTCTCCGATGATCGCCGCGATCACGCGCACCGCCTCGGCGACGACCGCGATGCGGGCTTCGTCGCGCGCCGTGCCGTCGACCTCGGCGCTCGTCGCGGCGCGCGCGCGCACCGGCCCGAAGATCGCGTCGAACGCGGGCTCGGGCTCGGGAGCCCCGATGGGTCGCT
>JADZFZ010000017.1 GCA_020854145.1 Deltaproteobacteria bacterium | reverse complement strand
GATCGCAGAGATCCAGATGTCGTCGGATGGTCATGCGCGCCTCCTTCCTTGGCGGTGTCGTGGGCCGATCCGGCTCCAACCGCGGCAGGCACACTAGCTGGCGCCCGCGAGGTCGGCAATCGACGTCGTAGCGACCTGCCCTCCGTGCGAGCCTCGACGGATGCGCACACCCGCGGCAGCGCTGGCACTGGCTTCCCTCGTCGTCCTCGCGAATTGTGGCGACGACGACGACGCTCCGATCGAACCCGCGGACTCGGGCGCCGACGCAGGCGCGAGCGACGCTCGACCGGATGGCGCCGTGCCCGACGGCTCCTCGGGGCCGACGACCGTGGGCTGCGACGATTGCACCACGTTCGTCGGCGGGCGCGTCTTCGATGGCACCGAGACGCGCGATCTCACCGTCGTCGTCGAGGGCTCGACGATTCGCGACGTGGTCGAAGGCGAGGTCCGCGTCGAAGCGGGCGACACGGTCGACCTCGCCGGAAAGACGCTGCTTCCGGGGTTGCACGATCTCCACGTCCATCTGTTCGCCGACGCGACGCCCTACGCCTATCAGGCGCGGGAGGATCATCTGCACGATCACCTGCGCGCGTTCTTGCGCGCGGGCGTGACCACCGTGCTCGACGTGGGCTCCCCCCAGGACGCCGTCTTCGAGCTGCGCGCGCGGCTGCGTGCAGGGCAGCTCCTCGGCCCCAGCGTGCTGGCGGCCGGGCCGCTCGTCACCGCCACGGGCGGGCACCCGTGCCGCGATGGAGCGCCGCCGGGACAGTTCTGCATCCTCGTGGACGAGGCCTCGGACGTGGACGCGCTGATGGAGCGGCTGCTCCCCGACGACCCCGACGTCGTCAAGGTCGTGCTCGAAGCAGGCTTCACGGCGTCGCCCTTGCCCCGACTGCGATTCGACCTGCTCGAGGATCTGCGCACCGCCGCCGATTCCGCGTCGGTCCCGACCGTGGCGCACGTCAGCCGCACCGAAGACGTCACCGCGGCGCTCGACGCGGGCATTCGATTCTTCGTCCACGTCCCCTTCGAGGATCCGCTCACTCCCGAGATCTGCGCGCGCGCCGCACGCGAAGGCGCCGTCTTCGTCCCGACGCTCGTCGTGATCGACAATCTGGTGCGTCTGTCGGAGGGACGACTGACGGAGCTCGACGATCCGTCGATCCTCGACGACGTCCCCCAGGAGGTCGTCGATTCCCTCGCGAACCGTGCCTTCCGGCCCACGCTGGATCCGGACTTCGTCGCCGGCTTCGAGGTCGCCGAAGAGGGCTTGCGCATCTGCATGGAAGCGGGCGTGGACATCGCGGCCGGCACCGACTGCGGCAATCCCGGCACCTTCCACGGCTACGGCCTCCGGGCCGAGCTCGCCCACTACGTGAGCGCGGGCATGACGCCGGATGCCGCCCTGGCGACTGCGACGCGCGTGGCAGCCGACGCGCTCGGTCTGTCCGATCGCGGGCGGATCGCGCCGGGCGCACGGGCGGATCTCGTCGTCGTCGAGGGCGACGCTTCGGAGGACATCACGCGTCTCGAGCGCGTGTCGGCGGTCTGGCTCGCGGGCGAAGCGCTCGACGTCGAGAGCCTGGCGTTGCCGCGCGCGACGCCGCTCGAGCGCATGCCGGCACCCTCTCCGGAAGCTGGCGAGACTTGTCTGGCGGGCGACGCGTGTGCCGAGGGCCACGACTGCCTCTCGTTTCCCAGCTCGAGCTGCGTGGCCGCGTGCAGCGCCGACGATTGCCCTGCCGGCGCCGGTTGCGTCGATCTCGGTGAGGGCCCGCATTGCTACGCGAGCGACGATTGCGACCTCGTCGCGCAGGATTGCCCGAACGGCTCGTCGTGCCTCTTCGTGGGCTCCGGCGTGAAGATGTGCCTGTTCGCGGGCCGCGCGGCCGTCGGTGAGAGCTGCGGGTTCGGCAGCGCATTCTGTGTGCGCGGCACCCAGTGTGACGGCTTCGTCTGCCGGCTCCATTGTCGCCCGGGCGAGGCGGACGGCTGCCCGATGGGAGAGGTCTGCGAGGACCGCAGCGCCATGGCCGGGTTACCCGCCGGGCTCTGCGTCCCTGGGTGATCGGCGAAGGCACGCGCGACTCCGCACGACGAATGCGTTGTCGGCGGGCCACGCTCGGCGCGTGATCCTGTGCTGAACGCACGGCACGCGCGTTGCGGTGGCATGCGTGCATGACCCTCACGTCTCGTCGATTCGCCATCCTCCTGATCGCCTGCGCGGTCTCGGCTTGCGACCAGGGTCGCTACCAGCCCGTGCCTCCGACGCCGGAGCCGCCTCCGACGGCGGTCGTGCTGCAACCGCCTGCGCCTCTCTCGGAGGAGCACCGCGCTCTGTCGGAGGCGCTCGCGACCGCCCGCGCGACGACGGCCGAGCAGCTGACCGAGAGCCGTGCGCTGCCGTTTCGCGAGGAGCTCGGCTACGACCCGCTCGAGGCGCAGAACCTCGACCTCGTCCAGGGCTCCGTGTTCCAGCTGAACGAAGAGGAGCTCGGGCAGCTCGGAGAGCGCGGGTTCGTCATCAGCGAGCGCATGCGCTACCCGAGCTTCGTCTACGGGTACCAGACCGTCTACCAGCAGGACCTGCCGGTCTACGTCAGCGCCGACGCGATCCTCGAGGGCGTCCATCGCTCGTTCGATCGGATCCTGGAGGACATCGAGACGAGCTCGCTCGTGCCGAAGCTCGACGCCTTGCTGGAAGGGATGCGCACCGAGCTGCGTCGCGGAACGGGCGCGCTCTCCGAGCAGACGCGAGCCGATGCCGATCTGTTCCTCGCGGTTGCGCTCGGCCTGCTGCGCGGCGGAGCGGTCGAGACGGTCGCGGGTGCGGAGGACGAGCAGGTGCGCTGGCTGATCGGCCGCGCCACCGAGGCCTCCGGCGCCGAGGACGTCGCGGTGATGGGCCTGACGCGCCTCGTGGACTTCTCGCAGTTCACTCCGCGCGGGCACTACACCGAGTCGGACACGCTGAAGCAGTACTTCCGCGCGATGATCTGGCTCGGTCGGCTGGACCTGCGGTTCCTCGCGACGGAGCCGAATGGGCAGCAGATGTTCCACCGCCGCCAGGTGGATGCCGCGGTCGCCCTGACGTCCTTGCTGGGCGCGGAAGGGCTCGCGCAGTGGACGGAGATCGATCGCGTGCTCACGACGTTCGTGGGCCCCGCGGACTACATGTCTCCGCGCGAGGTGCCGGAGCTGCTGCGCGATCTGGGCGTGTCCGACGCGTCGGGCCTCGCGGCGGTCTCGAACGACCAGCTGGCCAACGCGATCGTGCAGGGTGGCTACGGCGAGCAGCAGATCGCGAGCCAGATCATCGTCAAGTACCCGCCGGGCCCGACGCTGCCGCTCGACCGATCGTTCGCCTTCTTCGGGCAGCGCTACACGGTGGACTCGCACGTGCTCTCCAACGTGGTGTTCGACCGCGTCGCCAACGGCTCGGTCCTGCGCATGATGCCGAGCCCGCTCGACGCCGCGTACGCCGCCATGGGCAACGACCAGGCCGTGGCGCTCCTGTCGAGCGAGCTCCAGGCCTTCCCCTACGCAGGCGAGCTCGAGTCGATGCGCACGCTCGTGGATGCGCACGACCCGAGCTACTGGGAGTCGAGCCTCTACACGCGGTGGCTCGGAGCGTTGCGCACGTTGTCACCCGAGCGCGACGAGATGGCCGATCCCGCGAGCGCCGGGCTGCCCACGGTCGCGACTACCGAAGCCTGGGGACGCCGCATGCTCAACACGCAGCTCGCGTCGTGGTCGCAGCTGCGCCACGGAACGGTGCTCTACGTGAAGCAGAGCTACACGACGGGCAACGCGTGCGAGTTCCCCGACGCGTACGTCGATCCCTATCCGGAGTTCTATCGCGCGATCGGTGCCTATGCGCGCGCCGGCGCCGAAGCCGTGGCGACCCTGCGGGAGGCGTCGAGCGCGCAGATCTACTTCTCCCAGCTCGGTGGGGTCGCCGACACCCTCGCCGGGATGGCAGAGCACCAGCGAACCGGCGAGCCGTTCACGCCCGAGCAGCTGGCGTTCATCAACGAGGCGGTGGCCATCGGACGGCAGGGGTGCGACGGCAGCGGTCCCGAGGTCGCGCAGGGCTGGTACGCGCGTCTGTTCTACGACACCGAGCAGGCGGTCGAGCAGGATCCGGTGATCACCGACGTGCACACGCAGCCGACCGACGAGGTGGGCAACGTGGTGGGTCGGGTGCTCCACGTCGGGACTGGTCTGCCCCGGACGATGGTGGTCACCCTCGCGACGTGCATGGGACCTCGCGCGTACGTGGGCCTCGTCTCGAGCTACCACGAGCGCGTGACCGAGGACTTCGAGCGGATGACGGACGAGCAGTGGGCTCCCATCGCCGAGGCTCGGCCCGACGACGTGCCGTGGATGCG
>JADZFZ010000016.1 GCA_020854145.1 Deltaproteobacteria bacterium | reverse complement strand
CACGCCCGTAGAGGTCGAGCATCGCGGGGGACGACCCGATGATCGTGCTGAAAGGCGCGTCGAGCACGAGCCCTCGATCGCCTTCGGGCCGCATCGACGTTCGCGCGAGCGCCTCGGCCACCTGCGCCGCGAGCTCGACGATGAGCTTGCGATCACGTGCGTCGAACGCACCCGCACGGCGGTGCAGCACCTGGAGCACGCCGCACACCCCACCGCGGTCGTCCTTCACCGGGACGGCGAGCATGCTGCGCGTCCGGTAGCCGGTCTGCTCGTCGATGCCCGCGAAGAAGCCCTGATCCGCGCGCACGTCGTCGCGCAGCACGATCTCACCGCTCTCGGCCACGCGCCCCGCGAGACCACGACCCGGTGGCAGCCGGATCTCGCGGAGCTCGGGCAAGTGCGCCACCTTGCTGCAGAGCTCGCCCGTGCGCGCGTCGCGCAGGTAGAGGGTGCCGCGCTCCGCCTCGAGCGCCTCCACGACCGCGTCCACCATCGCGCGCAGCACGTGGTCCGTCGTGACCGGCCGGCTCAACATCGCCGCCACCGATCGGAGCACGCGCCCGTCGTCACGGGCTCTGCGAGCCGGCGATGTTGTCCGCGAGCGCGAAGGCGCCAAGAGGACGCGAGCCTACCAGCATCCGCCCGCTCGACAGCTCGATGCGCATCCCCTCGCGCGCCGCGCACGAGTCCGGCCGCAAGAGGCGCGCACGTGCCTCCATCGCGAGCACCGCTCCGTCGTCGCGCGTCGGGTCGTGGTGCGTGAGCACGAGGCGTCGCACCCGAGCGCGATCCGCGAGACGACACACGACGTCGAAGCTCGAGTGTCCCCATCCACGCTTGGCGGGCAGCTCCTCGGGCAGGTACTGCGCGTCGACGATCAGCACGTCGGCGTCGCGCGCGAGATCGACGAGCGTTTCGCCCGGGGCGTCGGTGAGCTCGACGTCGGTCGCGAACACCACCGCGCGCCCGCCGTGCTCGATGCGATAGCCGTAGCTGCCGCCCGGATGCGGCAACAGCGCGACGCGCACGTTCACGTCCCCCACGCGAAGCTCGTCGCCGGGCTCGAGCGACCCGATGTCCATCGTGGCTCCCATCACGTCCATCCCGACGGGGAAGCTCGGCCGCTCCATCTGTCGGCAGAGCGTCTCCTCGAGCCCGCGCGGGCCGCGCATCGTGACGCGGCTCCGCGGGTCGAAGAGCGGCCCGAAGAACGGGATGCCCTGGATGTGATCCCAGTGCAGGTGGCTGAACAGCAGCGTGGCGGCCGACAGCGGCTCGTGACCCTGCGCGGCGCCGAGCTCCCGCAGCCCCGTGCCTCCGTCGAGCACGATGCGCTCGCCGCCCATCCGCACCTCGACGCACGTCGTGTTGCCGCCGACGAGCGCGGTGCTCGCGCCCGGCGATGCGATGGATCCGCGCACACCCCAGAACGTGATGGAGTCGGTCATGTGGGCTCGCTCTCTGCGGTGCTCGGGCCAGGCTCGGCAACGCACCCCGTCTCTCAGCAAGCCCGGCGCCAGGCTGCGAATCCCCCTGTTTCGAAAGCGAATCGCGGGGCACTGATCCATCTTGGATCACCCCGAGCCCAAGATGGATCGGCGTCGGCTCCTCGCGCCCCGCCCCGAGGGCGAGAGCCTTCCACCCCACCCGAAGGTCCGAGAGCTCCTCCGCTTCGACTGCGCCATGGCGGAACGATGCGAACGCGCGTGGTACGCACGCCGAATGAGCCTCGAGCCCGATGGGCTTCCCGCGATCGTCTCGGAGATCCCGGGCCCACGATCGCGCGCGCTGGTCGATCGTCTCGCCCTCTTCGAGTGCCCGGCGATCACGGCACGGCGCGCACGGCGCGCGGAAGCGAGCGGTACGAACGAAGATCCGATCGTCTGGGCGCGCGCACGCGGCAGCGTCGTGGAGGACGCCGACGGCAACCGCTTCGTCGATCTCACGGCCGGCTTCGGGGTCGCGTCGGTCGGGCATCGCCATCCGCGCGTCGTCGAGGCCATCGTGCGACAGAGCGAGCGGCTCGTGCACGCGCTCGGCGACGTGCACCCGAGCGACGCGAAGATCGCGCTGCTCGAGCGGATCGCGGACGTGCTCGGGCCCCCGGCCGGTCCGCCGGCCGACGTGCAGACGATCCTGGGGATCTCGGGTGCCGATGCGGTCGAGGCCGCGCTCAAGACGGCCATGATCGCGACGGGTCGGCCGGGCGTCGTCGCGTTCGAGGGTGGCTATCACGGCCTCTCGCACGGGCCGCTCGCGGCGTGCGGATACACCGCGACGTTCCGCGATCCCTTTCGCGCGCAGCTCAACCCGCACGTGCGGTTCGTGCCCTTCGCCTCGCGCGACGACGAGGTCGCTCGCTCGCTCGACGTGCTCGACGCCGCGCTCGGGCCCGGAGACGTCGGGCTCGTGCTCGTCGAGCCGATCCAGGCCCGCGGCGGCATCCGCGTGCCGCCGGCCGGGTGGCTGCGCGCCGTCGCGTCGCGGGCGCGTGCGGCCGGCGCGCTCCTCGCGCTCGACGAGATCTTCACGGGGCTCGGTCGAACCGGCGCGATGCTCGCGTCGTCCGAGGAGGTGGCGTCGCCCGATCTGGTGCTGCTCGGCAAGGCGCTCGGCGGATGCATGCCGCTCTCCGCGTGCGTGGGCACGAGCGCCTGCCTGGCGAGCTGGGGCACGTCGCGCGGCGAGGCCATCCACACGAGCACGTTCCTCGGCCAACCGCTCGCGTGCGCCGCGGCGCGCGCCGCGCTCGACGTGATCGTCGACGAGAAGCTCGCTCTGCGCGCGTCGGTCGAAGGCCGCTGGTTGCTCGACGCGCTCGCGCAGATCGCACGCCGCCACGGCCTGGGAGCCCCCCACGGGCGAGGCCTCCTCGTGGGTCTCCCGATGGGCGCCGCCGCGCGCACGCTGCGGACGTTGCGGGCGCTGCTCCGTCGCGGGTTTCTCGCGCTGCCCGCAGGCGCGGATACGTCGGTGCTCGCGGTGCATCCGCCGCTCACCATCGCGCGCGCGCAGCTCGAGGCGTTCGTGGACGCGCTCGATCACGCGATCCAGGATGCGCCCGCGTGACCGAGCTCGAGACGATGCGCGACGAGGTGCGTGCGCTGATGAGCCGCCTCCACGACGGTGGGCGCGACGAGCGCGCCTTCGATGCGCTCGCGTCGCGGATCGGCGCGATGCAGGTGGCCCGCTGCGACGTGCACGCGCGCTTGGCGGCGCGCGCGACACGCGACGGCGCAGCTCGGTCCGAGCCGGTCGCCGTGCCCACCGACGTGTTCCGCTACGCCGACGTCTCCGTGCTCTCGGGCACGCCGCCGCTCCGCACGTTCCGCACGAGCGGGACCACGTCCGAGGCGCAGGGCCGACACGCGCTGCGCGACCTCTCGCTCTACGAGATCTCCGCGCGACACGCGGCGAAGCACTTCCTCTTCCCGGATACCGACGCGATGGACCTCGTGAGCCTCGTGCCCGACGAGCGGGTCTCACCCCATTCGTCGCTCTCGTACATGGTGGCGCGCTTCGCCGATTGGTTCTGCCGGGACCTCCGTTACGTCGTCGGCGCCGGCGGGCTCGATCACGAGGCGCTGGCCGCGGCGTGCGAGCGTGCCGAGTCGCGTGCGTGCCCCGTCGCGCTCCTGGCGACCTCGTTCGCGCTGGTGCACGCCGAGGATGCGCTCGGCGATCGCCGCTTCCGCCTGCCCTCGGGCAGTCGCGTGATGCAGACCGGCGGCTTCAAGGGCCGGTCGCGCGAGGTCTCGGCCGAGGCGCTGCGTGCGGCGATCGTGGCGCGTTACGGAGTCGCCGATGCGTTCGTGATCGGCGAGTACGGGATGACCGAGCTGTCGTCGCAGCTCTACGAGACGACCCTGCGTCACGCGACGATCGGTGACGCGCCCGCGGGGCGGGCGTACGGCGCGATGGGTTGGGTGCGCGCCACGGTCCGCGATCCCGAGACGCTCGCGCCGCGCCCCGCCGGCGAGCGCGGGCTGGTGCGCATCGACGACCTCGCGAACGTCGAGACGGCGGTCGCGGTCCTGACGAGCGACCTCGGGACGATGGATGCCCACGGCCGCCTCGTGCTCCACGGACGCGCGACCGGAGCCGACGCGCGCGGCTGCTCGATCGCGGCCGACGCGTTGCTCTCGCGCGAGACGCCATGAGCGCGTTGAGCCCGGACGACGTTCGCCGCGTTAACGATCGGTTGCTCTCGGCGGGCCAGCTGCTGCGCAAGATGCCGCTCGATGTGCGCGCGGCGGGCGTGGCGAGGGTCGCCGCGCAGCTCCGCGCACACGGCCGCGCGGCCAAGGCCGGCCAGCCCGACGCCGCCGTCGAGCTCGTGGCCGCGAGCGCGGGCTTGTCGGTGCCGATGACGGCGTGGGCCATCGAGACGACGGCGGCGCGCTACGAGGAACGTGGGCTGCTCGCCCTCGCGGAGCCGCTCTTCGCGCGGCCGGACGTGCTGCCCGTCGGCGCATCGCTCGTGGCGGTCGTGCTCGCAGGCAACGTCTTCTCCGTGGCCCTTCGCGCGATCGCGCTCCCGCTCCTCGTCGGCTCGCCCGTGCTCGTCAAGGCGTCGTCGCGGGACCCTGCGTTCGCCGACGTCCTCGTTCGCACGTTCGGCGCGGTGGCGCCCGAGCTGTTGCCGGCCGTCGGTGTGGTCACGTACGGAGGCGGCGACGATGCCCTCGACGCCGCGCTCGTCTCGCGGGCGGAGGTCGTCTCGGTCTATGGCGGACGGCACGCCGTCGAGGCCTTCCGCACGAAGGCCCCGGGCACCGCACGCGTGGTGGCGCACGGGCACGGCATGTCGTTCGGGCTCGTCACGCACGACGCATTCGAGGGGGAGCTCGAGCCCATCTGCGCGGCGCTCGCGCTCGACGTCGCGGCCTACGACGGTCGCGGCTGCCTCTCGCCGCACGCGATCCTCGTCCCTCGCGAAGGACGCGTCTCGCCGGAGGAGCTCGCGCGCGCGCTCGCGCGGCACGGCCTCGAGCCCATCGGCCGGACGCTTCCTCGCGGCCCGCTCGTCGAGTCGGCGCAAGCGCAGCAGACGCAGTGGCGCTCGGTCGCGGTCGCGCGTGGCTTCCTCCACGAGGGCGACGACTTCTCCATCTCGGTCGAGCCGTCGATTCGCCTGTCCCCCGGCTACCGCAACATCGCGCTCGTGCCCTACGGCACGATCGCCGACGCGATGTCGCTGCTCGCGTCCTTCGCGATCTTCGCGAAGGCGATCGGCATCACGAGCGCGCCCGGCTTCGTGCCCGCGCCTCTCGTCTCCCAGCTACCGACCGGGTGCGCGCCACGCTTCGTACGCGCCGGCACGATGCAGGATCCGCCGCTCGACGCGCTCGACGACGGCCTGCCCGCCCTCGAAGGCCTCGTCCGCTACGTCGAGATCCGCCTCTGATCACGGCGTCGGCACGCCCACGCAGGTTTCCATGCTGCCCAGCGCATCAGGGACATCAGGGACGAACGCGGGCCACGCGCGTCTCCATGCGCATGCCGCCGCGGTCGTCGCGCGTCACGAAGAAGAACCGGATCTCGCGGTCCGCGGGCACGGTCTCGGCGCGCGGCGCCGTGTACTCCATGTCGTCGCGCTGGTGGTCGAAGGACAGCACGCGGTAGGGCCCTTCGAGCCGTCCCCCGTCGGACCCGAACGTGACGAGCAGCTCCTCGGTGCGCGTCTCGGTCGCCGTGCTCGCGTACGGGCGGAACGTGTACGACTCGTACGCCGTCTCGTCGGGCACGCCGACCTCGACGACGTACTTCGCCCGGTGGACCTCGCGCGTGTCGATGTCGAGCGGCGCGTCGGGCGTCCAGGCCTCTCCGTCGAGGGTGATCTCGAGCGGGGGTGGACGCGTGTTCGGCTCGTTGCGCTCGCAGCCGACCACCTCCGTCCCATCGGGCGGTGCAGGGCACTGCACCGGGACCGTGGTCGTGAAGATCTGCTGGTCGCGCGCGCCCTCGCAACGGATGTCCGAGATCGAGTCGATGCCGACTCCGCCCGCCGGGATCTCGAGATCCTCGCCGCCGTCGCACGCGATGCCGAAGACGACGAGCCCTTCGGGCGGCTCGCCGCTGGACGTCTGCGTGGGAACGGTGAGCGACCCGGTCGGCGGACCGTTCAGCCCGACTCCGACGAACGTGTCCTCGTCGCACGAGTCGAGCGGCGTCGCGAGCGGAACGGTCGCGCACGCGAACCAGCT
>JADZFZ010000015.1 GCA_020854145.1 Deltaproteobacteria bacterium | reverse complement strand
CGGAGCGACGCGGCCTTCGCGCGCTGCCGCCGCCGCCGCCGCCGCCGGTCTGTGCGGCACGAGCTGCTTCGGCCTGCGCGCGCGCCTCCGCGGCTGCGGCCTCGGCTGCCCGCCTGCTGTCCTGCTCTGCGCGTCGAACGAGGTCCTCCCGTTCGCGGCGGGAGCGCTCCTCGGACAGCCGCCGTTCCTCGGCCTGCTGTTGCGCGAGGGCTCGCGCCTGCGCTTCGCGTGCCGCCGAAGCGTCGAGCGTCGGTCGGATGACGCCGAAGTACGCGCCCACGCCCACGCCGAGGACGACGACCACGATGCCCGCGATGATGCCCGGATGAATGCCCTTCTTCTGTTGGGCCTTGATCTGGTGCACCTCGCGCTCGTGCTGCAGCAGGCGCTCTTGCTCTGCGAGCCGCGCCTTCTGCTCGGCTTCGAGGCGAACGCGCAGCGCCTCGGCTTCGGCTTCGCGCTGGTGGCGCGCAGCCTCCTCGCGCTTGGCGCGTTCCGCGGCCGCGATCTTCTCTTCTTCCTCGCGGCGCTTGCGCTCTTCTTCTTCTCGGATGCGCCGCGCTTCTTCCTCTTTGCGCCGGCGCTCCTCGTCCTCTTTACGCTTGCGCTCGTCTTCCTCGGACTTGAGCCGATCCTCTTCGAGGTTCATCAGCTCGCGAAGGTTGACGAGGACGCTGTTCTCCTTTTGCTCGGCCATCGACTCGCTCTCCGAAAGCGCCCGCAGGGGTCGGCAGCAGACGCTCTCCAACGTGCACGGTCGAGACGAAAGCTAGCACGGTGCGCGCACGCGCTGTCAACGAGGCGGCCGTCGGTCGGACCGTCCCGTGTGAGCGCTCGCCGCCGCAGGGACGAGCGCGACCGTCGCGCCGCGAACGGCTTCGTCGCTCGCCGGGCTTGCCGCCGTCGCGAGGTCGCGGCTACGGTGCGCCGCCATGACGAAGGTGCAGGCGCACATCACCGGCACGGTGTGGAAGATCGAGAAGGGCGTCGGCGACTCGGTCGAGGAAGGCGAGACCGTCGCCATCCTCGAGTCGATGAAGATGGAGATGCCGGTCGAGGCGCCCGCGTCCGGGATCATCAAGTCCATCGAGGTCGCCGAAGGGCAGCCGGTCGAAGAGGGCGCCGTCATCGCGACGATCGAGTGACGATCCGCTACACTGGCCGCCATGCGGCGAGGTAGTCGCTCTCTGTCGCTCCACGGGCTCGTCGCAGCGGCGGCCCTGGTCGCTTGCTCCGACCGAGCGCTCGTGGGCGCCGGCCAGCCATGCACGCGCGCGAGCGACTGCGAGCAAGGGCTCGTGTGTGCGGCCGGCGCTTGCACCAACGACCTGACGCTGCTCGAGGGTGGCATCGTCCCGATGTACGGCGACGGTGGCGAAGCCGGCATGATGATGGTGGAGCCGGACATGGGGGATCCGCCGGACGCGGCGCCTCCTCCCCCTCCGCCTCCCGGCGATGGCGCGACGCCGCCGCCGCCCCCGCCTCCGCCCCCACCACCGCCGCCTCCGCCTCCCGGCGACGGCGGGCCGCCCGAGGAGGACGCAGCGCCTCCGCCGCCTCCTCCGCCTCCGCCCCCCCCGCCTCCGCCGCCCCCTCCTCCGCCTCCTCCGCCTCCGCCTCCTCCGCCTCCTCCGCCTCCGCCCGATGCGGGGATGACGGATAGCGGCCCGCGGGACATGGGCACTGCCGCGGACATGGGCTCATCCGACGACGGCGGCTGAATTCGCGCCCGCGGCCATCGACGCGCGTCCCCTCTCCCCGCGCAGCGGGGAGAGGCAGGGTGAGGGGCCGGTGGAGTGAATTCACGCCCTTCGCTCGACGCTCGGGCGTGTTGCGACTTCGCCGTCGCCCGCTCACGCGGGCTCGGGCTCACTCGGAACTCCGCGTGGGTGCCTATTGGAATCGGCGCCACTCGCGCTCGTAGTATCGGACGAGCGCTTGATTATCGAGTCGATTGATCTCCACCGGGATCCGCTCCATGTCGGCGGCGAATCGGAACATCGACGTGAGCATCTCGTGCTCGAGGTAACGCAGGCCCGAAGGAAGGTGCCTCGGGACGTCGAATGCTTCGGTGCGCGCGAGCACGTAGCCCCATTCGCCGAACGAGGGAACGGCCACGTGATAGGGCCGAACGTGGAACCCAGCCGATTGCACGGTCTCGGCGATGCACCAGAAGGCTTGTCTCGCGAAGAGCGGTGAAGTGCTCTGCACGACGAACGCGCCCGACGCGGACATGGCGGCGCGGACCAGGCCGTAGAATCGCCGCGTGTAGAGCTTCCCGAGAGAGAAGTTGTTGGGGTCCGGGAAATCCGCGATCACCACGTCGAAGGTCTCGCGACCCGTGCGCGGTGCCGCACGCCCGTAGCGGCCATCGAGCCAGACCATCGCATCCTCGTTCACGACGCGGACGCGCGGGTCACCCAGGCTGTCGCCGTTGAGCTCGCGCACGGGCGGCAAGCTGCGCGCGAGCCACGTCATGCCGGGATCCAGATCCACCAGCACCACGCGTCGCACCTCCGGATGCTTGAGCACCTCGCGCACCGCGAGACCGTCGCCGCCTCCCAGCACGAGAACGTTCCTGCGCTCGCGTGCCGCACCCATCGCGGGGTGCACGAGCGCCTCGTGATAGCGGTACTCGTCGAGGCTCGAGAACTGGAGGTTGCCGTCGATGTACAGCGACGTCCCGGTCCGACCGCGCGTCAGCACCAATCGCTGATAGGCAGTCTGTCGCACGAACACGATTCGATCGGTGTAGAGGTCGTCTTCCGCGAATCGCGTGATCTCTCCCGAGAAGACGACCGCGACGATCATCAGCGCGCACACCAGACCCGCGCGGATGCGGAGCCCGAGCACCGCGGCGCCCAGCCGGTCCGCGAGCAGCCACGTGCTGCCGAGCCCCACCGCTCCGTTGAGAAGGCCCATGAGCAGCGACGTACGCACCAGGCCGAGCTCCGGCACGAAGACGATGGCGAAGAGCAGCGATCCTGCGAGCGCTCCCAGGTAATCGAGCGAGAGGACCTTGGCGACGAGCTCCTTGAACTCGAGCTCGTCCTTGAGGATCCGGAGAAGGAGCGGGATCTCCAGCCCGACGAGCGCGCCTACCACGATCACGGTTCCGTAGAGCACGACGCGGAACACGTCGGTCATGGCGAACGACAGGAACAACAAGGGAGTCGATGCGCCGCCCAACAACGCAGTCGCCAGCTCGACCTCGACGAAGACTCTCGCCACCTTCACGTCGACGAATCGCGACAGATAGCTGCCGAGCCCCATGGCCGACAGATAGAGACCGATCACCAGGCTGAACTGCGTGACGGAGTCGCCGAGCACGTAGCTCGCTACGGCGCCCGCGAGCAGCTCGTAGACCAGCCCGCACGTCGCGATGACGAGGACGGTCAGGAAGAGCAGCGGGACACGGCGCAACGCCGCAATCCGTCAGCCCTGGATCGCGGCTGCCACGATGATGGCAATCGCGATGAAGACGGCTCCGATGACGATGCCGAGCGCGGTGTTCTGGTCTTCCTCGATCTCTTTGCGGATCGAGAAGGGGACGATCTTCTGGAGGATCAGGAAGGCCGCGCCGAAGAGCAGCAGACCCACCAGCGAGTAACAGAGCGCCGCGCTGAAATGGATCGCGGCGTCGCGCAGCTCGTTGACGATGTCGAATCGCTGCATCTCACTTGCCTCCGGTGAATCCGGTGCCCGTCCAGAAGATGGGAGCCCGATAGGCTCCCGGCGTGCGACGAGCCTCCGCGGACAGCACCGAACGCGAGACGTTCGACACGGGATCCCAGTCCGCGACCATCGCGGCGGAGTAGCCGCCGAGGATCACGGCACCGAAGAGCGGGTAGGCGAGGCGTCTCAACATGTGGGTCCATCCGTCTCGGCCCCACCCGGAGGGTGGGAGATCTGCGGGTCTCGTGCCCACCCGGAGGGTGGGAGCTCGTGTCTCGTGCCCACCCTCCGAGGGTGGGTATGTGCTTCTAAGGGTTCGAGTTGTACCAACGCTTCGTCTCGTGCGCGCGCGATAGGAAGAACGCGAAGAGCGCGGGCAGCCAAGCCAACGGAAAGAGGCATATCGCACACGTCAGCGCACGATCCGCCGTCGCCACGCGTAGGGTCGCCGAGGGTTGCCCGGAGGTCTGGCTCCACTCCGGGTCGATGCGCATCAGGTACCAGCCGGGAGTGACCTCCCCGATGCGCTCGGAGGCCGAGGTGCTGCCTTCGCTCCAGTACTCACCGCCCTCGTAGCCGCTCCACCGTTCCGTCTCGAGATCGAACTCGTAGACGTCGCCCGTCGTGTCGTTGACGAGCGCGATGGCCGCGCCGGCCCAGCCGTTGACGAGGTTCGTCGTGCTCATCTCCACGGACAGCGCCGTCTCCTCCGCGACGTGGAAGGGCTGCGTGAAGTAGGCGTCGGTGGGATCGCTGGTGGCGGGAGCTCCGGGCACGGGCGGCGGCCTGTAGCTGCCGAGCTGGATCGGCCCATCGACGTAGACGCGATGGGGCCGCGACGAGTTGACGCTGCAGGTGACGAGGCACATCCCGACGGTGACGGCGAGCGCCACGATGGCGCCGAGCGCCCACGGCTTCTTGGGCTGTGCCGGGGCGACCCCGCTCGAGGCGGGCGGCGAGCCCGGCAGCCGGAATGCCTTCCAGAGCTCCTTGGCTTCGACGTAGGTCCCGAGCGACCAGGTGACCTCGTTGTCGCTCTCCTCTTTCGAGAGCATCTCGGGCGGATCGATGTAATCGGTCGCCACGACCTGCTCTCCGAGCCGGACCTTCCAATAGACCTCGCCCGACACGTAATCGACGACGGCGACGTTGGCGGCGAATCGCTTGAACGAGCGGGTGCCGCCTTTCGGGTCTCTCCAGGTCGCACGGGAGTATTGGTCGTTCACCTCGGCGGGGCTGACGGTGCGAATGAACGTCCAATGGCCATTGTCCTCGAGCAGCCACCGGAACCCGCGCGTCTCGTCGAACAGGAGGTACTCGCGCCACGCGTAGGCGATGCCCTGCACGACGCAGTGCCGCTGCATGAAGGCGATGACCGTCCACTCCTCGCCGCGGAGCACGCCTTTCGTGCCGAGCGGGATGTAGGGTCGAATCGGCTGCTGCCGCAGCTGCTCGACGAATCGGAACGCGCCCTTGTCGACGTCGAGGAGCGAGCTGCAGCTCGGGCAGACGGCCGACTCCGCTTTGTCGGCGGACAGGAGCGGGACCGGGCCGCCGCACGTCGGGCATTGTAGATTGCCCGTTTTGACTTTTGGTTCTTCGCCCCGGATGCCCGTGGACTCGAACGACAGCGCACCTTCGGGCAGCTCGTCGCCGACGAAGAGCCGGACGGGGTCGCGGCCGTCCCCGATGTCGAGCGTGGCGAAACGACCACCCGGAGCGACGAGGTCGGCGTAGAGGCCCTTGCCACCCGGCTCGATGGGGAACGGGAGCTCGCCTTCCGCGGACACGACGCGCGAGACGCCGCGTTCCTGCACGGTCCACGTGACGTTGCCGATGGCGATCTGCGACCCGGGCGCGACGGCATCCCACGATGGGACGAGCCCGGCAGGGACGGGCGACTCGCGGGTGAGCAGCCACTTGCCCTGCGCCTGCGCGAGCCAGGCCCACGTCCCGTCTCCGGCGACGACGTACCACTCGTCCCACGGGCCCGCGCCGTGATCGAGCTGCACGCGGCCGAGCACGCTGAAACGCGTGGAGCCGGCGTTGCCCGAGGCGCCGAGGCCGATGAGCGCTTGGGTCGGCGAGATGCGGGCGACCTTGCCGCGGAGCGCGAGATCCTGATCGGTGCGGACGACGACGAACGAGCAGTAGGGGCAGACGAGGGCGCCCGACATGCCCGCGCGAAACACGATCGGGCCACCGCAGTTGGGGCACTGTGCCTGTTGGCCGGTGGCGACCACCGAGGGTGTCGTACCACGAGCCCGGCGCGCTGCGGACTGTCAGTCGCGTCGGATGCGCGCGCGGCGGGCGACGCGGAGGCGCCGCGACGCGACGAGGACGAGCGCTGCGGCGATCGCGAGCGAGGCCAGCGACGGACGCGACCCGCTCGCAGGAGCGATGCGGCACCCCCCCGAGTCGTCCTCGGGCACGGCGCTCGGGGGCGAAGGCGGCCCGCCCCCGTCGGGGTCCGCCGGTCCGGGCGTGGGCGTGGGCGTCGGCGTCGGTGCGGGAGTGGGCGTCGGAGTCGGCGCAGGACCGGGAGTGGGCGTCGGCGTCGTGCCGAGCACTCGGTCGATGAGCGCGGCGTGCCGGTCGACGCGTGTGTAGTAGCTCGTCGAGGTGCTGCACCCGCGGGGCCCGATGCTCGTGACGCCCACGAGAGCGCCCGATGCCACGTCGATGGCGGGTCCGCCGCTGTCTCCCGTGCAGGTCCACGACGCGCCTTCGGACTCGAAGACTCCCTCGGCCACGGAGCTGATCGTCGCGGTCGCCGCGTGCTTGACGCCGAGCTCGTCGGACTGCGTGAGCCCGAAGCCCGCGATGAGGACGTCCTTGCCCGCCACGGGTGCGTCGCGCGACCACGCGCGAGCCGGCGCGGGTACGTCGGCGTCGAGGACGAGCACCGCGATGTCGTTGCCGGACAGGGCGTCGTCGCGGGTGTACGGCCCGTCGGTGGTCGCGAGGTCGACGACACCGACCTCTGCCGCGACGCCGTCCTCGGACGTGATGTCGTAGCCGACGGCGACCGTCAGCGCGCCGGGCTCGACGGGGGCCCACGCGTCCGCGCCGACGTCGTCGTGCACGCAGTGCTTGGCGGTGAGGACGGCGCGCGGGCCGATGACGGTGCCGGTGCAGAGCCGGATCGAGGTCGCGCCCGGACGCGGGTGATGAACGGCGACGACGCCCGGCTCGCCAGTCTCGAGGGTCCCGTGGAAGATCGGCTGGGCGTGACGCGCGATCGGGTCGTCGTCGAGGGGCGCGCACGCCGCGAGCGCGAGGGCGGCGGCGACCCCGCGAGCGGTCGTGTGAGCGCGGAGGATCGTCATCGGAGCGTGCGCCACCACGCTCCGTGCCATCGCGTGGGGCCACGCACGCGCGATGTGCTGGGGTCACGCGTGCGCCGACCGCGGTCGGCAGCCGTCGTCGACGCTCGACGGTGCGGAGGCGTCAGCGACACGCACGCATGCAGGTGCGCAGCTCGTCGTCGCAGCCGCTGCGACAGACGTCGCGCGTCTCGGGCTGCGTGCACGCGGGAACGCACGCGTTCCAGTCCGTGCGACAGATCGCGGCGCAACGCGACTCCGCGGGCGCGCTGGGCGCAGGACCGTCCGTCGGCCGCGTGGATGCTTCGGCGGCTGCCGTGCTGTCGGTGCGCGGAGGGATCGTGATGTCGGGCACGGGCGCTTGGGCTGCGCCCGGTGCGGGCTGCGCGGCGGCGTCCGTGGCGGGCTCCGCGGTGTCCGCGGCGTACGCGGGCGCGACGATCGTCAGCACCGGCGCGCTCGGAAGGTGCGGCCCGGGCAGACCTGCCGTGATCGCGGCGACGCGCGACTCCGCATAGCGGATGCGGTGGAGCGGCTGCCCGAACGTGTAGTGCCGCAGCCAGCTGGCCCAGCAACCGAGCTTGTACTCGGCAGGGATGCGCTCGTCGAAGTCGCTGCCGTAACAGCGCTCGAAGTGCACGTCGCCGCGATGGATGACGCGGAAGCTGCGCCCGCAGCCGACCGATGAGACCGCCAGCGCCACCAGGGCACCGGCCCCCGCCACGCGAAGGACCCTCGCGCGCACGGACTTCATGACGACCAGGCTATCATGCCCGCGTGTCCGCACAACGCGTCGCAGGCTCGCGTCGAGGGGGCGTTCGCGCGTCGGGCGCGCGTCGCAGCGGGACCCGTGCGGTTCGCTACGCGCCGTTGCGCGTCGACGGTTGGGGAGAGCTCTGGATCGCCTGGAGCCGCCGCGGGCTCGTCGCTCTGCGACTGCCGCCGAGCGAGCCCGGAGGCGACGAGGAAGATGCGCTCCGCATGTGGCTCGACGAGCGCTTCGAGCGCGTGGAGCGCGATCGCGAGCCGCCCATCCGGTATGCGCGCGCACTATTGCGCTACTTCGCGGGAGAGCCCGAGCTGCTGGAGCTTCCGATCGATCCGCAGGGGACGCCGTTTCAGGTCCGGGTCTGGAACGCATTGCGGAAGATCCCGCGAGGGCGCGTGCGATCGTACGTGGGCATCGCGCGAGACATCGACGAGCCCCGCGCGATGCGCGCCATCGGTCGCGCCAATCACGACAATCCCATCCCGGTCGTGGTGCCTTGCCACCGGGTCGTCGAGGCGGGGCTCGGCCTCGGCGGCTACAGCGGCGGGCTCGATCTGAAGCGTCGGCTGCTCGCCCTCGAAGGCGTCGAGGTTCGCGGCGATCGCGTCGTTCCTCCGGGCCAGCTGTCGCTCGAAGGCTGACCCGTTCGCGACGTCCCGAGGCACTTCTCTTGACATTCTGCGGGAATCACGGGTATCGACGGGCTCGGCGGAGGCCTACGTGACGACCAAGATCTTGGTGGCGGACGACAGTGCGACGATGCGACAGGTCATCTCGATGACCTTCGGGGGGGAGGATGCCAGGGTCGTCGGCGTGGCCTCGGGAGAGGCGGCCCTCGCGACGGCGCGGGGGGATCGGCCCGACATCGTCCTCGCGGACGCGTCGATGACGGGCATGACGGGCTACGAGCTCGCGCGCGCTTTGCGGCGCGAAGGAGGCCTCGCGGACATCCCGGTCGTGCTGCTCTCCAGCCAGCACCACCCGTACGACGAGGTGCTCGGCAAGCAGTGCGGCGTGGACGACCACATCTCGAAGCCGTTCGACACGCAGTCGCTGATCGATCGAGTGAGCCAGGTGCTCGCGCGCCCACGCCCGGCCGTGGCCGTCGCTGCCGCGCCCGCGCCCGCGCCTGCGCCCGTCGCGATGACCGCGGCCGCGGCGGTCGTGGCGGCGCCCGCCGCTGGCATCGATCCCCGTCGCGCGACCATGGCGTTCGGCGCGGCAGGAGCCGGAGCGGCCCCGCCGGCTGCGCGCCCCGCGGGTCCTCCGCCGCGTCCGCCCGCGGCTCCGGCCAGCGGCTCGCTCCCGCTCGGCCGTGCGCCCGCACCGGCCGCGGCTGCGCCGCAAGTCGCACCGGGTGGGATCGTCGGCGGCGCGCAGGCGCGTCCTGCCGCTGCGGCGCCTGCGGCGGCGCCTGCGGCACGCGCCCCCGAGCCCGCCGCGGCACCGGCTGCGGCGCCTGCGCCGAAGGCCGCCGCGGCGGTCGCTGCGGCGACGAGCGCGATGGACGCGAAGCTGACGGGCGAGATGGGCCTCACGCGCGACCAAGCCGACGCGGTGCTGAAGCTGTCGCGCGAGGTGATCGAGAAGGTCGTCTGGGAGGTCGTGCCCGAGCTCGCCGAGACGATCATCAAGGAAGAGATCCGTCGCCTGACGCAAGAGGCATGACCCCGCGCGGCGGCTCGGCATCCCGCCACGCGTGCGCGTGAAGGTGCTCGGCTCGCGTGCGGATCGTCCGCCCACGAGAGGACGAGCAGCCGTCTGGTTGCTCGTGTCGCTCGCGTGTTGTGACGGCGCCGACGTCGGGCGATGCGGGTCGGGGGGCGACGTCGTGGCGGGTTTTTGCGTCTACGACAGCGGCGCGAGCAGCGGGCCGTCGTTCCGCTGCCCGGACATGACGCCGTTTCGCGTGGACTTGACCACGGGCGTCGTGTGCGCGCCCGACCCGACCAGCGCGGAGGATCTCCCGGCGGACGTGTGCTCGGCGCTCGCGGGAGGCTGCGAAGCGACGCCGATGCCCGACGCCGGTCCGAGCGATGCGGCGAGGCTCGACGCGACCCGCCCTCCACGGCCCGATGGCGGGCAGCCGGGCGAATGGATGACGCGCTCCGGCGAGCGGCGTCCGAGCCTCCGATCGTTCGCGAGCGTCGGCGTCGACGTCGCGCGGCGGCGCGCGATCCTCTTCGGCGGCTGGGACGGCGACCCGTTCGACGACACCTGGGCACGTGACCTCGACACCGGTGCGTGGACGCCGCTCGCAGCGACGGGACCGAGCCCGCGATCCGAAGCGTCCGCCATGGTCGACGTCGCGCGCGATCGATTCATCGTCGCGGGCGGGCACCGCGACGGTCTGACCGTGGCGCTCGATGCGTGGGCGCTCGATCTGGTCTCGGACACGTGGAGCGAGCTGCCGCCACCTCCTCGCGGCTTCGG
>JADZFZ010000014.1 GCA_020854145.1 Deltaproteobacteria bacterium | reverse complement strand
TCGCGCGCTCGCGGAAGGTCTCGCGCACCTCGGCGGCCTCGCGCATCAGCACGACCTCGCGCTGCTGCTCGAGAAACCACTCGAGCCGCTGCGAGAGCACGAGCTCTCTCGCCTCCTCGGGCTCGGCCACCATCGCGGCGTGCAGCTCCTCGAGCGACGACGGCTCGTGACGACGGAACCGACCACGCAGCGGCGGTGACCACGTCTTGCGGCCTGCGACGCGCACGATCGGCGGCAGCTCCTGGCGCTTCCGCTCGTCGTTGACGGCGTCGAGGGCACGCGAGACGTGCGTCGGTCCGAGACCGAACCGGCGCGCGATGAGCCCGAGCTTCTCGTTCTCGCCGTCGTCGAGCTCGGTGTCGTCTTGCGAGAGCGCGCGGACGGCCTGTGCGACGGCGCTCATGCCGAGCTCCTCGTGGTAGGCGGCGCGGGCCTCGTCGCTCGCGAAGCGCGCCGAGAGACGATCGAGCATCCCCTGCTCGAGCACGGCGGTCGCGAGGTTCTGACGCACGACGTCGGGCGCGCGCCGGAAGCCCTCGACCTCGCGACGGCGCGTGGCCACGCGCGGCGCGACGAGCTCGAGCGGTACGAGCGCCGCCTGCGGGTCGTAACGCTTGAAGCCGAGCAGCTGGTAGTCGTCGATGCGGTCACGTTCCCAATCTCGAAGGAGGTCCACCGAAAGCGGAGGCAGCTCGGCGATCGACGTGCGCGGACGGACCTCGGCGGCTTCGGCGCCGCTCGTGGGCACCGACGCCTCGGGCCCCTCGCCGGGACCCGGAGCAGGCACAGAGGCATCCTCGGGGATCGCTATCCCCGACGGTCGTTCGCCTTCGCTGGGATCCTGGTGCTCGTCGGGCACCATCGGCGCGATCCTACCGCGCGTTCCGACATCCGCCGCTTTTCTGCGCAAACACCTTCCTAACTTGACTTCGCCTGTCCGCGGGCCGATGAACGGCGCGTGCGCGCACCGGTTGCCCTCGCCCTACTGTTCGCGACCAGCGCGTTCGCCTTCGTTCCGTCCGTCGCCGCAGCTCAGGACGACGGAGAGCCGATCGACGAAGTCTCCGACGCCGGCCCCGGCGGGGACGACGGAGAGCCGATCGACGGCGACGAGCCGGAGACCGGCATCTCGCCCGAGATGGACGACAGCGCGTGCGGCGAGCTCAACGCCGACGACTGCCGTCGCGCCGGCCGGTCCTTCCTCATCGCGTTCATCGCCTACGACGTCGGCGCGCTGCTCCTCGCGCTCGGCCTCTACTGGGTCTTCTCGCGCCGCGGGAGCTTCCGCCAGCTCGTCAACCTCTTCATCCCGCTGCTTCTCTTCCCCGCGGCCGCCGTCGTGCTCGTCGCGCTCGACCCGATGCGCGACCCGAACTTCGCGTCGTGCGTCGCGTGCGAGGACTATTCGTCGACGTTGATCCTCGCCGGCATGGGCGACTGGCCACGCGCCCTCATCCTCGGCGCCGCCCCCGTCGCGGTCGCGTACTTCCTCATCGTCCTGATCTGGAATCGCCTGGGGAAATAGGCAGACCGCGTCACCGCGCCGCGCCGGGGGGATCGGCCGGCGCGGCGATGCGGGGACCACCCGGCTCGGCGAGTCGCGCGAAGTCCTGCACGTTGAAGGTGAGGAACAGGTCCGACCCCTCGGCCTCCGCTGTGACGAGGTGCAGCGCATCGTAGACGGCACCCGAGCGCAGACCTCGCGCGCTGCATCGGGCCACCGCCGCGGGGTACGTGGTCGTGCGAGGCGACACGAAGGACACGGTTCGTCGCAATCGCTCGAGCACGCCCGCCGCGACGTCACCCGTCACACGAGGCTCGATGGGCAACGCAGTCAGCACGGCCCAAGCCTCGGCATATGCGTGCCAGCTCGCGACGCACTGCACCTTGCGCCGCGCGCGCAGCCAGTATGCCGCACGTGCGTGATGCGGATGGTCCTCCACCAATCCGGCCACGACGACGGAGGTGTCGAGCGCGACCTTCACCGGATGACGCCACCCAGCGATCGGATCCGGTCGGCACGAAGCTCGCGGTGATCGGGTACCTCCCGGAGCAGCCGTCCGCGGATCACGAGCAGCCCCTCGACCTCGACAGGGACACCCGCGTCCGCGACCTGCTCGAGAAGGATGCGGCCACCTTCCTCCCTGATTTCGAGCCGAGACCCGTCGCGGAGCTGCAACCTCGCGCGAATCGCCTTCGGGATGACCAGTCGCCCCGCCGCATCGATGGTAACGACGTCTGCCATTCGCCAACGGTATCTACCATTCCCATCTGGAGCAACCTGGCCATCGGCCGACCTGGGCGTGGCACGGGCTCCCCGGTGCCGCAGGCGCGCAAGGCCCGCCTGGTCCTCCCGGTGAGAGAGGCGAAGCCGGCCCGCCCGCGCCCGGCATTCAGCACGTCGCGTGGAACGCACAGCAGCGTTTCCCCACGTACGGCTACCCCGCGGACGGCTACGTCCGGATCGACGCCAGCGCCTTTCGAGCCACGACAACGAGCGGACGGCTGCTCGTCACGCTCTCCATCGCTGTCGCGCCCGACCCTCCGGCACGAGAGGCTGTCACGTCGTGCGACGCGTGGGTGCCTTCAGCGCGGCAGACCGAGCGCCAAGAGGAGGCAGCCGTCCACGGTCGCGAGCTGCTCGCGCGTGAGCGCACCACACAGCTCCTCGAGATCGGCCTTCAGCAGCGTGTAGACCTCGCCACACTTGATGGTGCTGCGATAACCGAGACCCGCCGCCCCGCGCGGCAGCTCCACCTCCCAAGGGAAGGGTCCCTTCTCGTGGAGAGCCGTCGTGACGTGGACCGCGAGAACCTTCGGATAGGCCGTATTTCGATGAAAGACGTCGTTGGACACGATCACGAAGGGCCGGCGCTTGCGAGAGCCGCCGACCAGCGAAGGGCGCGCCCACCAGATTTCACCGCGGATCACGCCGCGTCCTGCGCCGGGCCGTTGGCTTCTTCCCGTCGAAGGCCTGAGCCTCCACGAGATCGACGTCCTCCGTCGCATACCCCATCTCGACGTAACGCTGGACAGCTGCGTCGAGGGTGGCGGCATCGAGACGAGCAAGCTTCTCCGCGACGGCTTCGCGCACGAACTGCGATGCGCTGAGGTAACGACCCTGACCCACGAGGGACTCGACCCTCTGCCAGTCGTCGGCATCCGCGCTGACCACCGCCTTCGTCTTTCGGGTGACCATCTCAGTACACTATCATGGTGCACCCCGACGGTCGGACGACTCCTCGTGCAGCGAACCGCTGGAGTCTGCCATTCCCGGTATCCACCACCATCGTTCGGGTCACCGCCCCGGGGACATGGACGGTCTTCGGTGAGCCCGCGGTGTCGTTCGCTTGACTTTCTGCGGCTTTCCTTCGATGAACGGGGCCGCGTGTCGGACATGCTCTTCGCCGTCGGGGGCACCGGGCAGCACGTGGCGCTCGCCGCCGCGCGTCTGGTGCGCCTGCGCGCGTTGCCTCCGATCGAGTGCACCGTCATCGACAACGACGACAAGGGCGCGCTCTCGGACGCGCTCCGACACTTCGGCGGCACGCTCTCGACGGGGGCCGAAGAGCCGATGCCGCACCCGCTGCCGGGCGGCGCGAAGTTCATCCCGACGTACGACCGCACGGCGGCTCCGCACGCCACGCTCGAGTCGCTGCTCGTGGACCCGCGCTCGCCGGAGGAGGAGCGCTGGCTCTTCGAGCTCTTCTTCGACGAGACCGAAGGGCGAACGCAGGTCTCGGAGGGCATGTTCGCCCGGCCGAACGTCGGCTCGACCGTCATCGCGGTCAGCCAGATCGACTCGCTCGGGCTCGTGCTCGACCACGCGCGCTCCTTCGACCGCATCTTCTTCACGGGCTCGCTCGTCGGCGGGACCGGTGCAGGCCTCGTGCACCAGCTCGTGCGCCAGCTTCGCGTGCGCGTCGGTCCCGACAAGCCGATCTTTGGATCCTTTCTGCTTCGCTGGTTCTCGGCGGGGTCGGGCTCGGGTGCCTACATCACCGATCCCGGCATGGACCAGAACGCGCGCCACGGCGTCGAGTACCTCTTCTCGGACACGCGGCGAGACCTGTCGGGAGCCATGTTGCTGGGGGTGCCCGGGCAGCCCTTCAAACGCGTCGGGATGCTCACGACCCAGACCGGCGCCGTCCACGAGCGGCCGTCGTTCCTGCACCTGGTGGCTGCTCGCGGCTTGCTCCTCTTGCCGGATGCGCAGAAGACCGAAGGCAACGGTCACGTCTACGCGTTCGGTCACGACGACGCCCAGGAGGACGAGCTGCTCTCCGCGACGTGGCACGGCGGAAAGACGCTCACCGAGCGCGTCCGATCCGCGGTCGTCGCCGCGTCGCTCCTCGAGTTCGCGGCGGAGAAGGCGGACGACATCGCCGACGGCTTCGGGCTGCTCGGTCGCAAGTACGTCGATGGTCTGCACCAGACCATCCGCGATCACGCCAAGGCCGCCGACGTGAAGCCGCAGACGTTCACCAAACGCCTGGCCGCGTGCTTCCGCGCCGAGGAGCGGCAGCTGCGCTTCGCGCTCGCCTGGGTCGAGGATCTGCTCGGGAAACAGGCGCTTCCCGAGCGGCTCGCCGTCGCCACGAAAGGGGACGCCGATCGGAAGGCCGTGCTCGAGCAGGCCTGGAAGGCACCGATCCCACCGCCGCGCGGGAGCGAGAAGCCGCACGTGGCGAAGGTCGCCCTCGAGCTCGAGGAGCGCCTCTTCACCTGGGCGACCGCGTAGGCGCGCGATGCCCCACTGGTTGCTCCTGCCCGGCTCGACCGATCCCGCACGACCGGGGCTCACGATCCTGAAGGACATCCCGGGCGACCTGCGCCCGCGGATCGATCCGACGACGCACCGGCTCGAGGCCCGCTCGTTCCCCACGCCCTTCGCGCTCGCCGAGACGCTCGGGATGCTCTTGCTCCGCGGGGTCAAGGGCGACCCGATGATCGAGAAGTACCGCCGGCTCGTGCTCGGCGTCGTGCTCGGTCACCTCGAGGTCACGCTCGTCGATCTCGCCGAGCGCGCCGGTAAGCTCGGCAAGGCGATGGCGCGGGTCGAGCCCGACACGCGCTACTTCGGCTTCGTTCGCGGCAAGCTCGGCGACACGACGGTCTCGTTCGGGGGCACGCACCCGCGCACGCTCTTCTGGCCGAGCCCGCGGCGCAGCGACGGCGACTGGGAGGCGCTCCATCAGAAGATCCAAGGCGACACGCGCCTGCCCCGTGCGCTCGAGCTGCTCGCCGACGCGCGCGAGTCGCTCGCCGCCGTGTGGGACCCGCGTGCGGTTCCGTGGATGAAGGCGCTCGAGCTCGTGGCGTCGAGCACGCCGCCGTCTCCCGGCCTGCGCGTGCTCGCATCCGATGCACGTCTGGTCGGGCCGTTCCAGGTCGCGATGCCCGTCGAGGCGGGTGACCCGGAAGGACGCACGCAGGTGCGACGCCTCTACTTCCCGGTGCTCGAGCCCGGCTTCGCGCGGCAGATCCTCGAGATGTGCACGCTGCGCTTCCGCCCCGACGGAGGGCGCGGCGCGATCGTCGCCCTCGATCCCGGCGACCAGATCGTCTTCCGCATCCTCACGCCGTCGGTCGCCCCGGGCGCCGATCCGTTGCTCGCCGGCGCCGGCACCATCGTGCGCGAGTCGGGCGCGGGCGCCGTCGGAGTCGCTGCGCGTTCGTTGCGTTTGCTTGGAGAAGACGGGCTCTTCACGCACCTCGGCGAGCTGCTCGCGCAGATCGCCATCGCGGATGGCGGCGCCACCGTCGATCAAGCGCGCATCCTGCGAAGCCCGCTCGCGTACCCCGACGTGCTCCGCATCCCGGCGCGCGCCGCCGATCCCGCGAGCAAATCGGCGCCCGTAGTGTTTTCGGACGAAGCGCAACGACGCATGCGCGACGGTGCGTCGCTGCCGACGCTCGACGCGCTGCGCACCGTCGGCAGCGGCGCGGGCGTGCTCCTCGAGTGGGGCACGGGACCCGACCGACGCGCCGCGGCGTGGATCGAGTCGAACGGCGAGCTCGACTTCGGCGATCTGCGCGCGGTGGGATCTTTGCTCTTTGCGTATTTCACCGGAGAGGCATCGCTCTATCAGGGCAAGCTCCCGATCCGCGACGCGCACTCGCTCGCCGAGCTCAGCAAGAGCAGCACGGAACGTCCGATCGACGCCACCGACGCGATCTACGCGCGCATCGTCGACGGCGGCGCGCAACGCGACGCGAGCCTCCGGCTCGGCAGCCTGCAGCGGTTCGTCGCGACCTACCGGGAGCGCGCCGGCGGCGAGGACCGCGGGGCGCAGCTGGCGCTCGCCGCGGCCGAGGCGTTCGCGCGATGGGCCTGGGGCGGCCCGGTCGCTCCGCTCGGCGCGCGCGCCACCAGGGTCACGCGCGTGGACCTGCCCTCGGGCCACGTGCTGCCGCTCGTGCGCGATGCCCTCGCGGAGGAGGAAGGATGACCGACGCCTCTTCCGCCTCGGTCGCGCGCACGGCCTCGCACGCCGTCCATCGCGCGCTCTTCCGGTGCGCACCCGAGCGCGGCGGCTGCGGCCTCGATCTGGCGAGCCTGAAGATGGAGCTGCGCATCGGGCCCGATCGCCTCGAGCCCGGCGAGATCGGCGTTCGCCCCGACCACGGCTTCACCGCGTTCTGCCCGGCGTGCGGCACCGCGCACGACGTGCCGCTCGATGCGCTCGGCATCGTGCACCGCGCGCGTGCGAAGGAGCCGGGCTTCGTGCTGTGGAAGACCGCCGGATCGCTGGTGCCGGCGCAGGGTGGCGTCATCGCCATCGGCGAGCTGCGGCTGCGCTTCCGCCAGCTCGAGGTGCTGCGGCCCGAGGAGGTGTGCTTCCCGGCGGTGCCCGTGTTCCGGCTGACGGACGGGACGTTCAAGGTGCCGGACGTACCGGTGATGCCGGCGTTCGTCGATTGCGTGGACACGGGCGCGCTCGCGCCCGCGCAGGTCGCGCGCGGCCGCTATCAGGTCGAGCTTCCTCTGCACGGCTTGGCCGCGCCCGTGCGCGTCGAGCTGCCGCTGCTCGCTGCGGACGCGGGGCGTCTGACCACCGATCCCGAGCGCGACGCGTTTCGCGGCGTCAACGTGCGCTTCTGGCCGCGCGTCCCGTTCCGCGCGTGGAAGCGATTCTTCCTCTCGGTCGCGGCGGTGGAGCCCGAAGGCAAGAAGCTCTTCGCGCGCGAGCGGCCGCTGTCGGTCGGCTGGATCGACGCGGCCGACCGCATGCACGAGATCGCGGTCGAGACCGCAGGCGGCGCGTCGCGCGTGGCGTGCACGACCGAACGTCCGCGTTGGCTCGCGATGCGCCTCGAGGAGCGCGATCGCGCCGCGGGCGGCGGGCTCTTCCTCCTGCCTGGAGGCGACGCCACGTACGCGCCCGCGCTCGGCCTCGCCCTCGGCGTCGATTTCGGGACGTCGAACACCTGCATCGCGTACCAGGACCCGCAGGGTCAGCCGCACCTCCTTCCGTTCCCGTCGCGCAGCGGCGGCGCGCGCGACGACGTGCTCTTCGCGTCCGGCGCCGAGCCTCGCCAGCACGACGCGCCCGACACGTGGCTGCCGCACACGGGCTTCGGCCCGAAGGGCGATCTCTTGCCGAGCGAGATCCTGCTCGCCGCGCCGACGCGACAGCTCCCGCCGGATCCCGAGCGCATCCGCGCGCTGCGGCCGATCGAGGAGTACGCGATCCCGACCGCCGGCGTGCGCGTCGGTTACCCGGAGCGCGATCACGTCATCAGCGAGCTCAAGTGGCGCGGTCAGATCCTGCCCGCGCAGCTGCGCGAGGAGCGCACGGCCGCAGCGTTGCAGGAGGTCTACCTCGATCTCGCCGTCTTCTTCGCGCTCGGGCAGATCTACGCGGGCCTCGGCGAGGTCGCGCCCGCCAACGTCGATGTGCGCTACGCGTTCCCGCTCGTGCTCCGCGATCGCGACCGCACGGGCCTCGGCGAGATGTGGAACCGCGTCGCGCGCAGGATCGGCGACGCCACGGGCCTGACGGTGACCGTGCCCGACCCGGCGCAGGCCGGCGACGAGTCGAACACCGCGGCCGTCGGCGGGCGGCTCGGCTTCCTCGATCGCACCAAGACGCACGGCCGGCTGCTGGTGGACGTCGGCGGCGGCACGACCGACCTCGTGCTCATGTGGCCGCACGCCGACAGCCAGCGTCCGCCCATCACGCAGTACGTCACGAGCTTCCGGTACGCGGGCGGCACCTACGTCGCCGCGCTCGCGGGCGCGAGCGAGCAGACGGTCAACTGCCTCGTCGCCGGCACGAGCATCGAGACCTTGCGCAGGCTGATCCGCGAGTCCTCGCAGATCCGTCACGTCATCGAGTCGCCCGCCATCGTGAGGCCCGACAAGCGCCCGACGGCCGAGCGGCGTGCCTCGCTGTTCTTTGCGTATCTCGTCGAGTACCTCGCGCGCCTGGTGGTGGCGCCGTTCTTGACGGGAGAGGCGCCCACGCAGGCCGACGGCACGTGGCCGGACCCTTTCGTCGTCGAGATGATCCCGCTCGGCAACGGTTGGGGTTTTGCGGGTGTGATCGACGCCTACGGCGAAGAGCACCTCATCACGATGCGCCTGGCCGAGCGGGTCGCGCAGGTGATCGCGGAGATCGGGCCCAGCTTGGTGGCCTCCCCTCACGCCGGCCCTCTCCCCACAGGGGAGAGGGAGCCTCGGCGCGAACTGCCGAGGATCGAGGTCGTCGCGCAGAAGCTCAAGGCGCTGCCCCACCCGAAGGCCGCCGTCGCGTACGGGCTCTTGCTCGGCGGCGCGGCATCGGGGCCCACGCCGATGCGCCGCATCGTCGGCTACACGACGACGGTCGACGGCACGCGCAAGGTGAGCTGGTCGTTGCCCGTCGTGGGCGACGGAGGAGCCGCGCCTGCGGGCCAGGCGCCCATCGCGAAGTCGTCGTACCTCGGGTGGGACGCGGTGGAGCTGCCCTCGTTCCCGAGCGGGCTGCCCTCGCCGCACGCGATGGACGAAGGGCTGCGCCACACGGTGCGCACGCTGCTCGACGAGTCCGCTCCGCGCGACGAGTTCCAGCACCGGTGGCTCAGGCGCAGCCCGTTCGAGGTGTTGCTCGAGGAGCTCTTCACGAAAGCGATCCCCAACGACGGGGTGCCCTATGGCTAAGCGCACCTGTCCCGTGGGTCACGCGGTGCCGGCCGCCGCGCTCTTCTGCGTCGCGTGCGGCGCGCGCGTCGCGCGTCTCGCGACCGAGCGCGGCCAGCTCGTGGTGCGCCCGATCGGCGAGACCAAGGCCGTGCTCGCGTACGCGCTCGTCGCGCGCGGCAAGCAGCTCGCGCTCGCGGACGACGACGACCTCGACGTGCGGCGCGCCGTCGCCCTCGACGCGCGCTCGGGCCCCGCGGGCCACGCCAAGGTGACCGCCGGCGACGTGCTCGTCGCGTGGCAAGAGGGCCGCGAGTGGATCGAGGCGTCGGTCGAGGAGACCTGACTGCGATCGAGCGACTGGCGGAGCCACACAGCGGACTTCCGCGGTTTCTCGGGCCTTCGCGTGGTCGACTGGACGCGAGGACGCGAGAGAGGTCGCGCACGGGCACGGAGGAGCGATGACGGAGCTGCGCGACGGCGAGATCCCGGAGACGCGGCGTGCGCTCGGGCGCGCGTTCCAGACGCTCGGGCGCGAGCACGGCTTCGAGCCGCTCACGACCGAGGGCACGATCCCGAAGGAGCTCCGCGGCACGTTCTACCGGAACGGGCCCGCGCTCTACGAGCTCTTCGGTCGGCCGTACGTGCACTACTTCGACGGCGACGGGGCGATCAGCGCGTTCCGCTTTCGCGACGGACGCGTCGAGGGCGCGGTGCGCGTCACCGAGACGCCGGACCTGACCGAGGAGCGCCGGGCCGGGCGCGCGCTCTACGGCTCCGGGTTCACGAAGGGTCCGCTGTGGCGCAAGCGCGTCTTCGCGCGCGCGAAGAACCCGACCAACATCCACGTGCTCGCGATCGGCCGGAAGCTCTGGGCGATGCCCGAGATGGGCGTCCCCATCGCGATCGACCCCGAGACGCTCTCGACGCGCGGACCCGATCCGTTCGGCGGGGTGCTCCGGCAGATGACGAACGCGCACTGCCGAACGGACCCGGAGTCGGGCGTCACGTACACGTCGGGCCTCTCGATGGAGATGTCGATGACGACGTCGCTGCACGTCTATGCGTTCGACGCGTCCGGCGCGGCCCGACACCTGACGAGCGTCCCGCTCGGCGGCTTCGTCGTGATGCTCCACGACTTCGCGCTCACGAAGCGCTGGCTCGTCTTCGTCGCGCACCCGGTCCGCGTGCGCCTGCTGCCGGTGATCTTCGGCCTGTCGGCACCCGCCGAGCCGATGCAGTGGCGTCCCGAGCTCGGCAGCGAGGTATTGCTCGTCGAGCGCGCGCCTCCGCACCGCGTGACGCGCTTCCGGATGGACACGTTCTTCCACTTCCACTTCGCCAACGCGTTCGATCGCGACGACGGCACGGTGGTGACCGACGTGTGCGCCTACGACACGATGGATGCGCCCGAGGTCATGAACGTGATCGACGCGCGCAGCGGCCGCGCGTGGGTGCGCGGCGCCAAGAGCCGCTTGGACCGGATCACGCTGGATCCCGCGAGAATGAAGGGAGATCGGGAGACGATCGCCTCCGAGGTCGTCGACTTCCCGACCACGGCCGCGCGGGCGCAGACGCACGACTATCGATACGTCTACCCGATGCTCACGCGCGAGCATCGCGATCTCGTGGCCAAGCTCGACGTGCAGACGGGCGACGTGGAGGTCGGCGACCTCGGCCGGTGGCGTTGCCCGGGCGAGGCCTCGTTCGTGCCGCGCGACGGCGCGACGGGCGAGGACGACGGCTGGCTGCTCACGCTCGCGTACGACGCGGAGCGACATCGCAGCGGCGTCGCGATCCTCGACGCGGCCCGCATCGGAGAAGGCGCGATCGGCTGGGCGTGGATGGAGCAGCACGTGCCTTTTCCCATCCATGGCTGCTTCGTCCCGGGCTGACGGCTACCATCGCGCGCGGTGACGTCGCGATCGGTCGACGGCTGGACGCAGTCTTTCGTGGGGCGGACGCTCGCGCGCCGCTACCGGATCGTGCGCGTGCTCGGCGAGGGTGGCGTCGGCGCCGTCTTCGAGGCCGAGCACCTCGCGGTCGGTCACCGGGTCGCGATCAAGGTGCTCTTGCCCGAGTTCGTGGACAAAGGCTCGGTCGTCGAGCGGTTCCACCGCGAAGCGCGCGCGGCCGCCGCGTGCGCGCGTTCGGGCGTCGTCGAGGTCACCGACCTCGATCACGATCCGAGCTCCGGGCCGTTCCTCGTGATGGAGTACCTCCAGGGCGAGACGCTCGCGGACAGGCTCACGCGACGGGGCGCGATGGGGGTGTCGCAGGCGCTGTCCGTCGTGCTCCCGATGCTCGAGACGCTCGCGGCGGTGCACGCCCGCGGGATCATCCATCGCGACCTCAAGCCGGGAAACGTGTTCCTCGCGATCGGCGAGCACGGCACCGAGGTGGTGAAGATCCTGGACTTCGGGATGGCCCGGAGCCCTGCCGCGCAGGGTGGATCGTCGCCGCTCACACTGCCTGGTCACGTGCTCGGGACACCGCGCTACATGGCGCCCGAGCAGGCCCTCGGCGATCCGAGCATCGATGCGCGGGCGGACCTCTACGCGGTGGGCGCGATCCTCTACACGTGCCTCGGCGGGCGTCCGCCCTACGCGGAGGTGAGCGCCGACCACGCGCTCGGTGCCGTGCTGACGGGCCCGCCCAGACCCCTCGGCGAGATCCGACCCGGCCTGCCTCCCGGCGCGATCGCGGTCGTCGAGCGCGCGATGGCGCGGGATCCGAACGCGCGGTTCCCGGATGCGGTCGAGATGCTTCGCGTGTTGCGGACGCTCGGCGAGCCCACGCCGCTCGGTGCTGCGCCGACGCTCGATCTGCCGGTGACGCCGTCGCTCGGCGCGCCGAGCGGACCTTCCGTCGCCCCCGTCGCCGGGTCCGCGCCGCGCGCGATCCAGAGCACGGTGCCTGCGCGCGAGGCTTCGTACGCAACGGTCGGAGCACGTCCGGGCGCGCTCCGGCCGGGCGTGCCGGGCCCGGAGATCCCGCCGACGGGAGCGCACGCCACGATGCCCGTCGATCCGGCCGGCCTCGCGCGCCTCGCCGCGGCCTCGTCGGCGACTCCGGCCCCTGGCGCCCATCCAGGCGCTGGACCGGTCCCGGGGCAGCCCTTCGCGGCACACGCGCCGCCGGTCGCGGCCCGCGCGCCGTCGGGTGCCGGGCGCCTCGCGCTCTTGCTCGCGATCGTCGTCGGAGCCCTCGGTGCCGGAGCGCTGGTGCTCGCGCTCTTGCTCGTGTCGCTCACGAACCGGGACGAGCCGGCGCGCGCTTCGGCGCTACCGTCCCCCGCGCCGATCGTCGTGGGTGCGACGACGAACGTGGCGGTCGCTCCGATCGCGCCGCCGGTCACGAGCGCGCTGCCGTCGCTCTCGCCGGAGGCGCTCGATGCGGCGATCCCGGCGCACCTGCGCGCTCCGCTCGAGCGCGGTCGCGCGGGGCTCGCCACGGGGAACCTGGCGGCCGCACGCGCCGCGTACGACCAGGTGCTCGGAGCGACGTCGGGGGCCACGCACGGCTCGCCGGAGTCGCGGGCGCGCGCGTACGCCGGAGTGGGCTTGGGCGACGTCGAGCTCGCCGCGATCACCGACGTTCCTCCGCTCGCGTCCTACGGGACGACCCCGATCGTCGAGCGCATCCAGGCCCGCGATCGGGCGTTCCAGCGGTACGGCGACGCGATGGTCTTCGGCGCATACGACATCAACACGTGCGCGACGGTGCGCATGGGCCGTGCCGACGAGCGTCTCGGCGACGTGCTGACACGGCTTCGCGCGGCGCGGCCCGCGGCGGAGCCCGTGGTGGCCGGCTACCGGAGCATGGCGCGCACGCACCTGAGCTTGGCGCGCTCGTCCTACAGCTCGGCGGCGGGACTGTCGCGATACTCGGTCACGTGCGCCGAAGAGGGCCGGCTGGGCATGTTGCGCGTGCAGGCGCGGCTCGATCAGCTGCCTCCGTGATTCACGCCCTTCGCTAGACGCTCGGGCGTGTTGCGACTTCGCCGTCGCCCGCTGGCCGCGGGCTCGGGCTCACTCGGAATTCACGCCCTTCGCTAGACGCTCGGG
>JADZFZ010000013.1 GCA_020854145.1 Deltaproteobacteria bacterium | reverse complement strand
CGCGCGGTCGGATCAGCTGGAAATACCGCCTCACGTAGAAGCGATAGCCGCCCGGGATCTGATCGCGCTCGAGCACCTCTTCCGCGTGGCGGCTGTAGTCCGTGTAGACGCGCCGGTACTCGCGTGAAGCGAAGCCGCGATCCGCCGCGCCCAGGATCACCTGGCTGCGCGACGGGCCCTGACGTTGCTCGCCGCGCACGTGCACGTCGTCGCGACGGCCCGCGAGCTGCGTCGGATCCTGGAGCGATCGATCGCTCGTGCCGACCCCGCCGCGCGTGCCGCCCTGTTGGTCGTGGCCTTCGCCGCCGCCTCCTGGTTGGTCGCCGCCCTGGCCCGGTCCTTCGCCACGGCCCATCGGTGCCTGGCCCATGCCCGTACCCTGACGAACGCCCTCGCCCTGCTGGTCGCCCTGGCCGCCTTGGCCCTGGCCCTGACCGCCTTGGCCTTGGCCGCCTTGCCCTTGTTGCCCGCCTTGGCCCTGGCCGCGTCCCTGTTGTCCCTGGCCGCCGTTCTCGTTCTGGCCGCGCGCGCGACCGGCGAAGCGCTCCATGCGCGCCTGCTGCCCCGTGCCCTGGCCTTCGCCTTCGCCCTGCTGCTGGCCCTCGCCCTGTTGCCCTTGTTGTCCCTGTTGCCCTTGCTGCCCCTGCTGCGGCTGGCCGCGTCCCTGCTGACCGCGCGCCTGCTGCTGCTGTTGCTGCCGACGCATCAGCTCCCGCAGCTCGGAGACCCGCTCGCGCATCTGGCGCAGCTGCTCTTGGGACTGCTGCTCGCGCGCCATCCGATTCATGTCCTCGGCCGCACGCTCGATCGACTGGGCCGCTTGCTCGCGGTCCTGCTGGTCCATCGACTGCGCGGCGCGCTCCATCTCGCGCTGCATCCGCTCGAGCTCGCGCCGTTGCTGCTCCGCCGTCTGCTGCTGGCGTTCGAGGCGCTCGATCTCGCGCTGCCGCTGGCGCAAGAGGCGCTGATCGCGCTCGCTCTGCTGCTTCTGCTGCTGCTGGCGCTGCATCAAGCGCTGGAGCTCCTCGCGCCGTTGGGCGAGCTCTTGCCGTCGATCGGGCTGCTGTTGCTGCGCCGCGCGGCGGAGCGCGTCGCGTGCGCGTTCCATCTCGCGCCGCGACGTCCGCGGATCACGGACCTTCTGCGCGAGCTCGCGCATCGCCTGCTCGGCGCGCTCGCGCTCGTCGCGTCGCATCGACTCGCCCGCCTGCCGCGTCAGGTCCGCGCGCTGCAGCTCCGCACCGAGCTGCGCCAGTGCCTCGCGAAGGGCCTGCTGCGAGTCGTCGTCGTGGGCCGCCATCGCCTCGTCGAGCTGGCGCGCGCGCCGGAAGGCCTCGTCGCGATCGAGCCGCCTGTCGGCGAGATCCTCGATGAGCCGATTGAACTGCTGTGCGGCGCGACGCACCTCGTCGCTGCGGCTCGGATCGTTCTCGAGGTCGACGATCTGCTCGCGGAACGCATCGAGGTCGTCCTGGTGGATCTCCAGCGGCACGAGGCTCCGCTGCGCACGCGCGCGCGTCACCGGGCGAATCTCGCGGGGCAGCTCGACGAACGAGAGCAAGACCGCGCCCACGGCGAGCAACACGCCGACCGGCAGATCCCAGGAGACCCGGAGAGGCACGACGCGTCGCGCGTCGACCTTGGGCGCGGCCGCATCACCGTCGGCGATCGCTTCGCGCATGAGCCCGGTGCGCTCGGCCTGCGGGACCGCCGAGAACGCCACGGCGTTGGCGAGCCTGCCGCGCAGATCGAAGACGCGATCCGCCAGCTGCGCGACGAAGAGCTTCGACACCGGGCGCAGGGCCCCGACGAGCGCGCCGAGCAGCGGCAGGCACGCCGCGCCGATGAGCACCCATCGCGCCTGCGTCTCGTCGATGCGGGCGATCTTCGTGAATCCCACGACGAGGGAGGCGCCACCCGCAGCCGCGACCCCCGTGATGCCGAATGCCTCGATCGCGCGTCGGAGACGCAGGCGAAGCGACGCACGCCCGAGGGCAACGCCGACGGCCTGCGGCAACTCCCGATCGTTTCCCTCGCTCACGTCAGCTCCTCTTCACCCAAGGCGACCCACCGGCGGGCCCCCCAAGCGCCTTCGCGCGCTCCGCGGGAGCTGGGTCGGACAGACTCCTGCGGTGTGTTGAACGAGTCGAGCGTCGGGAGTCTTCCCTGGATGGCCAACACCGCAGCATACCGTCAGACAACCGCCGGAGCCCGGGGTTTGGTCGGGGGGACACGAGGCGCGCACGAGCATCCAACGCGCTCGACCTGCAGACCTTGCACCACCGGCGAGTTGGCTGCGAGCGCGCTCGCGCTCCGCCGGCTCGCGGGATGCGGGACACGCCGTCGTGTCGTCCCTGCGTGCGGTCTTCGGACGCGCCGCACCGGTCTTCGGAGGGCGCGTCCCGATATTCCGGCCGGGTCCGCCCATTCTCCGATGGGCCCGCCCGCGGCTCCTCCGTAGCGTCGAGGTTCGTCAGGAGGGCTCATGAAAGGTCGAGTTCGAGGAAAGTCCCCCTCTTCCCCAGGGGAAGAGCGGCGAAGGATCGATTGGCTGGTCGCAGCAGCGTGCCTCGCATCCGTGGCGGGCTGCGCGGGATCGGGCGAGCAAGAGCGCACGGGGTTGTCGCGCGTCGAGGTCATCACCGCGGACGACATCGCCGCGCTCGCGGAGGGCGAGTCGCGCTGGCTCGACGTGACCCGGAAGGACCTCGGCTATCTCGTCGATCATGGTCTTGGTCGCGTCGACGCGTCGCGGGTGCGGGTCTATCTCGGGCCCGACCACGAGCTGACGCTGGAGCAATGGATCGCCATCGCGCCCGAGGGCGCCGGCGCGTGGCTGGAGCGTTCCGACACGTGGCTCGTGCGCTCGGGCATCGACGAGGACGAGGTGGTGGAAGAGGGTCGCGTCGGGTTCGAGTCGGATCTGCAGCTGGCGCTGACCGCGATCGACGAAGAGGTCTCGGCGTATTGCCTGCCCCACTGTCCGAACATGACGGTGTGCGACGTCGGGGCCGACGACGGTCAGGCCATCTTCTGGGAGCTGAGGCGCTACGGCGAGGCCGAGCGACCGGAGCGAGATCCGAGCGACGATCGATCGCCTGAAGACGAGGTCACGTCGCCGGCGGGGACCGCTTGGGAAGCCGCGACCTCGGGCTCGTCGTCGGACGACGGCTCGTCGGGAGGCGGCTCGTCGAGCGGAGGCGGCGGCTCGAGCGGCAGCGGCGGATCGAGCTCCGGCACCGGCACCAGCGGATCGGCCAGCCAGCCCGGGATCTGAGCGGACTGTGACCGGCGCAGCGATCGGGCCAGAATGCGGTCATGCGCCGCATCGCTTCTCTCGGTTCCTTCATCGTCCTCGTTCTCTGCGCCGTGTCGCCCGCGTGCGGCGACGACTCGTCCGATCCGACGCCGGACGGCGCGGTGACGCCACCGACGCCGCCGACGCCGCCGGGCACTCCGCCGACACCGCCGGGCACGCCACCGACACCGCCGGGTACGCCGCCGACACCGCCGCCCACGGACGGCGGCGGTCCGCCCGGCTCCGACGCGTGCGTGCCGCGCATCGAGATCTGCGGCGACCGCATGGACCAGAACTGCGACGGGCGCGATCAGTCGTGCGGCGACAACGACGCCGATCGGTTCAACGCGTGCCGCGAAGGCGACGACCTGACCACGTGCGACTGCGACGACACGCAGTCGAGCGTCTACCCGGGTCACCCCGAGGAGTGCGACGGGCGCGACAACGATTGCGACGGTCGCGTCGACGAGGTCGCGTCGTGCTGCGCCGGCTGCATGGGTGTGAGCCCGGGCGCCGCCGACGTCTGCCTCGAGGACGGGACCTGCGACTGCTCGACCGCGGAAGGCGTCGGCCCGTGCCCAGCGGGCAGCGCATGCTGCTCCCGCGGCTGCACGGACCTGAGCACGGACGTGACCCACTGCGGCTTCTGCGAGCTCGCTTGCGGCAACACCGCAGACCGTTGCACCGGGGGGATGTGCATGTGCGGCACGGGTCCTCAGTGCGACTTCATCACCATGTGCAGCGGCGGCAGCTGCGGCTGAAGGGGCGTCGAGGAGCCTCCGCGCAGACGCGGTCGATCCACCGTCAGGTGCTGCTCGGGGAACCGATTGGTTGCTTCGCGCCGGTTCGTGTGGACGGCGCTACGCCGGAGTTGCGCGATCGAGCGCGGCTCGCGCGCCTGCCCTGGCCGAAGGGGTGACGAGCAACCGTTCGTGCGGAGCTCGTCGAAGCACGTCATCGCGCCCCTCGACGCTGATCGGGGCGAACGGTTGGGTGTCTTCGTCAGGCACCGAGCGCCCGACGCGTCGCGGCCAGCCCGTGGACCGATCGTTGCTCATGGGGCGCGCGACCGCTCCACCTCGGCTCGCACGTGCGGCTGGGCGGAGCAGGCCGGAGGACTCCATGAACTCGAGACTCAGCTTCACGACCTTCTTCGTTCTCTCTCTCTCGCTCGTCCTGCTGCCGAGCGGGCGATCCCTCGCCCAGTCGGCTTCGCCGCCGCCGGACGTCGAGACCGCACCGGCCCGACGCGTGCTCCGTGTTCCGGTCGGCTTGCTCGCGGCCGGCGCGACGCTGACGCTCACCGTGGTGGGCGGGACCGTGGCGGCATGCGGCTCGGGCGACGGCGATTCGTCGTCGGTCGACGGGTCGGACGAGGGCGTCCCGACGTGTCCGTTGGTGATGGGCCCGACCACCTACGCGCTCGGCATCGCCGGGATCGCACCGCTCGTCTACGGTCTCGGCACGCTGCTCGACGGGGACGGCGGGCTCGGGTGGACCTATCTGGGGACCGGCATCGGCGCCGCCGTGGGAGCGCTGGCGAGCTTCGGCATCCTCGCGAGCGACTCCGACGACTCGGCCGTGCTGTTCGCGCTCGCGGCCCTCGCACCTCCCGTCATCGGTGCCGTGATCGCGTACGAGGCTTCGAGCCACGAGAGCCGTGCGTTCGCGGCGCGCGGCGGCGCTCGATCGGCGTCGCTCCGGATCGTTCCGACGGTCGGTCCCGT
>JADZFZ010000012.1 GCA_020854145.1 Deltaproteobacteria bacterium | reverse complement strand
GGCGCGCATCGGCGCCCTCGACCATGCCGTCGAGGTGGTCGCTGGCACCGCCGGCACGCGCGTCAAAGTACGCTGAACGCCGCCCGCCAGAGGAGGAGCCGAACGATGAGTGACCCGTGCATGACCCACGATCGTCCACGGCGGCGGCCGCCCTGGGAGCAGCTCTTCGCGCACCTCGTGCTCGCGTGCGCGCTCGCCGTCTCGAGCGCGTGCGGCGGCGGCCAGACGGATCCCGCCGCGCCGACGACGAGCGCACCGGAGGCGCCGCGCGTGACCGGCGAGCAGGCCCGCGCGCTCGTCGCAGCCGGCGCGGTGCTGCTGGACGTCAGCCCCGCGGATCGATTCCCCACCACGCGAATCGAGGGGGCGATCAACATCCCGATCGCCGAGCTCGAGTCGCGGATGTCCGAGCTGCCGCGCGACCGGCCCATCGTGGTCTATTGCGGCGGAGGGCGCGCGAGCCCGCGCGCCGCGTCGGCCCTCGTGCGAGAGGGCTACGACGCGCGGCTGCTCGGCGCGCGCTCCAACTGGTGAGCCGGGCCGCTCAGAGCTTCTCGCGAAGACGCCGCGCGGCGTCCCCGATCTCCTCGATGGCGTCGTGCGCGGCGACCTCGAACGACCGGCCGGCTGCAGCGAGCTGCGCGCGGACACGTTCGGCGCGGGCGCGTGTGTCCGCATCGAGGGTCTCGACCGCGGCGGCTCGCGACGTGGGCGGCGCGTCCACCTCCGCAATCGCCGCGATGGCCTGCTTCGCTTCCTCCCAACCGCCGCCGCGCTCGCGCACGACGTCGGCGATCGAAGCGCCCCCGGCACGAACGCGCTCGACGATGGGAGCGACGTGGGCCTCGAGCGTGCGCCATTCGTCGCGGGCGTCCATCGCGCCGAGGTGCGCGCGCAGCTTGACGTCTTCGGGCACCACGGCCGCCGCGCCCATGTGACCCAGCGACACGGAGAGGCGCTCCACGAGCGACTCCATGCGCGGCGCGACCCGCTGCTCCCACGCGTCGCGCGCCTCCATCCCACCCAGGTGGACCTGGACGCGCACGTGCTCGCGCAGCTCGTTCAGCGCCGCCAGCGTCCGCTTCGTGCGCTGCGCCAACGTCGCCATCTGGGAAGCGTCGCCTTCGGTCGAGGTGGGCGTGGGTTGGGTGGTGGTCATGCCCACGGTGTGAGCGAATGTCGCGCCATCCTCGCCGCCTCGGAGGTCCGCACGCGACCCGACGCGAACGCGCGAATCGTTTTCGCGACCGAGGCGGGCCCGCAGCAATGCCTGCGTGCTCTTGCACGAACGAGGACCCAAGGTCGGGCCCGGGTCGCGCGGTCAGAGGCGCAATCGACGGCGACCGCCCGTATATTGGGGCACCCGACGAGCGGAGGTGCCCATGAACGCTGCGGTCATCCGACGGACGACGCCGACGGTCGCACCTCGTGGAGTCTCGGCTGCCAAGCTCCGGACGCTCGACCTTCGTGCCGCGGAGCTGCTCGTCGCACCGCTCGACGTCGTGCGGCTGTGGGTGCTCCGTGCGCTGGGCCCCATCGCACGGGTGGCCGTTCGAGACCGCGCGCTCCGTGTCGCGCTGATGGGCTCGGCGATCGTCGTGGTCTCGCTGATCGTCGCCGCGACGCTGCCGATGTGGTCGCTCGCGGTCGCTCCCGTCGTCGTCGGCGTTCCGCACCTGATTGGCGACGCGCGTTACCTCGTCTTCCGGCCGGGGCTCCACCGCAGGTCGCTCGTGGTCATCGCGCTCGCCATCCCGATCGGCGCGGCCATCGGCGGCGGCGGCGTCTACGCAGCGCTCGGGGGAGCGGCCGCGATGGCCTGTGTGGCGCGGGGCAGCCATGTGCGACGCGTCGTCATCCTGGCGCTCGTGGCCGCGTTGACCGCGCTCGCGTGGTGGGTCGGTCCGATCGCGAGCTTCGTGTTCGCACACGTGCATCACCTGGTCGCGTTGGTGATGCTCTTCGCGTGGCGCCCGGAGCGCGGCGTGCTGCACTGGATCCCGCTGGTGCTCTTCGCGATCGGATCGGCGGCGCTGTTGCTGGGCGCAGCCGATCCGCTGCTCGCCTGGACGGGGGGTGTCGAGCACGTGCCCGCCGAGGATCTCGGCGTGGGCCACCACCTCGCGTCGCTCGCTCCCGGCGTCGCGGGCCCCCTCGGCATCCGCCTGGTGCTCGCGTTCGCCTTCGCGCAGTCGGTCCACTACGCGGTCTGGACGCGCCTGCTGCCCGAGCAGGACCGCGAGCGCGAGACTCCGCGGACCTTCGCGGAGAGCTACCGCGCGCTCCGTGCCGACCTCGGCGCGCCGCTCTGCCTGATCTGTGTCGCGGCGGTGATCGTCATCGCCGTCTGGGCCTGCGCGGATCTGGCCGCTGCGCGCACCAACTACCTGCGGCTCTCGACGTTCCACTCGCACGTGGAGCTCGCGCTCGCCGCGTTCTTCCTCGTCGAGGGACGTCCCATCGACGCCTCTTCCTCCGGCCGCGCCGCCTGAGGCATCGCGTCGGTCAAGGCCGGACGGCGGCCTGCCACGCCTGCAGCGTGCGGAGCGGGGGCCTCGCCGGGAGGCCGGCCGCCTCCTGAGCGCGGCGCAGCAGGGGCGCGGGAGCGTGCGCCGGACGAAATGCCCAGGTGTGCCCCATGACCCGGCGACACATCCCGCACGTCGTCTGCTCCACGATCACGAGCGTGTCGGTGGCCGAGACCATCACGCCGGTCCGTCGCTGCGACGCGTCCGCACGCCGCATCCAGGCCCGGGCCGCCAGCCTCGATGCGATGGAGAAGTCCACCGGTGCCTCGAGCGCCGCCACGCTTCCGTCGCGCGCGCAGTGGACGTGGACGGAGCTATCAGGGCGGATGGTGATCTCCGCACAGCGGTGCTCGAAGATCTGCTTGGGCCAGTCCTGCTGATCCCACGGAGGGATCCAAGCTCGCGCCCACGCGGCGTACACGAGCGCCCCCAGCGCGATCACGACCGCCAACGACGTCGTGCTGCCCCTGGCTCGGCGGTGGGCCATGACGTCAGCTTGCCACGTCGTCGACGCATCGCGCGCGCCGCACCCGAGCCGCGACGTCCCATGTGCCGTCACCGCGCGGTCCACACTCGGACACCTCGTCGCCTGGAGCGTCGGGCACGTGTTTCGATGGCACGCGGCCCGCAGAGGCGCGCCGGCCATGTCTACCCTTCGGCGTCTTCTCTTCACGTCGTTGCTCGCTTTCCTCGCCGCGTGCGCGGCCGACGCCGTGGCACCGGACCCGTCGGGCGACGAGAGCGCCGATCTCGACGACGACAAGGCCGACCGACCACGGAGGCGTCGCACGCCTACAACGATTCCGGTGCTCTGGATGCACGCCGTCTTCGTCTACGACGAGGACGGCAGCCGGGGGCCCGCCATCGATCCGGGGCTCCTCGCGTTCTACGTCGCCGCGCTCAACAGCACGTACGCACCGACGGGCATCCAGCTCGACTTCGATCCGGGGCGCGACGTGACGCGGGCGTACGACCGCGAGCTCAACAGCACCTCGGTGCCGCAGACCGCCGCGTCGCTCGGCCGCGCGCTCCGCGTGGCGTCTCGTCACCCTGGGAAGCTCGTCGTCATCGTGCGGTTCGGCGGGACGGGCGCGGCACGCGACGGGGTCAGCTTCTCGTCGGGAGACAGCCCGTTCGTGATGTTCCGAAGCCTCCACGACGCGATCGGCAGCTCCGTTCTCGAGCACGAGATCGGTCACTACCTCGGCCTCCACCACACGTTCCACGGCGACGGCACCGAGCGCGCTGCGCAGGTCGTGAACCGTCTGAACGCGTCGGGGGGCCTGGCGGGGCTGGACGCGGACGGGCTCTCCGACACCGCGCCCGATCCCGGTCCTGCCGTCTGGGACGAGATCGGAGCCGCGCGTTGCGGGGCAACCAGCACGGTGACCGTCGGCGGCTTCTTCGTTCCGAGCGCGACCGGTCTCGTGCGTGTCGGTGCCTACGACCTCACGCCCGACCGCTTCAACATCATGGGCTACTTCGCCTGCCAGCCTGCGACGATCTCGGCGACGCAGAGCGACGCCATGCGGCGTCAGCTCGATCGCGTGAGCCGACGTCACCTCGTGCGCTTCGATCCCGCCGAGCCCCAGGCAATCCACGACGCCTGGGGACAGTGCCTCCGCTCGCGCGGTCCCGATCTGTCGCCGGTCGTCGCAGCGTGCGACGGCGCGCAAGAGGAGCGATGGAGCTTCCGCGCCGATCGCGGCATTCGCTCGGCGACGAGCGAGAACCTGTGCCTCGCGGTGAGTCCGGGTGGCGTGGTGATGGCAACGTGCCGCAACGTCGCGGAGCAACGATGGACGCGCGCCATCGACGGCACCTTGACGAGCGAGCTCGGGCCGTGCCTGCACGCGGGCACGAGCCCGTGGGACGACGTGCAGCCCGCGGAGCGCGACGAGGTCGGCATCGACGCCTGCGGCGCGATCTACGCGAACCGCTGGTGGAGCTACGCCGCGGATCCCGCTGGACGTCCGCCGGCCGACTGACGATCCGACGCACGGCGCAGACGTGCCCCGAACGCGACGGTGGACAACGGCAAGATCGCAGTGAGGATCGGGATCCAGAGCGGCTGCAGGAGGACGCCCGCCGCGCACAGCGCCGCGACCGCGAGCACGCCGGCGACGCGGATCTGCGCGTACCGGGCGGCGCGCGCGGACGACAGCCAGGGGATGGCGAGATCGAACGGCATCACGACCAGCGCGGCCTCGTTCCACCGGAGGCCCGCGATCGGAGAGAGCGCGACGAGCGCCCACACGATCAGACCCCAGGTCCCCGGGTAGAGCGTCGCGACGATCCGCGCCGGCTTCTCGAAGCGTCGTCTCCACGACGCGGCCAGCAGGACCATCGTCGACGCGAGCGCGATCACGAGCAGAGGAACCCGACCGGTCGGCCCCTCGAGCGCGAAGGGAGCCTGCGTGCGCGCGTGCTCGACGCGCGAGACGACGCCGAGCTGCAGCTCGAGCTGTCGCCTGAGCACGGCGGGATGGAACATCGCCTCCCAGATGGTCGGACGCTCGTCGAGCGCTCGACCGAGGAAGAAGTCGGCGACGGCGATCAGCGGCGGCAGCTCGGCGAGCCCGCCCTTTCCGAGCTCTCGATACGTCAGGGGGTGGGCGCCGCGACTGCCTGCGCGCAGCGCCCCTCCGATCGCGTCATCGATCAGGTCGCGGATCCGCGTCGTGCAGTTGTCGTGGAAATGGTCGTAGACGTAGGAGCGTCGGCGCTGGTGGAGCGAATCGCGCAGACCGGCCTCGATCGCGCGCGCCTGCGCATCGGTCAGGACCAACGTCTGAATCCAGATGTC
>JADZFZ010000011.1 GCA_020854145.1 Deltaproteobacteria bacterium | reverse complement strand
GTGGATCCCCGACGGGGCACGCGCCTTCTGCGGCTTCTACGTGAGCGGATCGGACGCGGCGCTCACGAACAAGGCGACGATGGTCGTCATGATGCGCGACGGGCAACGCACCGTGCTGTCGATGCAGAACAGCTACGAGGGGCCACCCGAGAACTTCGCGATGGTCGTGCCCGTGCCGATCGTGCTCGCGGAGGAGAACGTGCGGACGCTGCCGCGCGACGTCTTCACGCAGATCGATCGGCTGACCGCGCCGCGGCTCGTCGAGTACTGGGAGCAGGACCCGTGCAACCCGCACGCGCGTCTCTACGGCGACGAGCTCCGGAGCATGGCCGGTGTGGTGGCCGACGTGGAGATGGAGGAGAGCGACGACGAGGACCTCGGCGTGACCGTCGAGGCGCGCTTCGCCGTCGGTGAGTACGACATCGTGATCCTCGGCGCGAGCGACTCGTCGGGCCTCGACACGTGGCTGCGGCGCAACGGCTATCGGATCCCGCGTGGCGCCGAGCCGGTGCTGCGGCCCTACGTGCGCGCCGGGATGAAGTTCTTCGTGGCGCGCGTCGATGTCCGGCGCGTCACCTTCGAGGGCAATCGCGCGATGCTCTCGCCGCTGCGATTCCACTACGACGCGGAGACGTTCTCGCTGCCGGTGAGGCTCGGGCTGCTCAACTCGAGCGGCCACCAGGACCTCATCGTCCACATCCTGTCGCGCACGTCGCGCTACGAAGCCGCGAACTACGAGAACTACGCGATGCCGACGAACCTCGAGGTCAACGAGTCGGTACGCGCGAGCTTCCCGACGTTCTACGCGGCGCTCTTCGATCGCATGACGGCGTTGCACCCGCGCGCGGTGTTCACCGAGTACGCGTGGACCGCGCTCGACGGCGCGAGCGCGTGTGACCCGTGCCCGCCCGAGGGCCCGCCGCCGCCCGAGTCGTTCATGACGCTGGGTGGCGACGTCATCGGCGTCGATCAGCCCGGAGGAAGCGAGCTCGATCCGCGGCTCGTCCCGATGAAGACGATGGAGGGGTTCGAGTACGTGGTGACGCGCCTGCACGTTCGTTATCGGCGCGACACGCTCGGCGACGACCTCGTGCTCCGCGAGGCGCCTCCCATCGTGGGCGGACGCGAGCAGGCCGGTCCGAACGGGCAGGGCAACGAGCAGGGCGCGCGGCTCGCGCCCGATCGGAACAGCTACTACCAGGCTCGGTACATCATCCGGCACCCGTGGACCGGGCCCGTCGAGTGCGCGAGCCCGCAGCGCGGGATCTGGGGCGGGCCACCCGGCACGGGCCAACCGGTCGGGGTGCAACCGGGCCAGAACCTGGCGTTCGCGCCGCGCGGCCGCGCCAACCTCGCGTCCTTCCTGACGACGCCCGTCGCGCAGGCGACCAGCGACAGCGTGGCGCCGCGCTTGCCCGGAGGGCCGCTGCTCGACACGCCGCCCGTCACGGGTCCGTCGTGGACGCCCGAGCAGGGGAGCGCGTCGCCCGCGCCGCGCGGGTCCGGCTGCGCGAGCTGCACGGTGGGCGGCGGCGCGATGGGTGCGAGCGGGCTGCTCGTCGCGGGCGTCGTGCTCGGGCTGATCGCGCGGCGGAGGCGGAAGTCCGGTGCAGGGCCGGCGGGGGGCACGGCGAGCCCCGGTGCGTTCAGAGGTCGACGAGCGCGACCTCGGTGAGCCCGCCGCCCTTCTGGCTGAACGCCAGGATGTCGATGCGTACGCGATCGACGCCTCGCGCGACCATCGGGATCTCGACCCAGCGCCCCGCGCCGATGGACGCGGGCATCTCGCTCTCGCGCGTGGCGAGCTGGCGATCCCCTGCGAACGCCGTCACGCGGACGCGCGTGGTGACGCGGTCGAAGAACGGCGGGTTGCGCGTGTCGAGCAGGCGCACCGCGCGGATGTCGCGCGCAGGCATCGGGCGCACCTCGAGGAAGCCGAGCGCAGCGTCGGGCAGGTGCCACTCGGTGGACTCGTCGCCGTCGACGGCGTTGCGCGGGTGCTCGTCGTCGGAGCTGCCCCACCAAGCCGAGGCGCTCGCCATCAGCTCGCGCTTGGGCGCGGTGACGTACAGGACCGCCGCGACGAAGGCGACCGTGGCGAGCGCCAGAACGACGAGGCGACGAATGCGCAGGAGCCACAGATCGCGCGACGGCGCCGTCAGCCTGTCGAGCCGTCGCTCGAGAGTGGGCGCGATCTCCAGCAGCGAGGAGAGCGCGCGCTCGTCGTCGGGGCTGAAGGCGTCGTCGCGTTCGGGCGTGTTGCGCTCGGCGAGCTTCGCGGCCGCGTCGACGGTTCGCGCGCTCGACGCGGTGAAGCCGAGGGCGCCCGGGAACGCGACGCCAGGTGCCTGCAACGACAGGAGCTTCTGCGCGATGCGACGCGCACCCAGGAACGACTCCCGTGCGAGCGCGAACGCTTCTGCGGGATGCCCGTGGCGCGCCAGGATCTCGGCAGCGTCACGCCGCTGCGTCACGAGCGCGAGGTCCGACCGGAGCTTGGCGCGAACGTCGCCGGCGAGGCGCGCCGACCGAGCCGCCGAATCGCGCAGAAGGAGCGACTCGAGCAGCGCCGCCGGGTAGGGAGTGGTCTCGGGCGGCGGCGGTGGAGCAGGCGCGACGCCGCGTGGGAGAGGGCGCTCTTCGAGCTCGAGCTTCGGTTCTGCGCGTACGGGAGCGACGGGCTTCTCCGTCGGCTCCAGCGCCGGCGCGTCGTCCGGCTCGACGGGGGCATCGGTCGTGGGCGCGTCGGGCACGGCGCGGGCGGCGGCCGGCTCGTCGTGCGCGTCGGGCGCGCCTGCCGCGGATGCGTCGGAGTCCGTTTCGTCCGGGCCTGCCATGAAGAGCCGCGACGCTACGGAGACGCGGCGCGTGCGTCAACGTCGATGGTTCTCGCGACGCGTCGTCGCGGCGGTCCCGCGGTGCTCAGAACCCGGTCGATGACGGTCGCGTGTCGTACGTCGCGGGCGGTGCCTCGACGGTCCCGAGGAAGAAGAAGCCGACACAGGAGAGCGCCACGACCGCGAGCGCCGCCAGGATGACGAGCAGGATGATCGTCTTGAGGCAGCCCCCGCCCTTCCTCGGCGCCGGGACGGGCGCGTACCGACGGGGTGGGGGCGGCGCGTACGGTCGTGGCGCCGGGGGAGGTCCGTAGGCGCGCGGCGGCCCCTGCGGAGGCGGCACGTGTTGTGGCGCCGGCGGCGCCTGGACCTGCACGACCACCACTTGCGGTTGCTGCGGCGGAGGCGTGGCCATGGGCGCGCCCACCTGGAAGGTCGCGCCGCAGTAGGTGCACTGGACCACGCCCGACAGGACGTTCGCGGGCGCGTCCGCTCCACAGCTCGTGCACTTGCGCGGGGCCGAGGCGCTCATGGCTGCGAGGTTGGGCTACCACGATCGAGGTGCGGTGGTCCACGTGGCGCGCACCGAGCGTAGGATCCGCGCACATGAGCCCGACGTGCACCTTCTGTCGTATCGCGCGCGGCGAGGTCGCGGCGGAGCTCGTGCTCGACGCGCCCGAGGTGCTGGCGTTCCTCGATCACCGACCGTTGTTTCCCGGGCACGTGCTCGTCGTTCCGCGCGCGCACCACGAGACGCTGACCGATCTCCCGGTCGCGGACGTCGCCCCGTTGTTCGCGACCGTGCAGCGGGTCGCGGCCGCGGTCGTCGCGTCGCTCGGGTGCGCGGGCACGTTCGTCGCGATGAACAACAAGGTCAGCCAGAGCGTCGCGCACCTGCACGTGCACGTCGTGCCGCGGAACCCGAAGGACGGGCTGCGCGGGTTCTTCTGGCCGCGCACGCGTTACGAGAGCCCGGCTGCGATGACCGCGATGGGCGCGGCGATCCGGGTCGTCCTCGAGACGAGGCTCTGATCGGACGACTGTGGTTGGGGGCGGGCACGTCCCGTTACGATGCGCCGATGGGGAGGCTGCCCTGGTTGGTCGTCCACGGGCAGGCCGTGTGGATCGCCGGGCTCGTGGCGTCCGTGGCCGCCGGTCTCGTCTTCGCCCTCGTGCGGTCACGGCTGCGCGCGCGACGCGACGTGCGACGAGCGCCGCCGCACCTCGACGCGCGCAGGGCCGGACGGCTGGGATACCTCGCGTACCCAATGGTCGGGCTCGCGTGCTTCGGGCTCGTGTTCGGGCTCGGCGGCAAGTGGGCCATCGCGGCTGCGAGGGGTGCGCTGCCCGAGCTCGTGAGAGACGAAGGGGACCCGAGCCAGCGCCTCTTCTCGC
>JADZFZ010000010.1 GCA_020854145.1 Deltaproteobacteria bacterium | reverse complement strand
GGATCGTCGGCGCACTCGATGGCGTAGGGGCGCTGCCGAGCCGCGAGTGGTTTGACGACGACCGCGAGGAAGGCCGCGATCGCCTCGGCCTGCGCTGCGATCACGCCGATCTGCCACGCGACGTCGGCGTTGCCGTCGCCGACTCCCGCGACGAGCACGGCATCGACGACGATGGGATAAGCCGCGAGCGTGATCGCGGCGATGTCGCTGATGGCGCCGGCGCGATCGCGTGCACGCCGTCCGCCGGCCCGTATCCCGCGAAACGGGTCGTCGAGCAGAATGCCTCCGCGCCAGCTCGGCTCGCGAGGCGAGTCCACCAGGATCGGCAGAAGGAACGTTCCGGACCCGAGCACACCCGCCACGATGGCCTCGACCGGATGGACCCGCGGCCACTCGGGATCCCACGCGAGCCGGTGCTCCGACCGCGCGGGCTCGCGGCCTGCGGGCGTGCCGTCGGCTCGGGCGTGGCCGGCCGTCGCGACGAGGAGGATCGACACGGCCACGGTCGGCGCGACACGGCTCGGCACGGACATCAGCCGTTGCAGCGTCGCACATCGCGCCGCCGTCAGTCGCAGTTCATGCAGACGCCGAAGCAACGATCGCCGAAGCCCATCCCGCACCCGGGGTGCGGCATCACGCTGCCGTCGCCGGGATCGCAGAACTCGAAGGCGGGATCCCACACGCCGTCTCCGCACCACGCGCAGCCACAGCTGGTGCAGCGACAGTTGGTGTCGACGTCGCAGCCGGGGACGACCCCGATGCAGTCCCGGTCGCTCTCGCACTGCTCGGTCGCGTCCCGACATCCGTCGCCACAGACGGTTGGGCGCGCGGCGGTCGCGCAGCTCGCGTCGCAGAAGGTGGGAGCGCACGTCGGAGCGGTCGGCGGATCACACGTCTCGCGGATCTCGACCACGCCGTTGCCGCACGTCGCGGTGCAGACGCAATCGACGCACGGCGCCGCGCCTGGACAATCGCTCGTGCCGGGCTCGCCGCACTCTTCGCCCACGTCCTGACAGCCGTTGCCGCACACGCGCGGCCTCGGGAGAGTCTCGCACTGCTCGCTGCAGTAGGAGCTCGACGCGCACGTGGGAGCGCTCGGCGGGTCGCACGCCTCGCCCGGGTCGAGCGCGCCGTTGCCGCAGAGAAGGGCACAACGACACGAGGTGCAGGTCGAGTCGGAGCCGCACGCCGGCAGCGTCGGCTCGCCGCACTCCTCGCCGGGATCCGAGTCCCCGTCGCCGCAGAGCGCTGCGCACAGGCAGCCGGTGCACGCGGATCCGCCCACGCACTCGGCCAACCCGGGCTCGCCGCACACCTCGCCCGAGTCGACGATGCCGTCGCCGCATCGCGCCACGACGCACGCGCACGCGTCGCACCGCTCGCCGCCAGGACACCCGCCCGACACTGCATCGCCGCAGGTCTCGTCGCCTTCGAGGCAGCCGTCGCCGCACACTGCGACCCGTTCCTCGAAGCGACAGTCGACGCCGCAGCCGCGCAGCTGGCCGCACTCCGGGGGCGCGGGCGGATCACAGTCCTCGCCGACGCCGATGATCGAGTCGCCGCACACGACGGGTGCGGGCGCCGCGTCGCTCGCGTCGATCGGCGCTGCGTCGGCGGGCATCTCCACGCGTCCGTCGCGCGACGCGTCGGGGGGCCCTCCGTCGTCGGTCGTCGGACCGGCGTCGCCAGCATCGGGCGCGGACGTGCAGCCGTCGGGGCTGCACGTCTGCGGGCAGAGCTCGCACTGCTCGTCGCCTGCCGACGCCCCGCACGTCACGAGCAGTCGATCCACGCAGAACGTCGCCGCGCCCGTCACGGCGCACACGCGCGCGAGCACCGCGTCGTCGGGGCAGCTCTCGGCGTGGAGCGGCTCGCACGCTCCCGCGGCGCCGCACAAGCTGGGCACCCCTCCCGGAGCATCGCGACAATCGACGTCCGTCTCGCAACGCATCGAGGGCGCGGGGGCGCATCGATGCGCTTCGGTGCAGACCTCGCCGAGCGCGCAGTCGTCGATGGTCTCGCACTCGTCGTTCGAGTCGTCACCGCACGCGCCGATCGCGGCGATGGCCCCGACGAGGAGCAGGCAGCTGGCACCTCGGGCCAGCACCCGCACGACGATCTTCGACGTGTGTCCCATCCGCAGGTTCTACGCCGTCCCGTCGCGTCACGCCGGCGCCACGGGTCTCGACTTCGCGCGCCGCCCCGCGTTCAGTGGCCCTCGGCGCGGCGCTTCTGGTACTCGGTCGCGAGCCGCTGCTGGACGGCATCGGGCGCTTGGTCGTAGTGGCTCAGCGACACGACGTAGCTGCCGTCGCCGCGGGTCATCGACTTGAGCCGCCCTTCGAAGTCCGCCATCTCGGCCATCGGTGCGAGCGCGCTCAGCTCCACCCAGCCGTGCGGCAGCGACTGGTTGCCGGTGATGCGGCCGCGGCGCTGCGCGAAGTCGGCGCTCACCTCTCCGACGAGATCGGCGCGCGTGCGCACGAGGACCTCGAGCAGCGGCTCGAGCAGCACGGGTCGCGCGCGCGAGACGGCTTCGAGCATCGCGTATCGGCCGGCCGCGATGAACGCGACCTCCTTCGAGTCCACTGCGTGGGTCTTGCCGTCGAACAAGGTCACGCGGACGTCCGAGATCGGGAAGCCCGCGACGGCCCCTTCGGCCATGGCCTGGCGCACGCCCTTCTCGACGGCCGGGATGAACTGTCCCGGGATGACGCCGCCCTTGATCTCGTCGACGAAGTCGAAGCCCGCGCCGCGCGGGAGCGGCTCGATGCGAATCGCCACCTCGCCGAACTGACCGGCGCCGCCCGTCTGCTTCTTGTGGCGATGACGCGCCTCGGCTTGCCCGAGGATCGTCTCCCGGTACGGCACCGCGGGCTGCCGCGTCTCGACCTGCACGTTGTAGCGGGTGCGCAGCTGCTCGACGACCGTTCGCAGATGGAGCTCGCCGAGGCCGCGGATGATCGTCTCGTTGGACTCGGCGTTGTGCTCCACCGTGAGCGAGGGGTCCTCCTCGAGCAGCCGGTGGAGCGCGTCCGACAGCTTCTGCTCGTCGCCGCGCCGCGAGGGCACGAGCGCGAGACCGAAGACCGGCTGCGGGAACGGCGGCGGGATCAGGCGGAGGTGGTCCTCGTCGTGCGAGTCGTGCAGCACGGCGTCGCGATGGATCGCGTCGATGCGAGCGACTGCACAGATGTCGCCGGGGATCGCGCGGTCGATGTCGACGAGCTCCTTGCCCTGCAGCCGGAGCAGGTGGGCGACCTTGAAGGGCTTGCGCGCGTCGCCGACGAAGAGCGCGCTGTTCGCGGTGATGGTGCCCTGGTAGGTGCGGAAGAGGGCGAGCTTGCCTCGGAAGGGGTCGTTCATCACCTCGAACACGTGCGCGACCACGTGCCGGTCGGGGTCCGGCACGACCTCGAAGGGCGTGGCGTGCGCGCCTTCGCCCTTCAGGAACCTCGGTGGGTTGCCCTCGGTGGGATCGGGCATGAGCTTGGCGAGCACGTCCAGCAGCTCCTTGGCGCCGACCCCCGTCTGCGCGGACACGAAGCACACGGGGATCAGCGCGCCCTGCCGGAGCGCGGCCTCGAAAGCGTCGTGGAGCTGCTCGGGCTCGAGCGCCTCGCCTTGCTCGAGGTACCGCTCCATCAACGCGTCGTCGAGCGCGACGACCTGATCGACGATGGCCTCGTGCGCCGCGGCCACGCTCGAGAAAGCGGTCTTGGCCTCGAGGTCCGGCGCGAAGAAGCAGTCCACGACGCGTTGCCCGTCCGGCGAGGGCAGATTGATCGGGAGGCAGACCTTGCCGAAGGCCTCGACGAGGTCGCGCATCAGGTCGGCAGCGCTCTCCGCCGCATCGACCTTGTTGACGATCAACATCCGGCACAGCCCCTCGGCCGCCCGCATGGACCGCCGCGCCACGGCCCCGAGACCCGAGCCCGCGTTGACCACGATCGCCGCGGTCTCCACCGCCTCGAGCGCCTCGAAGGCGCGACCGAGGAAGTCGGGCGTGCCGGGCGTGTCGAGGAGGTTCACGTAGTGACCGGCCCACTCGAGGTGGGCGACGCTCACGTTGAGCGAGTGCCCCATGGCCTTCTCGACGGGATCGAAGTCGCTGACGGTGTCGCCGCGCGCAATCGAGCCCATCACCCGGATCGCCTTGGCCTCGTGCAGAAGCCGCTCGAGCAGGAGGGTCTTGCCGCCGCCCGACTGGCCGAGCAGCGCGACGTTGCGGATCTCGCGAGGTGACGAAGGGTTCATCGTGTCAGCTCCTTGTGGCTTGATGGCCGATGAGCGTCGGTTCCCGCGCCTCGACTAGCAGACGATCACGATTGCGCATGCCGCAGCGCCTCGACGAAGCGAGGAGCTCGATGCTCCGCGCGATCCACGTCGTGACCCTCCCTGCCTGCGCTGCGTCCCACGGCACTGAAGGTGACGAACGACCCTTGGTGCTGAAGGGGTGGTGCTGAGCTCGTCGAATGCCTCGGCAGGCTCGGCAGTCATCGCGCCCCTCGACGCTGCTCGGGGCGGACGCTTGGGTATTCTTGTGGAGCACCGTGCTGCGACTACCCCCCGAAAGAACGAGCCCCGACGATGTCCCAGAGCCCCAACGACGATCTCACCTCGGAGACCAGCGCGGTCTGGTCCAACCACGTCCCGATGCCCGGTACACCCGAAGGCTTCACCTTGCGAACGACGTTTCCCGCCAACCCGGACGGCGTCGAGGTGATGCTCGAGCGATGGGAGGCGGGTACCGCGGAGCCGCCGCACTCGCATCCGGGCGACGACATGACGGTCGTCGTGGAAGGCCGGATGGACATCCAGTTCTTCACGCGTGG
>JADZFZ010000009.1 GCA_020854145.1 Deltaproteobacteria bacterium | reverse complement strand
CGCGACACGACACGACGCTACCCGGTGCTCTACGTGCACGACGGCGAAGGCATGGGTGACGGCTATCTGTCGGTCCCGCGGTCCCTCGACGCGCTCGTGGCCGCCGGCGCGGTCCCACCCACGATCGTGGTCGGCATCGGGATGTCGAACGATCGTGACACCGAGCTCTCTCCTCCCGTGTTGCAGCAATACGCCCGGCTCGTGGCCGACGTCGTCAAACCCGTCGTGGATGCCAGCTTCCGGACGCGCTGCGGTCGCGCTTCGACGTCGTCGCTCGGATACAGCCTGGGAGGCCTGGCGGCGTTCTACCTGCCGCTCTGGTACCCGGAGGCCTTCGGAAGCGCCGCGTGCATGTCCACGAGCTTCTGGAAGGGTCATGAGCAGCCCCGGCGCGACTGGAGGCGTCATCGGGGTCCGCTGCCGGATCGTCTCTGGATCGACGTCGGCACGCGCGAGCCCGGGCTCGGACGCGCGCGGCGGATGCGCGACGCCGTCATCGCGCGGGGCTTGGTGCTCGGACGCGACCTCGGCTACTTCGAGGATCGGGGCGCCAGGCACGACTTCGACGTCGGCGGCAGGCGGATGCCGCGGGTGCTGCGATTCCTCCTGTCGGCACGGTGACCCGTCGCCCTATGATGGCGCCATGAGCGTCCTCGTCACGGGTGCCGGCGGCTTCCTCGGCAGCCGATTGGCTCGTCTGCTCGCGCAGCGCGGCGAGCGGGTCCGCGCGATGGTGCGGCACGGCGCGAGCGCGAGCGCGCTGGCCGGGCTCGATCTGGAGATCGTGAGGGGCGACGTTCGCTTCCCCGACGAGATGTACCGGGCGCTCGCAGGCTGCACGCGCCTCTATCACGTAGCTGCCGTCTACAGCTTCGCCGTCTCGCGCGACAAGATGCTCGCAGAGGCGATCGAAGGTGCCGACGCAGTGGCCGGCGCCGCGCTCAAGCGCGGGCTCGAGCGGGTCGTTTGGACGAGCTCGGTGGCGACCATCGGCTCGAACGGCGAGCCGGTTCCCATGGACGAGTCGCACGCGTGGAGCCCGGAGATCGACGGCGCCATCGCCTATGTCGAGGCCAAGAAGCGGAGCGAGCAGCGAGCGCTCGATTGGGCTGCGCGCGGTCTGCCCGTCGTCGTCGTGTGCCCGTCGGGCATCTACGGTCCCGGAGACTGGAAGCCGACGCCGAGCGGCGCCATGGTCGTACGCATGTTGCGCTCGGGCATACCCGCGTGGACGGAAGGCGGGCTCAGCATCGCGGATGTCGACGACATCGCCGAGGGGCACGTGGGTGCGATGGAGAAGGGGCGCCTCGGCGAGCGCTACATCCTGGGCGGCGAGAACCTGACCACACGCGCCATCCTCGAGCTGCTCGCCGACCTGTGCGGCAGACCGCACCCGCGATTCAAGGCCACACGCGGCGCTGCCACGTTGACGGGATGGGCGATGGAGGCGTTGTCGAAGGTGACTGGGCGCGAGCCGGAGATGACGCGCGACGTGGCCGCAGGGGTGGGCCGCTATTACTGGGTCACGAGCGGCAAAGCCGAGGTGGCGCTCGGCTATCGACACCGGCCGGCGCGCGAGACGCTCGCGCGTGCGGTGAGATGGTACGTGGAGCAGGGTTACACGACGCGCGGCGCCGCAGCCTAATCGCCAGCCATGGAAGCACCGCAGAACATCAGCTCCGGGCTCGTCGTGCGCACTGCGCGAGAGGACGACCTCGAGCGCTTGGTGACGATTCACTCGGATGCGTTTCCAGACGCCCGCGGCCGAGAGGCTCGCCGCCGGAACTTCGTCGACAATCCGCGCGGCACGCTCGACGACCTGTTCGTCGCCGAAGCGGACGGCGCCTTGCTCGGGCATGCATTCCTGTTCTCGATGGCGAGCTGGATGGGTGGTCGCGAGGTCGCGATGTCGGGGATGGCGAGCGTCGCGGTGGCGCCCGAGGCACGCGGTCAAGGCGTGGCCACCGCGCTCGTGCGCAGGCTCGTGGCCGAGACGCGCCACCGCGGACAGGTCGCGTGTCTCCTGTATCCGTTCCGGCATGCGTTCTATCGGCGACTGGGTTGGGGCCTCGTGAGCGAGGTCCGGCGACTGCGGCTCGCGCCCTCGAGCTTCCCGGCGTACCCCGACGACGCTCGGCCGCGCGCCGCGCGCCCGGAGGATCTCGCGGCGCTGCGCCGCTGCTACCAACGCGTCGCGTCGCGCGGCAACGGCCTTCTCGCGCGGAGCGACCGGCTCTGGCGCACGTTCTTGGGCACCGAGGGCCGCCACCTCTTCGTCGTCGGTGCCCATGGCCACGAGGTGAGCGGCTACGTGATGATCGCGTGCACGGCGCCCAACGGTGGCCCGGCGGAGCTCGACGTGGTCGAGCTCGTGGCGGACGACGATCACGCGCGCCGCACGCTGTACGGGTTCCTGCGCGCTCAGCGCGATCAGATCGCCACCGTCCGGTACCTCGTCGCGGCGCGCGATCCCCTCCTGGCGGTGCTCGACGAGCCGCGCACTCCGCAGGGCGAGACCGTGCGCACCCTCGTGGCCGTCGCAGGCGAGTGGGGCGCCGCGCACATGGCGCGCGTGGTCGACGTGGGAGGCGCGGTCTCGGCGCGCGGGTACGCGGCCGACGGGCAGATCACGCTGCGCGTGACCGAGCCCCTCGTACCGCAAGGTCGTGTCGCGGGCACGCTGCTGGTGCGCAGCGGCACGGGCAGCTTCGGCCCCGAGCGCGGAGGTCCGATCCTCGCGTGCGACATCGGCACCTTCACGCAGATCTGGTCGGGCTACCTCAAGCCTACCGATGCGGTGCACCTCGGGGTCGCGGCGGTGGACGCTCCCCGGACCGCGGCGCTCGCCGACGCGCTCTTCGCGCTGCCGTCTCCCCACACCCTCGACTATTTCTGAGGGTGGGGTGCTGCGCCGAGCGAGTCCCGATTACCGGCCCGCGCTAGTCTCCCCGCCCGATGCCGCTCGCAAGCTTGATTGCCAAGGCGGAGACGCTGCACGAGGCGCTCCCGTACATTCGCCGATTCCACGGTCGCACGTTCGTCGTGAAGTACGGCGGGCACGCCATGATCGAGCCCGAGCTAAAGGCGTCGTTCGCGCGCGACATCGTGCTGATGAAGTACGTCGGCCTCAATCCCGTCGTCGTGCACGGGGGAGGCCCGCAGATCGACGACGTCCTCGCGAAGATGGGCATTGCTCCCAAACGCGTGTCCGGCATGCGGATCACCGACGACGAGACGATGGACGTCGTCGAGATGGTGCTGGGCGGCAAGGTCAATCAGGAGATCGTCGCGCTCGTCTGCAGGCACGGCGGCCGCGCGGTCGGGCTCTCGGGCAAAGACGATCAGTTCGTCCTGTGCGACAAGCTCGCGTCGATCGCGCCGGAGGTCGGCGGCGCCTCCGGAGCTCCGGTCGATCCGGG
>JADZFZ010000008.1 GCA_020854145.1 Deltaproteobacteria bacterium | reverse complement strand
CTTCAGCGCTCGCGAGAAATGACCCGGGGGTGCTCGGCAGAAATGGTCCACCGCCCGCGATGAGCGCGAGGCGCGACGTTCGGTGAGGCGGGCGAGGCGGGGCTGCGCGGCGATGCTCGGCTGCGATGTGCTCGAAGAAGCGGCCGTGCTCGGTGTGCCGGCGGTGGTTCCAGCCCGATGCGCGTGTGGGAGGGCGACAGCACGCGTGTTCGTCGCCGGAGTGCCAGAGCGCGCGACGGAAGCGGAGCCAGCGCAAGTGGAGTGAGGCGAATCCGGGATACTGGATCGGCTACCGGATCCAGCAGCGAGGCGCGAGCAGCACGGCGACGGCGCCCCCGATGTCGGCGAGCTCGACGGGCGCGTCGGGCGACAGCGCGGAGCCGTCGAGCGGGAAGGGTCGCGTGGCGCAGCGGCGGCCGAGAGTGCCCCCTCCGCTGGACCGACTTCCCTGGGACCTGGCGCAAGACGAGTTCGGGGTGCAAGGCGCTGATTTTCTTGGTGCTTTCGGCCGACTTCTCGGCCGGTCTGCGCAAGACGAGATGCGATGCCAAGTGCTGGAGATTGCAGGGTGATTTCCGAGACACCGGGGGCCAGCGCGCAAGACGAGACGGCGTGAGGCCGAGGGGGCGCACAGGCTGCGCGCGGTGGAGCTGGAGCTCGGTCGGCTGGACCTGCGCTACGAGCAATTGCGCACGCGCAGCGCGGCACGCGAGCGACGGTTGCTCGCGTCGCTCGCGAGCATGGGACAGCAGACGCCGATCGTCGTGGTTCGCGATGGCGAGCGCGACGTGGTGGTCGATGGATACAAGCGCGTGCGCGCGCTGCGGCGGCTTGCGCACGACACCGTGATCGCGACGACGTGGGATCTCGGCGAGCTCGATGCGCTGGTGCTCGAGCGGATCCTGCGCGCGAGCGAGGGTGCCAGCGCGATCGAGGAGGGCTGGTTCCTGCTCGAGCTCGAGAAGCGATTCGGGCTCGGCCGCGAGGAGCTGGCTCGGCGATTCGACCGGACACCGAGCTGGGTGAGCCGGCGGCTGGCGCTGGTGCGCGAGCTGCCCACGTCGGTGCAGAGGCATGTGCTGTCGGGCGCGATCAGCGCGCACGCGGCCATGCGGTACTTGGTGCCGTTGGCGCGCGCCAACGAGAGCGACTGCGAGAAGATGGCGGAGGCGATCGCGCCGAGCTCGCCATCGAGCCGACAGATCGGCGAGCTGTGCGCGACGTGGGTCGCGGGCAATGCCGCGACGCGCGAGCTGGTCGTGCGCGACCCCGGGCTGGTGCTGCGCGCGCGTGCCGAAGCTGGTCGCGAGGGCGATGTGCGAAAGACGCCCGTCGAGCACCTGCTCGACGACCTGCGTGTCGTCGCGGCGGTCGCTCATCGGGCCCGAGGTCGCGTGCGCCGTGGCGCGCTCGACGATGCGACCGACGCCGAGCGCGCCGAGGTCATTCGCGCATGCTCGGAAGCGCTGAGCGAGGTGGAGCAGCTCGACAGTCGCTGCGAGGGAGTGGCCAATGCTCGATGAGGCCACCCGCTCCGCCATCCTGCGATTACGCCAAGAGGGGCACGGCACACGCACGATCGCTCGGGCGCTGGGGATCTCGCGCGGCGCGGTGCAGGACGTGATTCACGCCGGCCACGCAGAGGTGCCAGCGCTCGATCGCGCCGAGAAAGCCGAGCCGTACCGCGACCAGATCCTGGAGCTTCATCAGTCCTGCAAGGGCAATCTCGTGCGCGTGCACGAGGAGCTGCGCGCCGTGGGGGCCGAGCTGTCGTACCAGGCGCTGACCGCCTTCTGCCGTCGCCACGGCATCGGCTACGCGCCGCCCGAGCCGTCGGGTCGCTACGACTTCCATCCCGGTCAGGAGATGCAGCACGACACGTCGCCCCACGTCGCCAAGATCGGCGGCAAAGAGCGACGGGTGCAGACCGCGTCTCTGGTGCTCTGCCATTGCCGGATGCTCTTCTTCCAGTGTTACCCGCGATTCACCCGATTCGAGTGCAAGGTCTTTCTCACCGACGCATTCGTCTATTTCGAGGGCGTTTGTGCCCGGTGCATGATCGACAATACCCATGTCGTGGTGCTCTCGGGCACGGGCAAGCTCATGGTCCCCGTGCCGGAGATGGCGTCTTTTGCCGAGCGCTTCGGCTTCGAGTTTCGCGCGCACGCCGTGGGGGACGCCAATCGGTCGGCCCGGGTCGAGCGCCCTTTCGATTACATCGAGAGCAACTTCTTCGCCGGCAGAGACTTTCGCGATTGGACGCACCTGCAATCGGAAGCACGAATCTGGTGCGACCGCGTCAATGCCGCGCACCGGCGACATCTGCACGCAAGCCCTCGCGAGCTCTTCGTCGCCGAGCGAATGTGCATGAAGCCGCTGCCCGTCTACGTGCCGGACGTCTATGCCCTTCACCAGCGGATCGTCGATTCCGAGGGATACGTCAACGTCCAGCGCAATCGCTACTCTGCTCCCTACAAGCTGATCGGACGCAGCGTCGAGGTGCGCGAGACGAAGGAGCACATCGAGGTCTTCGACGGTCCCCGCCGTGTCGCCGTGCACGTCAAGGTGATCGAGCCCCTCGACGCCCGTGTGACCGACCCAGCGCACCGGCCGCCGCGACACGAGGGTGCCTTCGCTCGCCGCGTCGCCTCGGTCGAAGAGCAGCGATTGGCCGAGCGAATGAGCGAGACGACTCCCATGGTCGCACTGCTCAGAAAGCGCGGCCGCGGGGGCACACGCGACCTCCGGTGGCTACTGCGCATGGTCGACGAGTACCCGCGTGACGCCATGCGCGCCGCGCTCGTCGTCGCGCTCCGATACGGGATGAGCGACCTCGAGCGGCTCGAGCGCATGGTGCTTCGCCGCGTCGCACGTGACTTCTTCGTGCTCCCGCGCGACGCCGACACCGACCCGGAGACGAACGATGACTGACGAGATCGCGCAATTGCTCAAGGCCCTTCGGCTCGGGCGCATCGCCGAGATCCTCGACGACGAGCTCAAGCTCGCCGACAAGAACGACTGGGCCTATCAGGAGCTCATCGTCCGCCTCCTGCGCGCCCAGTGGCACCGCCATCAGGAGAGCGCCCTCTCCTGGCGAATCGAACGCGCCAAGCTCCCCGAGAAGTGGAGCCTCGAGTCCTTCCCCTTCAAACGCCAGCCCGGTGTCTCCCAGAAACAGATTCGCGGCTTCGCCGAGCTCGACTTCATCGGCAAGGCCGAGAACATCGTCTTCATCGGACCGACCGGAGTCGGCAAGACCGGCCTCGCCTCCGCGCTCCTGCTCAAGGCACTGCAGAACGGCCACCGAGGCATCTTCTTGCGCGCGCAGGATCTCTTCGACGAGATGTACGCCTCGCTCGCTGACCGCTCCTCGCGAAAGCTCGTCACCCGTCTCGCCCGCGCTGACCTCCTCGTGATCGACGAGATGGGCTACCTGAATCTCCGCCCCGAGCAGACGAATATCTTCTTCAAGCTCATGGAGGAGCGCTACCGGCGGCGCGCGACTATCATCACGACGAACCTCGCCTACGACGAGTGGCACAATTTCCTCGGCAACAAAGCCCTCGTCGAAGCCCTGCTCAGCCGACTCCGCCACCAGTGCCACACCGTCAAGATCGACGGCCCCTCGCTGCGCGACCCCCAGGGCTGACGTAGCCGCGAGCGTCGCGCAGCGCCGGTCGTGACCGACGGCGTCCCTGCGTGGCCGCTACTCTCCGCCGCGCAACGCGCCGAATCGCGATCACGGCATGGACCACTTCTCACGAGCAGAGGTGGACCACTCCTGGCGAGCGCTGAAG
>JADZFZ010000007.1 GCA_020854145.1 Deltaproteobacteria bacterium | reverse complement strand
GGCTCCTCGAGCGCACGAGCACAGGAACGTCGACGAGCTCGTGCCCTTCGCTGGCGGCATGGTGCATGAGCGAGGCCTAGGCAGCGGTCGTGCCACGCGCGCAGCCGCCGGTGCGACGCATCTGCCAGCGCGCCGTGCGCGCGACTGGTCAAAGGACGATCCGCCTCTTCGGTTCACGGGCGCGGGTCGCGGTCTCGCTTGCCTGTCCAGATTCGTCGCCGCGTCATGCGCCAGCGCCGGACGTCCTCAGCTCCGTCACGAGCGCGCGAAGCCAAGGGCGCGCGTAAGCGGGCTCGCGCATCAGCACGCGACGCAGCGCCATCTTCGTCTGGCGACTCCGTCCCGCGGCCACGACGGCGACCGCTTCGGCGAGCGCGCGCCGGGTCGCGTCGTCGTGCTGCGGGCCGTCGGCTTCGCGAAGGACCCAGAGCTCGGGGCGAAACGAGCGCGTCAGCTTGGGCTGATCGTTGCCGAGGTAGCACCAGACACGTTCGTCGAGCGACACGTTCGCGACCGAGCGCGCGGTCAGCTCGGTGGTCCAATCGGCGTGCTGGTGCCAGCGCCACGTCTTGGGGCTCGTCTTGGTCCGGATCGTGATGCCGACGAAGCGCACCTTGCGACGCAGCTCCGCCCACGGCCGCTTCCGCTCGTCGGACCATGCGCGAAGGAGACGATAGAGATTCGTGAACGTGTAGCCGCGCGCGACGAGATCGACGAACGTCACGGGACGCGGGGCGCGCGCCATCTCTTCGGGGGCCGCGCCGCAGGCCGCGAGCAGCACACGCGCCTCGCGAACCTCCCGCCTGGAGAGCGTGCTCGCGTCGCCGCGGAAGGAGAAGGGAAGGCGGCCGAGGTGGTCCCGGCGGCTCGAGCCCGCGAACACGCCCGACAGCAGATCGAAGATGGAGTCGGCCGATCGACCCACGAACACCAGGCGCCCGTCGTGGCTGCGCGCCACGACCTTGGCGGCGCACGCCACGAGCGCATCGAGAAACCACAGGCTCGGCGGCGCGCTGTCTTCGAGCAGCCTCCCGAGCGGATCGGGGCCGACGAGATCCCAGCGAAAGGGCTCGTTCGATGATTTCCCGCGCGACGGCACGGCTCGAGTCTAGCGACTCCCGCTGCCCAGGCTCGCGCCGGCTCGCGCGCCGACGCCGAGGGTGATCGCGAGACGGCCGCGGCGAACCCTACGCTGGGTCCAGCAACGACCCGAGCTCCCGCTCGATGCCGAGCTGTCGGGCCCACGCGGCGAGGTACGCGCGGTCGACTCGGTCGCCGAAGGCGTCCTTGATCGCGATGGCGTCGTCGAGATCCTGCGGACGACCGGCCTCGAGCTTCATGAGGAGCAGGTCTTCGACGCTCGCGACCTGGAGCGTCGCACCGGCGATGTCGAGCGGCGTGGCGCGCTCGACGACCTGCTCGAGGAACGCGCTGTCGACGAACATCAGGTCGACACCGATCCCTTCGTTCACCGACGGCGGGCCCCAAAGGCGGACGAGCCCGCCCTCGAGGAGCTCGCGGGTCTCCTGCTCGTCGAACGCGTAGCCGTGGATCCGTGCGAGCGCGAGCAGGGCATCGGCTCCGCCTTCGGGCACCGCGATCACGAGGTCGAGGTCCGTCGTCAAGCGCGGCTGCACGCGCGCCACGATCGCGCCGCCCCCGACGAGCGCGTACGGATGACCCCACGCCGTCGCGAAGCGTGCGAGGCGAGCCAGCGCCTCCGAGAGCGTCTCTCTCACGCCGGCGCCGGCACGGCCCGCCAGCGGGCCTTGAGCCGGAGCCAGAGCTCCGGCGGCTCGTCGGACCGCGACGCGCGCGGCAACGTGCGCTCGGCCGCGAGACGGGTCATCTCGTCGGCTCGCCTGAACCGCTCCGTCGCGCTCGTCGCGGCTCGCCCGCGCGTGTGGCGTGCGCGCATGGCGGCGAAGAGCCGCCTCCGGAGCGCGGGATCGACGGTGGGCCAGCGGTCCATCTCGGCCACATCGTACCCGGGCAGCAGGCAGGACGCGATGCCACGGCCAGTCGCGATCGTCTCCGCCGTCGTCGCGCGCGTCGCGGCCAACGGCGCGTCGAAGGCCGGCCTTTGCTCCGCGGTGCGCGGCCTCGACCTCGACGGGATCTCACCTCGCCCAGAACGCGGCGAGGTCCGCCGGCATCGCGGTCATCAGGCGCATCGGGTCGCCGCCGCGCGTCGGGTGCACGAGCTCGGCGGACTCGGCGTGCAGCGCGTGCCGCGGGAGCTCGAGCTCCGCGAGCAGCTCCTCGGTGATCCCGTCGCGGATGCTCCGCGGGAGCCACTCGGGGCTCGTCGCGTAGAGCTTGTCGCCGACGATGGGGTGGCCGATCGCGGCGAGGTGCACGCGCAGCTGGTGCTGTCGCCCGGTCTCCGGGTGCAGCTCGACCAGCGTGTAGCCGCCGCGCGTGCCGCCGTCGCGCCGGGCGCGGACCCGATACCGCGTGCGCGAGGGCAGGCCGGCCTCCGAGACGCGCATGACCACGCGCAGCGGGCTCGTCGGATCGAGCTCGAGCGGATGATCGACGAGGCCTTCGTCGCTCGTCATCCGGCCCCAGACGATGGCCACGTACGTCTTGTGGACGGCGCGCCGCAGGAACGCCTCCTTCAGCGCGCGCTCGGCGCGCGGCGAGCGACCGCAGAGCACGAGGCCGCTCGTCTCGCGATCCAGGCGGTGCGCGATCACCGGGCGCGTGCGCGCGTCGGGGTAACGCTCGCGGAGCCACGTCGTCAGCGTGCTCCTGTAGTGCTTCGCCGTCGGGTGCATCGCCAGGCCGGCGGGCTTGTCGAGCGCGAAGAGCTCGCCGTCGTCGTGGACGACGAGCAGCTCGGCCGAGATCTCCGGCTCCTCGAGATCCTGGCGTACGAGGAAGAGCTCCTGGTCGCGTCGCACGATGTCCGACGCACGCGGTCGCGAGCCGTCCCGCCGGAACGTGGAGCTCCGGATGATCTTCTGGACGCGGCTGCGGGACAGGCGCGGGATGCGCGCGCACAGGAAGAGATCGAGCCGCATGCCGTCGTGCTGTGCCTCGACCTCGTAGCGCGCGACGAGCGCGTCGGTCGGGGCCCAGCTCGGCGCTTCGGGGCGCACCTCGCGGGCGAGGCGGCGCTCCACGATGCGCGCGTCCCGGAGGCGCTCACGGTGCTCCTTCTGCGGCAGACGGGCCACGCTCTGCGCAATACCACGCCGCTCGCGTGCGCTGCAGGCGTGCGGGGCCGCGGCTTGCTACGCTCGCGTCGTCATGTCGTTTACACGCAACACGTCGATCGCCTGCACGTTCGTCTTCGCGCTTCTGGCTGCTTGCTCCAACGACGGCGACGGGCCTCCGGGGTTCACCCCGCCTCCCGTGGACGAGTGCGGGACGCTCGATCCCAGCGACGACGCGTCGAGCGCCGAGGACCTCAGCCTCGGGGCGGTCCAGCGTTGCCGCGAGACCAGCGGGTCCAACGTCTGCCTCGAGCGCGTCTTCCGGAAGTACCTGCAGACGCACACCGTCCGCGAGGCCACGGCGGAGCTGCAGCGCTACATCGACAGCGACACGAGCATCCGCCTCGGGTGCCACCCCATCGCGCACGCCATCGGGCGCGAGGCGTTCCTCAAGCACGGCACGGTGCACGACTCCTTCGACGCGTGCGATCAGACCTGCCACTCGGGCTGCTACCACGGCGCGATGGAGCGCTTCCTCCGCGGCGACGCCGCGTGCGGCGAGCACGTCTTCTTCGACGAGCTCGAGATGAAGGCCGCTACGGCGTGTGACCCCGAGCTGCCGTTCACGCAGCGATTCCAGTGCCTGCACGGGCTCGGGCACGCGCTGCTCTACTTCTCTGGCTACGACCTCGTCGAGTCGCTCCTGCTCTGCGACGCGACGGGGGACGGGTGGAGCCAGAGCTCGTGTTACGGCGGCGTGTTCATGGAGAACATCGTCGCGGCCGAGCCGGAGCTGCGCGATCTCTCGCCGAGCGACCCCCACTATCCGTGCAGCGTGCTCGACGAACGTTACCGCGCCGACTGCTACCTGATGCAGACGAGCCGCATGTCGGAGATGGGCCTGTCCTCCGCGGAGATCCTGGTCGCGTGTCGCGACGCCGGCGTGCACCGGCTGACGTGCGTGCAGTCGATGGGACGCGACCTGTCGAATGAGGCGCGCATCGGGAACCCGCGGACCGTGTCGGAGATCTGCGAGCGCGGCGAGGCCGACGAGCAGGCAGCGTGCAGCCGCGGCGTCGTCTACGCGCTCGTGGACAACACGTGGGACGGCCGATACGCGATGCCGTTCTGCGCCACGTTCCGCGAGGACGCCGACAAGGCCTACTGCTACGACGTGACGACGGGCTACCTGGAGGGGATGTTCGGCAAGACCGAGGCCGAGCTCACCGACGAGTGCACCCGCTACGCGCCCGGCGAGGCCGCGTGCACCGAGGCCATCGGGCCCTAGT
>JADZFZ010000006.1 GCA_020854145.1 Deltaproteobacteria bacterium | reverse complement strand
GCTCGGCGATCGTGCGCAGCGCGGAGGTGATCGTGACGTCGCGCGACCTCGCGACCGAGAGCAGCATGTCGCGTCCCTCGGGGCTCAGGTACGGGTGGACGCGGCTCGACGCCAGATGGAGGTTCGCGTGCGAGAAGCGCACGAGCCGCCCGTCCGAGAGGCACATCATCTCGTCGAGCAGCTGCCGGCTGATGCCTTCGGTACCGGCCGTCGTGCAGCCCGACCGCGAGTCGAGCGCAGAGAGCGTGAGACCCGCGACCGAGAGCCCGTACGCGTCGGCGGAGTCGTCGCCGTGGTGATCGGGCCCGCCGTCGTCGCCTTCGAGCAGGCAGCCTGGGAGCCACGGCCACAGGCCGGCGGCGGCCACGACGAGCGCGGCCACACCCGGCGCGAGACGTCGTCGGGCGATGCTCATCCGGCCCGACGCGCGCGAACGAACGCGAGCCCTGCGAGGAGCAGCCACGCGAAGCCGAGGCCGGCGTGATCGTCGTCGTCCGCGCGCGCGGCGCTGCAGCCGCCCACGATCACGGGTGGCAGCGTCTCCTCGCTCACGGTCGAACGTCCGTCGTCGTCGGCGAGCGCGAGGCGCGGAAGGCCCGTGAGCAGCAGCCGATCCCGCTCGGGGCGGCCTTCGAGCACGAGGATGTCGGGCGCGCCGTCGTGATCGAAGTCGGCGATCGCGACCGCGCGCGTGGCCGACTCGTCGACCGGCAGCGAGAGCGACGCATCGACCATGCGGCCGTCGCCTTGGTTCATGTACGCCCGCTCGGGCAGGCCCCCGTTGCCGACCACCAGATCGAGGTCGCCGTCGAGGTCGAGATCGCCGAGCGCCGCACCGTCGCCGCTGCCGTCGTCGAGCGGGAGCGCGAGCAACGTCGTGTCGACGAAGCGGCCGTGACCGTCGTTGAGGTAGACGTGGTCTTGCCCGCGTCCGGTCGCGACGAGATCCAGGTCGCCGTCGCGATCGAGATCGCCGAGCAGCACGCGCCGGGCACGCTCGGGCGACGCGGGGACCGCGGCGGGCAACGCTTCGCTGAAGCGCGCGCGACCGTCGTTGAGCAGAAGGCGCACGTGCACGTCGTCCTCGGCGTCGTTGGCGGTCACGAGATCGAGGTCCCCGTCGCCGTCCACGTCGCCGAGCGCGAGGTGCGACGTCTGGTCGTCGCGCGCCGGGATCGCGAGCGCCGCCGCGGTGAAGCGGCCGCGACCGTCGTTGAGCAGCACGCGCTCCTGCCGATGCCCGTCTGCGTCCTCGCCGTACGCGGCGACCACGAGATCGACGTCTCCGTCGGCGTCGAGATCCCCGAAGGCCGCGGCGTGATCGCTCGACGCGTCCGTGGGGAGCGCCGCCGGATCGGCGCGCAGCGTGCCGCGATCGTTGGTGAGCAGCACGTCTTGCGCACGCCCGTACACGGGCAAGAAGACGTCGAGGTCGCCGTCGCGGTCGACGTCGGCAGCCGCTGCGCCGATGGCGTCGAGGGCATCGACCTCGAGGCGGTCCGCGGGCGCCGCGGTGAATCGGCCGCGCCCGTCGTTGAGGTAGTAGAGCGGCCTGCCCTCGCGCACCGCGATCAGGAGGTCGGTGTCGCCGTCGCCGTCGAGATCCCCCACGATCGGGTCGCGGCTCTCCGCCTCGTCGGCGGGCAGGCGGTTGCTCGAGTCGATGAAGACCGGCTCGATCGGCTCGTAGGTGAACCTCGCCGCGATGGTCGCTTCGACGTCGTCCGCGAGGAACGCGGAGAGCACCACGTGACCTGCGACGCCCGGAGGTGTCTCGACCGTCAGCCGATCGGGACGTCGCTCCACGATGCGCGCCATCGCGTCGCCGAAGCGCACGGCGACGATGGCCTCGAGGTGCTCGCCGCGCAGCACGACGTGCTCGTGCCCGCGCGCGCTCCCTGCCGACGGGCTCACCGCGTCGACCACGACCTCGCACGACGAGCCTTCCGCGCAGAGCTCGTTCGCACATCCGGCGAACGAGGCCAACGCCGCCAGCCCGAGCGCCCACGCGGACGCGAGTTGGCCGCCCCTCACCCCGACCCTCTCCCCATTCGGGGAGAGGGAGCCTGACGTCGAGCTCATCGGTCTTCTCCTCGAGACGGCGATCCCTACGATCGCAAACAACGCAAACAGCATCCCCGGAGCTCCGCGCGCGTCTCCGGGTGCGGAGCAGCCGCCGCCGAGCGCCTCCTCGGTGGCGTCGCGGTCCGCGCCGGCGACACCTCGCGTCCCCTCGGGTCGCGTCCGCCGCTCCGCGTCCTCGGGGAGCGCGGCCACCACCTGCACGCGCACCTCGCGCGCGACGTCGGGCCAGTGCGCGACCGTCCCGTCGGGCGCACGCACGACGAGCGCACCTTCGATCGCGCCGGGCGCAGCGCCCGCCACGAAACCGAGCGCGAGCCGCGCCATCTCGCCGGGCGCGACGGGCGTGCTCGTCATCGCACCGACCATCTCGCCGTCGACGATGCGCGGCCCGACCCACGTGCCCGCCGGCCATGCCTGCCGACCTTCGTTGCGCACGACGACCCAGCCCTCGCCCCGGCTCGCCACCACGAGCGACGAAGGCGCGCTCACGTCCACGAAGCTCGCGCCGAGCACCGGGCGTCGCAGCGCGAACGCGAGCGTGAGCGCTTCGTCGAGCGCGCGGCCGTCGCGCCTCACCCGCACGCGGACGTGACCGTCTCCTTCGCGGCTCGCGGCGAGCGACACCGCGATCGCGACGTGCCCACCGGGCGCGATCGGCTCCACGATCGCGCCCTCGAGCTCGGCCTCGACCCCGTCGGCCTCGACCGCGATCGTGTACGCGGGCGCTCGCCACGTCGTGGTGCCCGCGTTGAGGAGCGTCGCGTGGGCGACGTAGCGCTCGCCGAGATCGAGCGCGTCGGGCGCGTCGAGCGCGTCGCTCGAGACGCGGTCGCACACGTCCTCGTCGGTCGCGCCGTCGCAGTCGTCGTCGCGCCCGTTGCACGTCTCGGCGGGCACGGCGCCACATCGACCGCACGCGTTGGTCACGCCTTCGTCGGTGCGCCCGTCGCAGTCGTCGTCGCGTCCGTTGCACGTCTCGCGCGGCACGTCGCCACATCGGCCGCACGCGTTGGTCACGCCTTCGTCCACACGCCCGTCGCAGTCGTCGTCGCGCCCGTTGCACGTCTCGGTGCGCGGCTCGCATCCGCCTTCGACCACCGAGCCCGGCCAGTAGTGGCGCGCGATCCAGTCGTGGTCGCGCCCCGCGGTGGCCCAGCGTTGCGAGCCCCACTGGCACATCCCCCGGCCGTGGCCGAAGCGCGATCGCCCGTGGCAGTGGGGCTCGTCGACGCCATCGGCGGTCGGGTCGCCGTTCTCCGCGCTGTACTCGCCGCTGACGAGCGAGCCGCTTCGCACGATCGCCTGTCCGCGGGTCGCATCCACCGCGCGCGTCGCGACGCCGACGCGATCGTCTCGATAGACCTGCGAGTTGGTCGTGTCGTCGAGGTCGGCGCAGTCGTACTTGCCGCCGGCACGGATCCATCGCCACGAATACGTGCGGATCGCGATGGCGCCGGCGCGGAGCGACTCGGCGTCCCACGAGGTGATCCACTCGTGCGGAAGGACGCCCTTGACGTAGTCCTCGAACGCGATGCGATCGATGCGGCCGTCGCAGCTGCGCGAGGCGCCGTCGATGCTGCGCCGCCAGATGCGGATGTGCGTGGGAGGCGCGCCGAGCCCTTCGCGTGCCACGCCGATCTCGCCGTCGGCCGGCTCGGGCATCGGCGCCTCGCCACGGAGGTACGCAGCCGCTTCGGGACGAAGCGCGGGATCGTTCGGGTCGTCGCGCAGCAGGCGTCCCATCTCGAGCGCGAACAGGCGCGCATCGATCCCCTCTTCGGTCGGGTCGCCCGGCGGCAAGGAGATCTCGACGCGCACGGGCGTCGTCGTGCCGGGCCCGAGCGTGTGCTCGACGTCCTGGTGCTCGGCCGCGACGACCGCGAACGTCGCGGGCAACGGCGACGTCGTCTCGAGGACGAACGCACCGTCTTCGCCCGCGACCGTGTCGCCCTGCCCATCGACCCAAGCGACCGTCGCGCCCGCGAGCGGCTCGTGCGTGAAGGCGTCGAGCACGCGCCCTTCGACGCGCAACGGCGACGACGGCAGCGACTCGGCGGTGCAGCCCGCGAGGAGGACGAGAACGAGAGCGAGCCCGCCGACGTGTGCCACGTGGGATTCGTCGAGCGCTCGCCCCTCACCCCGACCCTCTCCCCGTTCGGGGAGAGGGAGCCTGGTCCCAAATCGGCGCAGGTGGTTCGCGTCACCTCTCCCCGCGACGCGGCGAGAGGCAGGGTGAGGGGCTCGGCGAGCTAGCCATGCGAACAACAAAACCAGCAACACCCCTGCGAACGCAGTCGGTGAGCCGCCGGCGGTCGAGCAGCCGCCGTCGAGCGCGGTCTCGGTCGCGTCGGGATCGGCGTCGGCGATCGGTGCCGCGCCCGTCGCGCCCGCACGCGGCGTAGCGCCGACCGACACGCGCACGGTCCGGCCCGGCTCGGGCCAGCTCGCGACGCGCCCGTCGGGGGCTCGCACGGTCAGGAGCACCTCGTGCGAAGCCACGCCTGGCGGAGGCGCAACGATCGTGAGTCGCACGCGCGCCTCTTCGCCGGCAGCGCTCGCCATCGTGTCGCCGGTCACCGTGATCCCGGTCGTGGTGCGCGGCGCCACCGTCGTGCCGCGCGGCCAGGCGTCGCGCCCTTCGTTGCGCACGAGCGCCCAGCCGTCGGCCGACCCGCCCGGCGCGAGCGACGCAGGCAGGCTGACGTCGAGGAAACGTGCGGCAAACGGTGGACGCCGCACGGTCGGAGCCCACGCGAAGGCGCCTTCGAGGGCCCGATCGTCCTTCGCGACCTCGAGCCGGATCGACGCGGCCCCTTCGCGCTCGGGCGAGACGACGAGCGTGGCCTCGACGGTGCCGCCCGGCGCGACGGGATCGACGATCGCGCCGCGCAGCTCGACCCGCGCGCCGTCGCCCGAGGCGCGCAACGCGTAGGCTGGCGCACGCCACGTCGTCGTGCCCGCGTTGGTCACGCGCACCGAGACGGTCAGGTCGCTGCCGAGGTCGATCGCGTCGGGTGGCTCGATCGACGGTGCGAGCGCGGCGCGGTCGCAGACGTTCTCGTCGACGGTCCCGTCGCAGTCGTCGTCGCGCCCGTTGCACGTCTCGTCCGGCACCGCGCCGCAACGGCCGCACGCGTTCTGCACGCCTTCGTCGGTACGCCCGTCGCAGTCGTCGTCGCGCCCGTTGCACGTCTCGCGCGGCACGGCGCCGCAGCGACCGCACGCGTTGGTCACGCCCTCGTCGGTACGCCCGTCGCAGTCGTCGTCGCGCCCGTTGCACGTCTCGCGCGTGGGCGTGCAGCCGCACCCGTCGCGCACGTAGCGCATGAACTTCGACCAATCCCAGTGCGGGCCCGGGTCCCAGTGATCGCCGTGGCAGAAGCGCTCGTTGGCCTCGACGTGCCCGATGACGTGCCGCCGGTCGCACGGGATGCCCCACCGATCGCAGATGGAACGGACGAGGCGTGCGCTCGCGCAGTACTGGTCGTCGGGGTGGCTGCGTGCGCCGGCGAACCCTTCGTGCTCGATGCCGATCGAGCTGCCGTTGAGACAGCCGACGTGCCAAGCGACGTCGTTCTCCTCGACGACCTGCGCGATGTCGCCGCCGTAGCTGACGACGTAGTGCGACGAGACGACCGAGCCCCCGCACGAGCGCACGGTCGAGAGGCAGCCGGCGAAGCCGCCCTCGCACGTGTGGATGATGACGTAGTCGACGTCGCCGCGGCTGCGAGAGTCCGCGCGATAGTCGCACGCGGGCCCACGCCAGTCGGCCAGGCGCGTGTCGGGCCGCGCGTAGGCCGAGGTGACGGCGAGATCGTCGGCCGGGTCGAGCACCGTCTCGCTCGGCGGCAGGTAGATCGTCGCACCCGCTTCGTCGGTGCCGTCGATGCCGCGCGAGAGCACGCGACCGACGTAAGCACCGTAAGGGAACCCGTCGTGCGCGAGCGCGGGGTGCCAGTCGTCGAGCAGCGCGAGCCAGCCGCGCACGTCGGTCGGCGCGGGCGCCGTGTCGCCTGCCAGCGCGCGGAGCCGCAGCGCCGCGGCGCGTGCCTCGAGCTCGGGATCGTCGCAGAGCGCGTCGGGTCGATCGGCGAGGTCGCCGAGACCTGCGCGTTCGGCGAGCAGCGCCGCCTCGGCGCGTGCCGATCCCTCGTCGAGACCGAAGAGCCCACATCGCGCGCCTTCGCCCTCGGCGTGAGCGCGCGCGTGGGCATCGGGCAGCGTCTCCGCTTCGTGGGCGCCCGGCGGCACGTCGTCGAGACGAGGAACGAGTCGCGACTCGGCCCAACCGAGCGCGAGGAGCACGTCGCGCGAAACGCCCGTCGCGCGCGCGGATTCCTCGATCGC
>JADZFZ010000005.1 GCA_020854145.1 Deltaproteobacteria bacterium | reverse complement strand
TCACCCGGCGACGAGCACGGTGCCGATGCTGCCCGGCTCCGCGATCTCGCGCACGAGCTCGCCGGGCGCGAGCCTGCCGACGATGTGGACGGCCTCGACGCCCTGCGCGAGCGCGGCGAACGACTCGGTCACCTTCGGGATCATTCCCCCGCGAATCGCGCCATTCTCGATGGCCGTGCGCGCGTCCGAGCTCGTCAATCGTGCCAATCGCGAGCCCGGATCGCTCGGGTCGCTCAGCACGCCGCGCGCGTCCGTGACGAGGACCAGGCGCGCCCGCATCGCTGCCGCGATCCGATTGCCCACGATGTCCGCGTTGATGTTGTACACGGCGCCGTCCTCGCCCGCGCCGATGCAAGCCACGACCGGCACGAGCCCTTCGCCGACGAATCCCTCGAGCCGCTCGACGTGAATCGACACGACGTCGCCCACGTGGCCCAGGTCGACCGGCTCGGGCCCGGCCCCGTCGTAGACGCGCGGCGGGCGCTTGCGCGCGAGCACCAGCCGATCGCTCGCCCCGTGCAGCCCGATCGGGCGCGCCCCTGCCGCCGCCAGGGCGGCGCACAGGTCCACGTTCACCAGCCCGGCGATCGCCATCTTCATCACGTCGAGCGTCTCGCGATCGGTCACGCGCCGCCCGGCCACGATGCGCGGCTCGATTCCCAGCCGTCGCGACAGCTCGGTCGCCTGCGGCCCTCCGCCGTGCACGAGGACGACGCCCGCACGCGAGGCCCCCGCCGCGCGCGAGAGCTCCGCCACGTCGTGCGCGAGCGCCGGCAGCTCCGCGCCGCGCACGACCTCGCCGCCGACCTTGACGACGACGCACGTCACGGCCAGCTGCCCGGATCCTCGAGCGTCGACCGCTCGTCCAACCCGAGCATCAGATTCATCGATTGAATCGCCTGCCCGGCTCCGCCTTTGACCAGATTGTCGGTGACCGAGAAACAGGCGAGCAATCGCTTGCCGTCGCGCACGGCGCCCGGCTGGATCCCGACCTCGACGTGATTGCTGCCGGAGACCGCCGCCACCTCTGGCAGCCGATTGTGCGGGACCCGCACGAATGGTTCTTTCGCGTACGCCTCCCGATAGATCGAATGCCAATGGTCCACCGGGACCGCCGCATCGACCTGCACGAACGAGGTCGCGAAGATTCCGCGCGACAGCGGTGCGCTCACCGGGACGAAGGACAGCGAGAGCTCTCTCCCTCCGGCGGCCGCGAGCGTCTCGAGGATCTCCGGCACGTGCTGGTGATCCAGCGGCTTGTAGGTGCGGAGGTTCACCGCGCGGACCGGATGGTGCGTCCCAGCGCTCGGGACGATTCCGCTCCCCGAGGAGCCCGTGATCCCCACCGTCTCGATTGCGCCGGCCAATTGCCCGGCACGCGCGAGCGGCAACAATCCGAGCTCGATGGTCGTCGCGAAGCACCCAGGCGACGCCACGTACCGCGCCTCTCGGATTCGCTCCCGATTGAGCTCCGGCAGCCCGTAGACGAACTCGCCCTTCGCGAGCAGCTCTGCGCACGGATGATCGGCTCCGTAGAATCGCCGATACGATTGCGCGTCGCGCAGCCGGAAATCACCCGACAGATCGACGATTCGTGCCCCCGTCGCGACGAGCTCGGGGACCTTCGTCGCGCTCACCTTGTGCGGCAAGCCGAGGAGCACGACGTCCATCCCGCGGGCGGCCTCCGCAGGCGCGAGATTCTCGAACACGAGATCGGTCTGTCCTTCGAGGCTCAGATGCACCGCGCTCACGGGCTCGCCCACGTGATCGATCGAGGCCACCCGGACGAGCTCCACGTCCGGGTGGACGATCAACCGCCGAATGATCTCGGCGCCCCCGTAGCCGCTGCCGCCGACGACCGCCGCCCTGAATCGCTTCGCCATGCGCCTGCCTACCACGGACGTCGTCGCCGCCTCCACCGCCGCAGCGCCAGCAGCGCCGCCGCGATCCCCAGACCCACGAACGAGCCACCGCGCGCGCGACCCGGAGTCGAGCAGCCGCAGCCGCCCTCGTCCTCGGTGCCGCCGGGAGCTCCCGATCCGCCGTCGGCGCGCGCCGCCGCGTCGTTCCCGGAGCCACCATCGCGCCGCCCAGCGTCCGCCATCGGAGCGGCCGCGTCGGGCTCGGGGCCGCCCGCGTCGGGCTCGGGGCCGCCCGCGTCGGTCTCCATCCCGCCCGCATCCGCCATCGCGGTCCCCGAATCGCGGGTGCCCGAATCGCCGGTCGCTCCGCCGGAGTCGCCGCCCGCGTCCGTGGCCGGCGCCCCGGAATCGGACCCGGAGTCGGCAATCGGTCCACCCGAATCGGACGTCGAGGGGCCCGAATCGGCGGGCACCCCGGAATCGGTCATCCCGGAGTCGGCCATCGGGCCCGAGTCGGTCGCAGGGCCCGCGTCCGGCATTCCCCCGTCGGTTCGACCGCACGTGAGATCCGCGGCCGCGCACTCGCATCCGTCCGCGACGTTGCCGTTTCGATCCTCGAACCCGACGAGACAGCCGCCGAACACGCAGGCGCCCGCCTCGCAGCTCGCCGCGGCGTTCGGGAATCTGCACACGCGCCCGCAGACGCCGCAATTGTCCGGGTCGACCGCCAGATCCTGGCCGGGGTTGGCGTGCATCGGGCAAGTGTCGAGGGAATCCACGATCCCATCGCCGTCGGCGTCGCTCCCGTACACCGTCGAAGCGAGGTTCGATTGGAGGGTGCGCGGCGTCAGCCCGACGCGATACCCGAGCACGGCGCGATTCTCGTAGGTCCCGAACGCGGACAGCCGTACGGTGACGCTCACGGTGCGGCTCTCGTCACGACCGAGGTGACCGAGCATCCACGTGACGATGCCACCCGCGAACGTCCCGCCGTCGGTCGCGGAGACGAACGTCGTCCCCGCCGGCAGCGTGTCGGTCAGAACCGCGTTGGTGGCGACGCTCGGGCCGGCATTGGTGACCGTGATGGAGAAGGTCACGGTGTCGGAGACGGTGCCCGCCGGTGCCGATTTCACGACGGTCAATCGCGGTTGGCCATCGCTCGTCGCGCACGGCGCCTCGAACAGCGCCTGCAGGAACAGACGTGTTCCCTGCGAGTCCGGATTCGCGGAGATGGGCAGATCGGTGGAGTATCGGTGGCCACCGAGATAGGAGACCTTGCCGAGCCCGCCGCAATCGACCTCGTCGAGCTCGCAGACGCCATCGACGTAGCCCGTCATCCAGACGTCCTGCGTACCGGGCAGCGTGCCCGCGCGCGTCATCATGACGATGTCCATCGCGCGGTAGGTGCCACCGCGCACGCACGGCGCGGGAGCCGGATCACGGCAGGGCGTGTACGCCCGCTCGCTGCCGCCGACGAGCTCGAACGCGCCGTCGATCTGCGCGAACGGTTGGTCCTGATTGTAGTAGTCGACCGCGCCGTCGAAATTGTCGATGAGGAATCCGTACGGCGTCAGGAAGAGCCCATTGACCAGGTCGTTCTCGAAAGCATTGACGGCCTGACACTCGGCGAAGAAGTGAACCGGGAATCGGAGGAAGGAGCGCACCTCCGCGACCACCTCGGGGTCGCGCCGGGCGTCGCCGACGCCCCAGTGCATCGACATGATCTGGCAATAGGTGGGGTCGCCGTCCGCATCGAAGAGCGCACCATCCTGGTGGTTGGAGGTCGTCGGTCCCGACACCTCCGGCACCGTCAGCATGTCGGGGCTCGCGTTCGGCCATGCGAGATTGCCCACGGAGTCGGGGATCCCGGCGGCGACGACGTAGCTCCGAGCGATGTCCTGATTGCCGTCGGCGAACATCGCGATGCTCGGAGCGGCGACCAACCGACGCGACACGTCGCCGGAGAACGCGGCCGTCGCGACGTGGACCGTCGTGGTGTGCATCGTCTGCCACGCATCGACGATGGGTACCGCCGCCGCGGCGTCGACGCTGTCGACGACGAAGGGGCCGCCTCGGTATCCGTGCATCGCGATGACCGCCCCGGTCTCGTGGTCGACGGCGGACGCCACGAAGTCCTGCTCGCCATTCGCCTTGCCCTCGCGAATGACCCACCGCACCGGGACACCGGCGCGCAGTAGCTCGTAGAGCAGCCCGAAGGCCTCGAACATCCCGAAATCCTGGTACGTCGTGTCCATCGGGATGATCAGCGATCCCGCGGCGAAGTCGTCGGCGCGTGCGGCTCCGACGGGGATCGCCATCAACAGGGTGCACAACGTCGCGATGCCGAGCGCCCTCTTGGCCATCCGACCTCCTCCTGTCCATCGTCTCATGCCCCGGGGGCGACTGTCCGTCGCAGAGCCCACACGCGCGCGCCGCGCCGATGGGCAGAGACACCAAGCCCTGCGAGCCGGCCGGCATCGGGCCCGATCGCGTGCTCGGGCGACGCGTGCTCGCCCGGCGCGGCGGCAGCCGACCCTGCGCGTGGCTCGGCGGGGCGGCCGCTGGTAGGTTCCTCCGCGATGATCGCCCGTCGATCGGCCCTCCTCGTCGCCCTCCTCGCGGCGCTCGCTCCGTTCACCGCGGCGTGCGGCGGCAGCGACGCCATGCGCGTGACGTCACCCTTCAGCCCCGAGCTCGTCCCGTTCTTCGACGACGCCGTCGACTTCATCGCGGCGCCGGACCGTCTCGAAGGGCGCTGGGCGGACGACTGGATGGCCGAGACGCAGCAGCGCGTGCGCAACGCCGACCTGATCACGCGCGTGCGAGTCGAGACGCTGCACAGCGACTCCGATCCGGAGCGACGCACGTCGTACCGCATCGTCGTGCGCGCCCTCGGCGATCCGCTCTACGGGGAGCCGCCGGAGACGGGGCGATTCGAGCTGCGCGCGCACGAGTCGTCGCCCGGCTTCGCCACCGTGCGGGAGAACGAGCGACGCCTCGCGCAGGGCGAGCACCTGGTGTTCGTCAAATGGTACGAGGACGACATGGGCACCGTGCGCGCCCACTGGCACCTGTCGCCCGCCTCGTCGCGCGTGATCCGTCGCGTCCAGCGCCTCGTTTCGTTGCGCACCGGAGACAGCGAGCGCGGCGTCGAGATCTACCGCTCGACGACGGTGACCGAAGAGGACTGAAGGAGTGACGAGTCACCTCCGCCGCGCATCGCCGCGGGTCGGCCGGAGGGGTGGCGCAGCGGATCACCCCGTCAGGTCGAAGACGACCTCGCTGACGACCTTGGGATCCACGGCGGCGAGCTTCACGCGCGACTGCCGACTCTTCCACGTGTCGGCGTCGCCCCGTACGAAGTAGACGTGCTCGATCCGCTGCGGGTCCGCGTACTCGAGCGCGCCGATGGGATAGCCGTTGTGCTCGAGCACGGCCGTGACGCCCGCGAAAGGGAACGCCTTGGTGTGGTCGCTGACGTGGCCGCCGTCTTGGGGAGCGCCGTGGGTCCAGCCTCGACGTCGCATGTGGCCGACGAACGCGCCGACGCCCCATTCACGACCCGCGAAGCGCGCGACGAGGTCGTCGCCGCGTCGCTCGTCGTCGGTCAGCGCGAAGACCGTGCGACCGAGCTGCGGGAACGCGGCCAGGATCTCGTAGTCGCCGAGCACACCGCCCCAGGCGGCCTTCGTCGCGTCGTCGAGATCGAGTGGGTGGGCGATGCGGACCTCCGTCGCGTCCGGCCTCAGGACGCAGCGGTCGTCCTTCGCGTCGGCGAGCGTGCCGTCCTCGGCGAGGCGGAACGTCTGCAGGAGCTTCCCGTCCTTCCACGCGCTCCAGACGAGCGTGGCCGCGAGATGGCGCATCAGCGGGTGCCTCGCGACGACCGCGTCGAACGTGTCGGGGCGCCACGCGCGACCCGTGACCATCGCCTGCTCGAGGCGCTCGTACTGGACCTTCACCGTCTCGCGCAGCGCCTTCTTCAGCGTCTTCCACTCCGCGACTGCGCTCGCAGCGACGGCGGCGTCGTCCTTCGCGTTCGGCTTCGGGAGATCGGCGCGCCGGGTGCCGTCGGCGTCGCGCACCATCGGCACGCCCTCGGGGCCGAGGACGACCTCGAACGAGCGCTTGCCGAAGGACAGCGTGCGCTTGCCCGTCGCGTCGAAGCCGCCGTCGGGCACGACGCGATCCTCGAGCTCGTCGCGCGTCAGGCCTCGCGCCGCGGCGATGCGCTCCATACACTCGCCCGCTCGCTTCTTCAGGGCCTGGAACGGGACTTTCTGCGCGATGCCCGAGAGCTGCACCAGCGCCACGTCGGAGCCGAGGGTCGCGAGCACGTCGAGCCCCAGCACCGCGCGCTGGTGCTGGCTCTCGCCCGGCCACGCGCGGATCATCGGCGCGAGCTCGAGCGCGCTCTCGTCGCTGCCGAGATGGCCGAGCGCGCAGAGCGCCCAGCGCTCCTTGGAGGGCGCACCTTCGGCGAGCCACGCGGTGAAGAGCCGCCACGCGAAGCGATCGCGCGACGGCGGCGTGGCGAGCGCGGCGACCTGGCGCACGAGCGGGTGGGGCTCTTCGAGGGTCGATGCCGCGAGCGCACCGATCAGCGCGCGCACGTCCGCCTCCGCGAGCCGACGACCCTCGACGACGACGGGCGGCAACACGGCCGGCTCGACCCACCCGGGCACCTTGAGGCTCCGCGCCTTCGCGAGCGCCTCGGCGAGCGCGCGCGGCGGCGCGTCGAGCTCGGGCAGGTCGGCGGTCGGGCTCGTGACGGCGGCGACGGTCTTCACCGCGGAGGCGGCCGCGACCGCAGCGTTGGCCGCGATCACGGCGGCGTGTCCCGTCTTGGCCATGTCCGCGAGCCGCTCCGATGCGGCGCTCGCGAGCGCGCCGCGTCCCGCCGCGATCGGCGCGAGGCCCGCGACGGTGTGCTCGGGGTTGGCGTCGAGCCACGCGGCGGCGACCTTGGGCGCCTTCGAGCGCACGGCGACCTCGAGCATCGCCGCCGCGGCCTCCGGCGAGCGCACGAGCGCCAGCACCTGCGCGAGCTCGGCCGCGAGATCCTTGTTCTTCGCGGCCGCGACCGAGCCCGCGACGTAGTCGAGCGCCGCGTGCTCGGTGTGCGCGAGCCACGCGCGGACGTAGACGGGTTGGCGCAGCCGCAGGCGCATCCGGCGCATGTGCTCCTCCACGCGCGCGGCGCTGCCGAGCCCGAAGATCATCACCTGCGGCACGTGGTAGCTGTCGTCCCAGTCGTACTTGCCGTAGCGATCGGGGGACCACGACGCGACGACGCGCTCGAGCGCGTCCGACAGGCCCAGGAGGACGGCGAGCAGGAACGCACCCGGAGGGTTGCCGTAGGGGTCGGTCGGGAAATTCGTCGGCGTCACGTCGGGCGCGATGCGGGCCGCGAGCTCGGCGCGCTCGGAGGTCGAGAGGTACGGGAACACGTGCTCGCGGTAGCCGTGGAAGAACCGGCCTCCCGCGTGGTACCCGTCCAGTCGCGGTCGCGTCGTCAGGAGCATCTCGGTCACGTCGGCGGGCGAGAAGAGGCGCGAGAGCACGAGCGCGAGCTCGGGCGCCGGCTCGCGCTCGAGCTTGCCGACCTGCTTGGTCGCGGCGGCGACGGAGACGTCGGGCAGGCTCTCCTTGGCGAGCTGGGTCGCCCGCTTCGCGGGGAGCACGCCGCGCACGACCGTCGTCATCGCCTCGTACCAGAAGCGCGCCTCCTCGCGCGACATCGACGGCGACAGCCCAGCCTTCGGGAAGTCCCAGTACCAGCCGTGCTTGTCGGGCTTCACCTGGCGCGCGAGGCGCTCGACGCACGCGTCGAGGTCGAACGGGTCCGCCGCACGCGGCGCTTCGCGCGGCGGGATCGCGCGCCACGTCGCCCAGCGCCAGTCCGTGTCCGAGAGCGCGATGGATCGCTCCATCGGCGCTGCGTCCGCGCTCGCCGCCGACCCCCCGCTCGTCGCAGGTCTCGCGGCGATTGCGGGCATCGGGGCGGCGGCGGACGTCGCGGTCGTCGACGCCGCCGTCGCCGCGGTCGTCGCGGCGGCCGGAGCGGGCTTCGCGCTCGACGCGGCCTTCGGGGTGGCTGCCGGCTTCGACGTCGCGGCGGGCTTCGCGGCCGCAGCGGGCTTCGCGGTTGCGCCGCCCGGGCGGCCCGATGCCGTCTCGACGTAGCCCTTGCCGAGCTTCTCGGCGACGAGCGCATCGTGTGCCTTCTTCGCCTCGGCCTCGGAGGGGAACGACTTGTCCTTCGTCTGCCCCGCGGTGCCGACCTTGCCGAACGTCACGCGGAACGTCGAGCCCTGGAGCTCGATGCGCCAGAACTTGTGCGACGAGCCTTCCTGAAAGACCAGCTCCCGAGTCATGGCCGACGCTCATATCACGCGTGCCGCGACCCCGTCCTCGGTCGGCGCGGCCGCGCGTCGGTCACCATTCGCTCTCGCTGGCCTCGACATCG
>JADZFZ010000004.1 GCA_020854145.1 Deltaproteobacteria bacterium | reverse complement strand
CGCGTGAGCCGCTTCGGCTACGTCCCCACGCGGAGCCCGAGCGGCACTCCGCTGCGCTGGGCGGGCGGCTGCGTCTTCGTGCGTCCGCACCTGGCCGGGACGACGCACATCGACGGGGATCGGGAGCAAGACATCATCGCGGGCGTGCTGGACCACTGGCAGGCGGCGACGCGCCACTGCGGGTACCTGCGCCTGGAGCTCGAGGCGCCCGAGGCTGGCGAGGTCGCGCTCGACTACGTCAACCGCATCCTGTTCCGCGAGGATCGGTGGTGCAGGCCGGCGACCGGAGACCATGCGGAGCAGTGCCACAACCCCGCGAGCAGCGCGCTTGCGACGCTCATCTTCATCGACCGCCCAGGCGACCCAAACGACGGCGTGATCGTGGATGCGGACATCGAGGTGAACGCGGTCGACTTCTCCGTTGGGGTGTGCGACGGCACGATGGGACGCTGCGTGACCGAAGGCACCCCGCCCTTGGTCCAGGACCTCGCCAACACGCTGACGCACGAGGTCGGTCACCTGCTGGGCTTCGAGCACACCTGTTGGGCGGGGTCGGGGCCAGCGCCGCGTGATGCTGACGGGGTGCCGGTTCTCGCCTGCTCCTCACCGGACCTGCCGTGGGAAGCCATAGAGGCGACGATGTTCAACTTCATCGACGTCGGCGAGACCCACAAGGCCACGCTGGAACCGATGGACATCGACGCCTTCTGCGAGACGTACCCGCTCGGCATGGATCCGGGGACGTGCGGACCCGCCATGCGCCTCGATGCCGGCGTAGACGGCGGTTCGCCGGACGACGGGGGCGTCGATGCGTCGGCGTCGCCTGACGGCGCGTCGGCGCCCGATGCGGGAGGGCAGACCGATGTGGGCTCGCAGCTGGAAGACGCGTCGAGACGCGGGAGTGGCACGAGCGCCGGAGGGTGTACGGTCGGACAGACGCGCGAAGCCCCCTCCCGCATGATCGCGCCCGTGATCGTGCTCGCGGCGACGCTCATCCAACGGCGAGCGCGGCAGCGGCGATCCATCAAGCGCGTCCGATGAAGGAAGGCGACATCCTCGTCGACCGCTTCGAGATCGCAGCGCGGCTTGGGCGTGGCGGCATGGGCGAGGTGTTCACGGCGCGCGACCGGAAGCTCGGGCGCGAGGTGGCGGTCAAAGCCCTCCTCGCGCAGCAGGCGGACGCGGAGATGATCGGGCGGGTCCGCCAGGAGGCGCGCGCGCTCGCGGCCGTGAAGCACGCCGCCGTCGTCGAGATCTACGACCTCATCGAGCACGGCGACGACGTCTTCATCGTGATGGAGAAGCTCGACGGGGAGCCGCTCGACGCGCGGTTCGCGGCCAGGGGCCGCATGGCGTTAGAGGATGCGATCGCGCTCGCGTCGAGCTTGCTCGATGGGCTCGCTGCCGTGCACGACGCGGGGATCGTGCATCGGGACTTGAAGCCGGCAAACGTGTTCCTGCAGCGCGGCGCGGACGGCCGCGAGCACGTGCGCTTGCTCGACTTCGGCGTGAGCCGTCCGCGTGCAGGCGAATCGGTCGTGCGGACAGTCGAGGGCTCCGTGATCGGTTCGGCGCTCTACATGGCGCCCGAGCAGGCCAAGGGCGCGCCCGAGTGTGGGCCTGCGGTCGACCAGTGGTCGGTCGGGGTGATCTTGTACGAGGCGCTCACGGGACGGACTCCGTTCATCGCGGAGAGCTGGTTTCACGCGCTCACGCAGCTCGTCACCGAGACGGCGCCACCGCTTCGTACGTTCGCCCCCGACGTACCCGAGCGCGTCGCGTCCGTCGTGGACCGCGCCCTCCGCTCCGAAGCGAGTGAACGGCATACGTCCGTACGCGCGATGCGCGAAGCGCTCCTCGATGCCCTGGCGGTGGCACATGCTCCCGATGCGCACGCCGTGGCGGAGCGTGCGACAGGGTCGTCCGATCGTGTGGCGGTCATCGCGAAACCGAGCGACCTGCCGGCCAAGCGCGCGGTTCCGCAGGGAGGCGCGCGCCTCCGGGCTGCCCTTCCCATCGTGCTCGTCGCCTGCGGCCTCTTCCTTGTGCTCGCGGCGGCAGCGCTCGCCGTTCGCGAGTCACCCCGGGCCGACGGCAGGACGAGCCAGGACGATCTCGCGGCGCAGGCTGCGCGCGCCGACGTCACGCCCGACGTCGGCCCCATCTCGCGGTTGGCGGTCAGGTCGGTTCCATCGCCCGCCGACATGAACGACCACGCGGCGTCGGCGACCCTCGAATCCCGGGACGCCAGCACCATCGCGTCCGGAACGCTTCCGTCCCCGCGCCCTCGGACCAAGGTCATGCGCGAGGCGATGACCACGGCGCCAGCAAGCTCCGGAGCTGCGGCGCCACCGGCGGCGTCCGCGAGCGCTGCGCCGCCGTCGCTACCGAGCGCGTCCGGACGTGTGATGGTGAGCACCGAGGACGGCGCCCGCGTGGCCGTCGAGGGCCGGAGCGAACGGGCGACGGCCCGTTTCCGCAGGGCCGGTGAGCACGCGCGCGTGGTCCTCGTGCTCCCGGCGGGGACCCACTGGATCCGCTGTACCATCCCGGGCGAGATGGACCCGGTTCGCGTGCGCGTTGTCGTACGCCCCGACGAGGACACGCGTGCGAGCTGCTTCCGCTGACCTGCTCGCGGCGTCGGTCGTCGCCTTGCTCGCGTGCGCTGCGGCGCCGGGCGTTGCGCACGCACGCAAGCTCTTCATCCGCGACATCAGCGTCGAACGCGCGTGCCTCGCAACGTCCGCTTCCGCTGTGCGCGCGATCATCACCGAACAGATCCCGCGGGATGTCCTCGCGAGGCGCGGGCTCGAGTACGAGGACATCTCGTCGTACCTCGACGTCTCCTCGTGGGCGCCCGAGCGATTCGAGGTACGCGAGCGCGACAGCGTGCTGCGACGCCTCCAGCAGCTCGACATGCAGTACATGCTCGTCCTGGAAGTCTCGTGCATGCCCGCGCGCGGCGGCGGCCAGCGGTACATTCTCACGGGCCGACTGACCGACCTCGACGCGATGGACCGCATCCTCTCTTGTCCCGCCGACCAGGCGGGCGAGGTCGCCGGACGACGCGTGTGCCACGTCGGAGGCGAGGTGTTCGACGCCGTGCGCTTCACGCACGTCGACTTCGCGTCGTTCGACGACTTCATTCCGGCCGTGCGCCGGCTGCTGTCTCGGCTGCTGCAAGTGCCTGAGCTCTCGCTCGCGACGGGTGTCCGCACGTTCGACCCGTTCGCCTCGGTGGAGCTTCCGTTCGTCGTCCGCCGCAACGATGGGACCGAGCGCGGATACCAAGGCCCCCGCGCGCGCCACCGCACCTACCGCCTCGCGCAAGACGTCATCGAGCTTCCCGGAGACGTCGAGGACGCGGTCTGTGCGGCGCCGGAGGAGCGCTGGGCACAGCTCTCGTGCAGCGCCGGATTCTCGGAGGGCCCCTGCGACCGCGCGGACCGCGTCCCGTTCGCCGTCCGCACGCTCGTCCATCGCGAGGTGGTCCCGCGTGCACGCCGTGAGGACGAAGGAGGCGACCGCATCGTCCTTCGTGCGCCGCCGCATGCGACGACGTACCTCGTGCGCGGCGAGATCCGTGCGCGAGAGCGCGGTGGCGTCGTCCGGTCGACGCCCGTGTTCCATTGCATACGGATCCGACCGCGGCCGATCGCCTTCGGATTCTCCACGCGTGTCGGGTTCCCGTCGGACACGGCTCGGTCCGACGAGCCGGACGACCCGATCTTCCCGTCGGCAGGGCTCGTCGCCCCCGCGTTCGGGGCCGACGTCCAGATGCCGATCCTCCTCTTCGGCCTGCGGAGCTGGCTCTTCCCGAGCGTGCGCGCAGGCCCCGTGGTCGGGTTCACGCACATGGAGGGCTCGTATCCCTGCCCGAGCCGAGACCCGACCGATTGCGGGTACGAGGGAGGAACCTATCCCCAACTCGCGACGCTCTCGACCGCCATCACGCTCGAGGCCCGCGGACAGATGCGCGCCGAGGTCATACGCATCGGGCCCGTCGGCGTCACCCTGGGCGCCGACCTCGGGTTTGGGGCGGAATCGTTGTCGAGCGACCCTGAGCATACGGGTGACGGATGGCACGCCGTCTTCCTGAGCGGCGCATCCGGCGGGCTCACGTTGCACACGGTGCTGGGACCCACTTCGCTCGCCGGCATCGTCCATCTCGAGCTGCTGTGGCAGGTACGCTCGCGCCTCGGCACGGCGAACCGGATCGAGCCTGGATTTGTGTTCGCGCCGGGCGTGCCCGACACCGTGGAGACGTGGTGGGCCGTGATCGGCGTGGACCTTTCGCCGTTGTTCTGACCGGGCCAGGGAGCGCCGCCGCGCCTCACTCGTTCTCGCGACAGTAGCCGCTCCGGCAGACCTCGCCGTCGTAGCAGTCGTCGGTGGACGAGCACGGGTCGATGTCGCTCGTCGAGACGCAGAGGTGGTACCCGATCGCGGACGAGCTGGAGAGCGTGGAGCACAACGTGCCGGAAGGGCAGTCGCCGTCCGCGCAGCAGTAGAT
>JADZFZ010000003.1 GCA_020854145.1 Deltaproteobacteria bacterium | reverse complement strand
TCGGGTCGACCGCGACGTCGTGGCAGACGCCGTCGCACTCGAGCAGCGCGCCGCAGCTGCTCACGCACGCGCCGTCGAGGCAGAGCTCGAGCGCGCCGCACGCGACGCCGCAACCGCCGCAGTGGGCCGGATCGAGCGCGACGTCGTGGCAGCCGCCGTCGCACTCCTCGAGACCCGACGGGCACGTCAACACGCACGCGCCGTCCGCGCAGAGCAGACCTGGATCGCACGTGTTGCCGCACACGCCGCAGTGGGACGGATCGGAGGAGACGTCCCGGCAGCTGCCGTCGCAGCGCTCGAGCCCGTCGCCGCACGTGCTGGTGCAGGCGCCTTCGCTGCACACCTCGCCGGCGGCGCACGCGTTGTCGCACTCGCCGCAGTGCTCCGGGTCGACGCGCACGGCGCGGCACTCGCCGTCGCACTCGAGCTGTCCGCGTGGGCAGACCGACATCAGCATGACGTCGGGCATCGCGCCGTCGACGGTCGCATCCGCCGGCCGCGCATCCATCGCCGCGTCGCGCGGCCCCGTGTCGCGTCCGGTGACGTCCGTGTCGTCGCCGCAGGCAACGACCGTCACCACGGCCGCGAGCGCACCAGCCCACGCCGTCAGGCTCCAACCCCTCATGGACGACCTCGCTCCGATCGAGCTTGCCCGCGAACGGCGACGAACGGAAGCGCGATCCCACGCGTCCCCGGCACTCGTCGCCGAGCCTCGGCGACGCGCGACGTGGGCGCGACGCGATACGATGGCGTCGATGTCGAGGGCGAGGGCGAGGGCGAAGTCGAAGTCGAGGGCGAAGTCGAAGTCGGGCGCGACGACGGGCGCTCGGATCGAGACGAGCGCCGTCGGCGGGGAGCTGCGGCAGCTCGCCAGCCTCCGCGCTCGCTTCACGGCCCTCGACGACGCGGTCGCGGCGACGCTGCTCGCGCAGTACGACGAGGCCGACTGCCGCGAGCGCGGCACGGCGACGCGCGCCGGCAAGACGTTCACGGGGGCGATGTCGTGGGCCCGCACCTTCGGCGCGCACGCGGACGATCCCGCGGTGGCGCGCGTCGCGATCCGCGTGCGCTGGTTCCTCGACTGCCTCGGTGTCCTCGGGGCAGCGCTCGCGGGCAAGGCGACGCACGCGAACCCCGCCCACGAGAGCGCGCTGCGCGATGCCGAAGCGAGCGCCCAGCGGCTGCTCCGTCGCGCGACGCGCCTCGCGCGAGAGTGCGCCGGCTCGAGCCGCGCGCACGCCGACGCCGTGGACGCCGCGCTCGCGTTCGAGGGCCCCGGCGACGCGACGATCGCGCGCCTGCGCAGCCTGGCGACGCTGCTCGACGGCTGGTGCACCACCGACGCGGCCGTCACGATCCCGCTCGTCGCCTACGGGATCGACGCGCGGACCGTCGAAGCGCTGCAGGCCGCCGCGCAGGCGCTCGAGGACGCCATCGCGAACCGCCCCGCGCCGCGCCAACCCGACCGCGACACGCCCGCGATCAACGTGGCCGAAGGGCGACTGCTCCTCGTCATGCGCGGGTTGTGGAACGACCTCGCCGAGGCGCGCGAGGACGGGCTGACGAGCCTGCAGGTTCCCGTGTCGCCCACGATCCTGCGCGGCCTCGACCTGCACGCGCGCAAGACGAAGGCGACCGCGCCCGACGAGCCGCCGACGCCGGCGTGAGCGCGCGCCCCGACTGCCGCGCCGGGCGCCCCGACTCGCGCGCTGCGCGCCCCGACAGGCTCTACAGCGCCCCCACGAGCCTTGGCGGCTCCCCGCCGGGCATCTCCGCCGCCCCGCCGGGCATCTCCGCCGCCCCGCCGGGCACCTCCGCCGCCCCAACCGGGCACCTCCGCGCGCCGGCCGGCGTGCGAAGCGATCAGGGCAACACGTCGGTGGGGTCGATCGTCACGTCGGGGAACGCCAGCAGACCGATGCGTTGGCCGCGACGGTGCGGCTGCGCCACGGCGTAACCGTCGTCGCTCGGCTCGCGGTACACGTCGATGCGGTCGCCGCGTACGTTGACGATCCAATACTCGGCAACGCCCATCGCCGCGTAGAGAGGACCCTTCGTCTCGCGGTCGTACGCCAGCGTCGTGTCGGCGACCTCGATGACGCAGTGGGCGGCGCTCGGATGCGCGCCGAGGTAGTCGCCGAGCGGCACCACGGCGAGATCGGGCTCGGGCTCGGACTCGTCGGGGCCGAGCAGGGGGAGCTGGACGCGGACCAGCGCGCGCGACAGCAACGGCGGCAGCAGCAGGTGGCTCAGGCGCTGGATGAGCGCCGCGTGGATCGGACCGTGCGGCGCCATCTCGACGATCACCCCCCGGACCAGCTCGACCCGCTCGTGGTCGAACGCCCCGCTTTCGATGAGACGATCGTAGTCGGTCCGGCGCAACCGGCGGATCCGGTGCGCGGGTGCACCAGGCGGCGTCCAGAGCTCCGTCACGGTGCTCAGTATACCGACGCTCGACGGCGAGCCACGCGCGCTTCAGCGACGGCGTCGAGCTGGGGCGCTATCGCTTCGATCCTTGCTCGATGACGGCGACTTGGTGGAGCTGCGCTGATCGGGCGATGCGCAGGCGTGGCTCCCCTCACCGACACGCCGGCGGAATCGGCCTGCCCATCGCCGTCAGCGCCTGACGCCACGCGACGACCATCTGACCGCAAGCCTCCGGCGCGCTCGGCTGGCTGATGAGCGTCCGGATCTGATCACATGCATTGCGCGCCTCGGGCATCCCGGGCGCCATCGCGTCCACGTACGCGGTGCAACACGCGAACGCCGCCTCACACGAGCTCGCCGGCGCCTGCGCCACGGGAGGCGCCGACGGCTGCGACCCCGGCGGCGGCAACCCCGGCTGATCGTTCGACGTCACCGGCGGCGCGCCCAACGACGGCTCCTCCGCCCGCACGCTCGCCGCCGCACTGCAACACCCCGAAGACGATCCCAGCACGGCCACCACGACGGCGACCCCCCACGGCCAGGTCAACGATGGAATGCGAGTCACGCCCGCGATTCTCTCACGGTGACGTGGATCGAGCTGTCCTGGTCAGAAGATCCGATCGGTCACGCGCTGCGCGGCGCGCGTCGCGTCGCGGAAGAACGTCTTGGCGACATCGACTGCGCGCCCCGCGATCGACGCGCGCGTCTCTTCGTCCAGGTGCTTCTCGGCCCACGGGTACGCGAGGGCGTCCTCGCGCTTGGCGTGCGCGCGCAGCTCGCGCACGAGCGCCTCGACCGTGTCGAAGCGCGTGGCGTGCAGGTCCACGCCGACGCCCAGCTCGGTGACGCGTCGCTTGATCTGCTCGTGCTCCGCGAGGAGCGCGGCCACCTCGTCCGGATCGACCTCCGCGAGACGCGGGAAGATCTTCTCCTCTTCCAGCTCGAAGTGCCGGCGCAGGCCGGCGTCGAGCTCGGTCCAGAGGCGCGCTGCGTCCTCGCGCGCGTCGGCGCGGAAGGCCGCGACGAGCTCCTCGAAGAGCGCGTCGAGGCGTGCGTGCGCCGCGCCCAGGACGGTCGGGAGGTCGCGCGCGGCGGGTTCGGGGGTCTGGGTCGTGGTGCTCATGACCCACCGCATACGCAGTGGCGGTGCCACCCCGCACGTCGCGAGGATTGCCCGAGATTCCGGGCACGAACGCGCAAACGCTGCGCTGCC
>JADZFZ010000002.1 GCA_020854145.1 Deltaproteobacteria bacterium | reverse complement strand
TTAGATAGGTTGATCCTGTCCCCGCTCGAGGAGGTCGCGGAGGCGCCAGAGGAAGGAGTTGGCGGCGAAGCCGTCGACGATGCGGTGGTCGTAGGAGAGGGCGAGGTGCATGACGGGGTGGATCGCCATGAGGTCTTGACCGTCGTGCTCGACGACGACGACGCGCTTGCGGATCTCGCCGATGCGGAGGATGGCGACGTTGGGCTGGGAGATGATCGCGGCGCCGAAGAGGTTCCCCTTGCGGCCCGGGTTGGACAGGGTGAACGTCTTGCCGGCGAGGTCGTCGGGGCCGAGCTTGCCCTTGCGCGCGCGTTGCGCGACGTCGTCGATCGCGCGGGCGATGCCGCGGAGGGTGAGCTCGTCGGCGTTGCGGACGACCGGGACGATGAGGCCATCGTCGGTCTCCACCGCGATGCCGAGGTGGATCTCCTTGAGCATGACGTAGGCGTCGTCGAGGACGCGCGAGTTGAGGAGCGGGAACTCGCGGAGCGCACGGGCGGTGGCCGCTGCGACGAAGGCGAGGAACGTGAGCGGTATGCCTTCGGCCTGGAAGGTGGCCTTGTGCGCCTCGCGGAGCGTGTGCGCGGCGTGCATGTCGACCTCGGCGACCGTGAGCACGTGCGGCGAGACGCGTTTCGAGAAGACCATGTGGTCGGCGATGATCCGGCGGCGTCGCGAGAACGGGACGACCTGGTCGCCGGGCCGCGACGCATAGGGCGGAAGGACGAACGCCGAGGCGCGGTCGCCCGTCGCGGGCGCCTGCGGCGATGGGCTCGGCGCTTCGTCGCGAGGAGCCGTCGCGCGCGCGGGCGCAGGCTCGGCGGCGCGGCGGACGTCTTCGGCGGTGATGCGCCCGCCGAGGCCGGAGGCCGCGACGTCGCCGAGCGCGACGCCGGACTCGTGCGCGAGCTTGCGGACTGCCGGCGAGGCGCGAGGAGGGGCCGCGGGAGCCGCCGGCGCGGGTGCGGCGGCTGGCGCAGACGCAGCCTCGGGGCGCGGTGCCGCGGGGGATGCCGCCGACGTCGCGGGCGCTGCCCCGGCGGGCGCGGGCGCTGGCCCGGCGAGCGCGGGCGCAGGCCCGGCGAGCGCGAGCGCAGGTGCGTCGACCCGTGCGGTCTCGTCGATGGTTGCCAGGGTGGCGCCGACTCGTGCGGTCTGGCCCTCGGCGATGGCGAGGGACACGACGCGGCCGCTCGCGGGTGCGACGACCTCGGTGTCGGTCTTGTCGGTTCCGATCTCGACGAGCGGTTGGTCACGCGCGACGAGGTCGCCGACGGCGACGAGCCATTTGAGGACGGTGCCTTCGACGACGCTTTCGCCGAGGTGCGGCAGGGTCACGACCGTGGACATGAGGATCCTTCCGAAGGGCCCAAGAAGTAGGCGATCCGGCGGGGGACCGCAATCGCGCCGACCCGAGGAGCCGCGGATGCGCCGGGATTCTCGGCGTGTGCGAGACGTGTCGCGAGGCACGGTGTGTGCTCGATGACGACATGGTGGCCATGCGACGCTCGAGGAAGGCACTGTTGGCTCTTGCGGTTTGCGGGATTGCGACCTCTGCGATCTCCGCGTGTATCGAGGACTCTTCGAGCCTCTCGCCGGGGGTGCTGGCGGACGGAGACGGCGGCGCGCGTCGGGCGCCGGGAGCGCCTTCGGCTCCTCTGTGCGCGCCCCCCGAAGCGCAGGATCCGAGCACGTTGCCGCCGTGTTGCGTCGACATCGGCGGAGCCCACTGCTTGCGACAGGACAACCTGCCGCCGGGAGTCACGAGCGTGTTCGCGGCGTGTGCGGGTGGCGTGTGCATGCCCGACGCGATCATCCGCACCGGAGGACAGTTCACTCCGGCGAGCTGCACGTCGGTGGGAGGTGCCTCGGGCGTTTGCACGTCGCTGTGCGTGCCCAGGGTGCGCGAGAACATGGGCACCTATCCGCAGGACGTCTGCACGACGAGCGAGCGTTGCGCTCCGTGCATGGAGGGCGGCGCCGCGACGGGGTTGTGCCCGATCGACTACGCGTGCCCGCCGCCGCCACCGCCGCCGCCGCCGAGCGCGCCCGACGACGACGAGCGTGGCGGAGACGACGAGCGCGGGCCTCCTCCCGCTCCGGAGGACGACGACGTGAAGGACGCGGGATCGCCGCCGCCGTCGTCGCCGCGTACGCCGCCGCCGCCGTCGTCGCCGCCCGGCGGCGGTGATCGCTGCTGCGGAGGCGCGGGCTCGTGTGTCGCGGCGTCGGGTGCGCCCGCCGGCATCGCGGGCAGGCTCAGCGCGGAGGGTTGCGGAAGCGGTGAGGTGTGCCTGCCGGACTCGTTCGCGGGCGGCGGCGCGCCTCGCTCGTGCAGCGCCGAGATCCCGTTCGTCGGCAGCGTGGGCGGCGCGTGCATCCCCGAGTGCATGGTCGATCTGGGCTCGCTCGGCGTGGCGCTCGGCCGCGGAAGCTGCGGCACCGGCGAGATGTGCGTGCCGTGCGAGATCCCGTTCGGCGGCTCGACCGGCCTCTGCGGGTGAATCGACGCGCGCCCGCGTCGCCGATCCGAGGCGGCTGGGCGCCTAGGGTCCGGCGTTGTCCCAGCTCGGATCGTCGGTGACCATCAGGCGGATCCACTCCGCGAGGGTCACGCCGCCGGCGGTCGTGCCGCCGAGCGGGCTCGAGACGAACGTGTGCCCGTCGTCCTCGACCATGAACATGCGGAAGAGCGGGTAGTGGTCTCCGACGACGTTGTCGCGCAGGTCGAAGAGCCCTGCCCGATAGTCCTCGGCGGGCATGAGGCTCGGGAAGTTGCACATACGCGTGTAGCCGTAGCCGTAGAAAGCGCGGATGGTGCGGTCCTCGGTGGTCGAGAGCAGGGCGAGCCGGCGGTTGGGGTACTTGGCGCCGATGTAGCGCACGAGGTTCACGAGGCCCCCGTCGCCGTCGAAGCAGCCGGGGCAATCGGCGGGGAGGCTCGCGTCGAGGTTCCAGACGTCGCGCCACTGACGCTGGATGCACGGGCGCAGATACTCGTCGCTCATCGGAGGGCCGGAGTCGTCGAGCAGGTAGACGGGAGTGCAGCCGAACGCGCGCTGCGCCTGGTCGTAGTTCCACGCGGCGCCGAAGCCGCCCGCGCTCTGGCCCGCCCACAACACGAGCGAGGAGTCGCGGAAGGTCGGCACGATGCGCTTCAGGAACTCGGTCGTGTTGCGGTAGCCCTGCTGCACGAGCCCCATCGCGCCGCTGTCGGTGCTGCCGCCGTGCACGTCGCCGGAGCAGTACGGGACGAACACCATGTTCCAGTCGCGCACGGGGTTGTCGGGATCGGCGCGATTGAGCAGACCGCGGCGAAAGAGGTTGATGGTGCTCGGCAGGTCGCCGGCGTCGAAGCCGTCGATGTGCGCCACCGCGAGGCAGCTGATGTCGTCGAAGCAGGCGTTGCCACCCTCGAACAGCACGACGACGCGATCGGAGCCGCCGGGCGCGAGGTTGATCCCGAGACCCGTGGGCGTGCCGTTCATGCAGACCGAGTCGGGGAACTCGACGAACGTCCACTCGCCCGGCGTGGCCGTCATCGGCTCGCCGAAGGTGATGCCGGGATCCGCCTCGCACGGTCCGGCGTCGATCTCGAGCGGGCCAGCGTCGGGGCGCGGCGTGCTCATGTCCATCGGCGGCGGCGGCGGCGTCGAGGCGTCGGGCGGCGTGCCCGCGTCCAGATCACCGCCGTCGCCGGGCGGCGGCGGCGCAGGCGTGTCGGGTGCGCCCGTGCCCGCGTCGTCGGTCGGGTCACCGCCGTCGTCGTCGCCGCACGCGGCCACGAGCGTGATCACTGCGAGCGCGAGGAGGAGCGACAGACGACGAGCGGAAAGGCTGCGCATGGGCGCGCATCGTACACCCCCGAGCGACGCGGGCACGTGAGCACACGAACGCTGGAGATCGATCACTCCACGGTGATGCCGAGCGTGCGGAGCAGACCGCGCTGTGCGCGTGCGTCGTTGCGAAGGCCGTTGCCGAAGCGAGCGAAGCGCTCGCGCGTCATCGGGAGATGAACCTCGACGAGGTTCCCGCGGCGCTCGGCGCGGCCTCCCTGCAGGATGTCGGCGGCGTCCATGGCCACGATGTCCTCTTCCTGCGCCAGGATCGGGAGCGCGACCGAGGCCAGCGCGAGCAGCGCGTCGGCCGCGTCCGCGTCGCGCGCCGCGATGACGATCGTGACGTCTACGTTGCCGTCCGGCAGCACACGTAGGCGTGCGCCGTAGCCGGCCACGCCGTCGACCAGGGCGCCCGCGCCGGGGAACCTCCGCTCGAGGTCGCGGCGGAGGTTCGCGCGCATGCTGGCGGTGAGCGACGTGTTGAACGCCGAGGGAGCGCGCTCCCAGTCGCGCGCATCGTGCATCGGGTCGATGGCGCCGGGTGCGAGCGACCGCGGGCTCTCGCGAAGGCGGCGGATCGCCTGTTCGGCGAGGCGCGAGGATCCGAAGACGAAGACGCCGCCGGTCGCTTCGCGCTCCACCATGTCGTCGGTGCTGAAGCAGCAGCGGGTCGTCTCGCGCAGCGCTGCGCGGGCGGGCTCGTCGATCGAGCCGCGTGCGATGAGCAGCGCGGTGACGTGCCCGTAGCCGACGTCGTAGAGGCCGACCGCGACCTCGTCGATGCGACGCTCGGGACGCCACACGGCCCTCATCAGAGAGACCCAGAAGGAGCCGCTCTGGATCTGGGAGAGGTCGCCTTCGTTGGGCTCCCCGAGCAGCTCGCGCCAGCCCCGCACGTCGAGCCGGGTGACCGACGCCGCCCCCGACGGCAACGCGTACACGAGGGGGGCGCTCGCAGGTGGCAGCGGGGGGGCTTCGGCGTTCGGCGGCGAGACCGTCGTGACGCCCGTGGCCGCCGTGGACCCGCACGCCGACGCGAGCACGCAGAGCACGGTGCAGAGCGCGAGGCGAGAGACCGTTCGGGCCGAGCGAGTCGCGGGACGCGATGGCGCACCACGACGTCGCTCCGGCCGAACGGGTTGGGTCTCTCGTCCCTGTGTCATCTCGCCCCCGACCTACGTCCCGCCGGACGTCAACCTGCCCCCGGCGCGTCGCTCGACGATCGCGGCGAGCTGCTCCACGACGTCGTCGATCCCGAGGCCGCTCGTGTCGAGGTGCACCGCATCCTCCGCGGGACGAAGGGGCGCCACCGCGCGGGTCGAGTCCTGGAGATCCCGCTCGCGCACCTCGCGCAAGGTCTCCTCGAGCGATGGGACCGGCCCTCCGCGTCGTGCGATCTCGTCGCGTCGCCGTTCGGCGCGGAGCTCGTCGCGGGCGGTGAGGAACACCTTCACCTCCGCGTCGGGGAAGACGACCGTGCCGATGTCGCGGCCTTCGAGCACGACGCCGCCGCGCTCCCCGAGCCGGCGCTGCAGCCCGAGCAGGGCGGCGCGGACCTCCGGATGCGCGCTGACGGTGCTCGCGCCCATCGAGATGTCCGGTGTGCGGATGTCGGCGCTGCGATCGTGGCCGTCGACATGGATCCGCGACGCGCCGCCGTGCACCGCGTCGACGGCGAACGAGAGATCGAGCGTGCTCGCGAGCGTGCCGAGCGCCGGTCCGTCGGACCAATCGACACCGCGTTCGCGCGCTGCGAGCGCGACGGCGCGGTACAGCGCTCCGGTATCGACGAGCACGAAGCCGAGACGGGCCGCGAGCATTCGTGCCGCCGTGGACTTGCCGGCGCCTGCGGGGCCGTCGATGGCGACGATGGGCCGCTCGCGAGCGGATCGGCGGCGCAGCTCGTCGGCGTCCGTCACGGCCCGTGCTCCTCGACCTCGGCGCCGAGCGAACGCAGGAGCGCGGCGAAGCCCGGGAAGCTCGTGTCGACGCACGCGACGTCGTCCACCTCCGTGTCGCCCTCGGCGACCAGCCCGAGGACGCACGCGCTCATCGCGATGCGGTGGTCGCCGCGACTGTCGATCCGCGCGCCGCGCAGACGGCCGCGCGCGCCCTCGATCACGAGGCCGTCGGGCCGCTCCTCGACGGAAGCACCGAAGGACGCGAGCACCGAGGCCATCGCAGCGATGCGGTCGCTCTCTTTCACGCGCAGCTCCGACGCGTTGGCGATCTCCGTCCGTCCTTCGGCGCATGCGGCCGCCACGCAGAGCGCGGGAACCTCGTCGATCGCGCGCACGATGCGCTCGCCCGCGACGAGCGCGCCGCGCAGCGCGGAGGTGGCCGCGCGCAGGTCGCCGATGGGCTCGCCGTAAGGCGTCGTGCCGCGTGCGCCGGTCGCGACGCGTCCGCGCATGTCGCCGAGCGCTTCGAGCAGACCGGTGCGCGTGGGGTTCGTGCCGACGCCGGGCAACGTGACGTCGCTGTCCGGCACGACGAGCGCGGCGACGAGCGGGAACGCGGCGGCGGACAGGTCGCCGGGGACGGACCAGCGGAACGGATCCCACGCACCGCGCCATCCACGGGGATCGAGGGCGACCGCCGGGCCGACGCGCTCGATCGGGACGCCCAGCGCGTCGAGCATACGCTCGGTGTGATCGCGCGAGACGGTCGGCTCCGTGACGAGGGTGGGGCCGTCCGCGTAGAGGCCGGAGAGCAACATCGCGCTCTTGACCTGCGCGCTCGCGACGCCCGTGGAGAGATCCAGCGCGTGGAGACGCTCTCCATCGATCAGGGGTGCGATGGATAACGGCGGGTAGAGCTCGCCTTCTTTGCCCGGAAGCGCCGAGCCCGCGATGTGCGCGCCGCGGGCGCGGAGCGGCTCGATCACGCGACGCATGGGGCGGCGCGAGAGCGACGCGTCGCCGACGAGGCGCGTGCCGAACTGCTGCGCAGCGAGCAGGCCTGCCAGCAGGCGCATCGTGGTGCCCGAGTTGCCGCAGTCGATCGGGGTCGCGGCCATCCGCAGCCCGCGAAGGCCGCGGCCGCCGACGAGCACGGTGCCGTCTCGGGCGGCGATGGCCACGCCCATCGCGCGGAGCGCGTCCGCGGTCGCGACGTTGTCGAGCCCTCCGGGAAACTCGTCGAGCGTGCACTCGCCGTCGGCGAGCGCGGCGAAGAGCAGCGCGCGATGCGCGATCGATTTGTCGCCCGGCACCCGCACCGTGCCGCGCAGACCGCCCGACCTGCGGACGCGCCAGCTCCTCGCGCCGGTCACGGAGAAGCGGCGACGGATCGCGCTTCGGGCCCTCGCGAGATGGGCGAACGCGGGGAGGAACGCGCGGGGCCGGGCGTCGGGGAGCGCGGCACGTTGAGATCGTCCATCGCGTCGCGGGCCGCCGTCCCGTCGGGAAGCTCGCCGGTCTCGCCGACCGTGCGCAAGATGTCCGCGATCTCGCGCAGGCGCGGTTGGTCCACGTGGAGCGACATGTTCACGCGCGTCCCCTGCGGGCGGATGCGTACCGCGCGCACGACGTCGTCGAGGCGGAGCATCGCGAGGAGCGGCTCTTCCTGCGCGAGGCGCGGTAGGCCGACGCCGGCGGCCAGCGCGAGCAGGCTGGCGCTCATGTTGTTGCGCGCCTCGATGTAGCCGGCTGCGTCGAGCCCCGACCCGTTGAGCTGCACGGCGCCGGCGGCGCCGCGGATGTGCTGCGCGAGCTGGCCGGCGCCACGTTGTCGGCGCTCGAAGGTCGTGGCGAGCTGCTCGCGTACGGCGGGCGTGGCGGAGAGCGCGAACGCGAGCGCGGCCGTTCGCCACGCAGCCACGGGTGCGAGCAGCGCGTCGAGGTGGGGGTGTCCGGAGCCCTGCCCGGCGGCATGGAGCGCGCGTGCGGCCTCGACCTTCTGCGTGTCGCCCACGGCGAGGAGATCACCTGCGAGCCACGCGGCCGACAGGTTCTCCCGCTCCATGCGCGCGCGCGAGCCGGCGAGGGCCTGGTCGACGCGCGCTCGGTCGAGACGGCCGCGCACGAGGCCGAGCACCACGTTGGTCTCGCCCTGCGGATCCCAGCCCGCCACCACGACCTCGGAGACCTGCATGCCCGGTCGCCAGACCGCTGCGAAGAGCGAGAGCCAGAAGGACGGCTCCTCGCCTTCCTCCATGAACGCGGCGACGTCGATCTCGCGCGGCTCGCCGATGATGGGTCGCCAGGCCGGCACGTCGATGCGCGCGACGAGCACGGCGTCCGCAGGGACGAGGAGGAACGGCGATCGCGTGTCGACCGCGGGCGGGGTGCCGTCGGGCCCCCCCGTCGTCGGGCCGGGGCCCTGCGCCGAGCCGCAGCCGGCGAGCGCGACGAGCATGACGGCGACGACGCGTGCACGCGTATGGACGCGCCTCATGTGGAGCCCAGCGCTCGGCGCAACGCATCGATCATTCGTTGGTTCTCCGCTTCCGTGCCGATGGTGATCCGAAGCCAGCTCGCGATGGGTGGAGGCATCGGCCGGACGATCACGCCGAGCCGCAACATCTGCTCGTACACATCCTGCCCGGATCGCGCGACGTCGACGAGCACGAAGTTCGCTTGAGAGGGAGCCACGAAAAGACCGAGGTCCCGAAGCGCCGCGGTGACGTGCGTGCGACCGGTACGTACGAGCTCGACCGTGCGTCGCAGGTGCTCCGAGTCGTCGAGCGCCGCGACGGCCGCGGCCTGCGCGACCAGGCCGACGTTGAACGGCGCGCGCACGCGGTGGACGTACGCGGCGAGCTCGGCGGGCATGATCGCGTAGCCGACACGCATGCCCGCGAGTCCGTAGGATTTCGAGAACGTGCGCAGCGAGACGAGGCAGGGGTGGAGGTCGCGCAGCTCGAGCGCGTGGGCGTAGTCGGCCGCGTCGGCGAAGGCGACGTACGCCTCGTCGAGGACCGGGATGACGTCGCGCGGCAGCGACGAGAGCAGGCGCACGAGGTCGGCGCGGGCGACGTACGTGCCGGTCGGGTTGTTCGGGTTCGCGATGAAGACGAGCTTCGTCTCCGGGCGCACGGCCGCGAGCAGCGACCCGACATCGTGATGGATCTTGTCGCGCAGCGGGACTGCGGTCGCGGCGACGCCGTGCGCGCGGGGCACGAGCTCGTAGATGACGAACGACGGCTCGAAGTGGACCACGTGATCGCGGCCGCGCACCGTGAAGGTCCGGATCAGCAGCTCGATGAGCTCGTTCGAGCCGTTGCCGACGACGACCTCCGCGGGATCGACGCCTTCGTGTCGCGCGATGCGGTTGCGGAGCTCGTACGCCGCGCCGTCGGGGTAACGGTGGGCGTCCCGCAGGGCGGCGGCGGCGGCCTCGATCGCGCGTGGTGAGGGACCGAGCGGGTTCTCGTTCGAGGCGAGCTTCACGGCGTCGAGCACCCCCAGCTCGCGCTCGAGCTCGGAGAGCGGTTTGCCCGGCTTGTAGGGGACGATCGATGCGACGTCTTCGGACACCAGGTGCCGGGCGGCCACCTCGCGCGGCTCGCTCGTGGCGACCAGCTCGGGGGGCAGCGGAGCGGTGAGCGCCGGGTCGTCGGTCGGCTCCGTCATCGGGCCGAGAAGCTCCCCAGGATCTTGAGGAAGCGGGTCGTGCGCTTCACCTGCTCGAGGGCGGTGACGATGGGCCGGTCGGTCATGTGGCCGTCCATCTCGACGAAGAACTGCACGGGCCACGGCGCCTCGCGCGCGGGACGCGACTCGATCCGCGCGAGGTTGATCCGGTGCTCTGCGAATGGGCGGAGCGCCTGGTGCAGCGACCCGGGCTCCTCGGAGCACGCGAAGACGACCGCGGTGCGATCGCTGCCGGTGCGCGGGGAAGGATCGAGCGAGATGATGCCGAAGCGGATCTCGACGGGGCGGTCTTCGATCGCGCGCTCGAAGACCTCGAGCGCGTAGAGCTCCGCGACGAGATCGGTGGCGAGGGCGGCGGCGCCGTGGTCCTCGGCCGCGAGCTGACCCGCGAGCGCGGCGGAGCGCACGTCGACCAGGGGGGTGCGCTCGTAACGCTCGTGGAGGAACCGCTCGCACGCGGCGAGGATCCACGCGGGCGCGTAGATCTTCTCGACGTCCTTGGGGTTCGCCGTCTTCGACATCAGGTGATAGCTCGCCGGCAACGTGGCCTCCGCGACGAGGCGCGGATGGTCGGTCGCGAGCGCGTCGAGGGTCGGGCCGTAGCTCCCTTCGACCGACGACCAGAGCGGCACGACCCCGACGCTCGCTGCGCTCTTCGAGACGGCGTCGAACACGTGCGCCGCCGTCTGGGCGGGGTGCAACATCGCCGCGGCGCCGAAGAGCCGTCGCGCGCACGAGTGCGAGAGCGACCCATCGGGGCCCAGGAACGAGACGGTGACCGGCGACTCGATGACCGCGCCGGCCGCGGCGATCTCGTGCAGGATCGCGCGCACGGTCGCGCGGGGAAGACCGCTCGCGGTCACCCGCTCGGCGAGGGCCATGACGTCGCCTTCGCGTGGCATCGGGTGGTAGCCGTCGGGGTCGTCGCGTCGCGCGCTCACGAGCGCGCGACGGGCTGCGCCACATCGTTCGAGCGCGACGGTCAACGCCTCGTCGGCTTCGAGGATCTCGCGACGCAGTCGTTCGAAGTCGGGTTTGCTCATGGGTGTTTCGATCCCGTTCTCACCCCCCGCGCGGCGGGTGAGAACGTGCGGGGTGCGCAGCCTCGGGCATCCCTAGGACAGCACACGTGGGACCCCGGGGCGCGGACGAAGCTCACGGCGCTCCGACGACGGGGATCTCGCCACGCGCCGCGTCACGAAGGAACCCGACCACGTCGCGCAGGCCCTGCGGGTTGCGCCATGCGACGAAGTGCCCGTCGTACCCGTCGGGGCGGTACTCGCGAAAGACGCGGGTGCGCATCTGACCGAGCACCTGCTGGTTGCCGGACGCGGGTGCGCTCGTCTCGAAGACGCCGCCGAAATCGAGGACGCGCGGGGGGACCACGTCGAGGCCGGCAGCACGCACGTACGCGACGAGCGTGTTCTCCGGCGAGTACGTGTCGCCGTCGCCGACGGTCGCGAACATGTGCGGCGTCACGCCGCCCATGGGCGGGTTGGCCAGGACGCGGCCGAAGTTGACCGGATCGACGGCGTCGAAGTAGGCGCCGAAGATCTGCAGCGCGGGATGGAACTCGTCGACCGCGGGCATGAGCGGGTTCGGCCCCGGGTCGGCGAGCACGGCGGGGACGACTGCCGCGATGTCGATGGGCTCGCGCTTGTTGAGGAGCGACTGCACGAGGTCGCCCCCGTTGCCCGAGAGGAGCGCGGCGGTGACGAGCGGCTCGTACGGGAGGAAGAGCGACGCGTGCGTGCCGCCCTGCGAGTGCGCGAAGAGGAGGATGCGCGTGTCGTCGAAGGCGACGCGCGCGGAGGTCGGCGACATCGCGGGAGGGAGGTCGAGGCCCTCCGCGACGCGCACGAGCTGGAAGAGCTCGGCGGCGCCCTGGACGATGTTGTCGCGCGCGGCGTGCGGGTTGACGAAGTTGTAGAAGAGCTCCTCCGGCGAGCGGGTCGAGCCGCCGCGGCGGTCTCCGTGCTGCGGCTGGTCGATGGCGATGACGGCGATGTTGGGCACGCCCGTCGTGAGCTCGGAGGCGACGCCCGAGGTCGCCGAGCTCCGGAAGGATCCGCCCGTACCGTGGGCGTAGATCGCGACGGGCCAACCTTCGGGAGGAGGCTCGCCGCGCGGCAGCATCAGCGCCATGCAGACTTCTTCGGTCCGCACCACGCGGGGGTTGCCGGCGCCGTCGTACTCGATGCCGCCGCCGTCCTCCGGCTCCTCGAAAGGCAGCGTGCCCGTCTGGAAGAACGGCACCGTGACGCGCGCGTGCACCTCGACGAAGCCGGGGTCGGCGGCGAAGCAGCCGCGCTCGTGCGCGTCGCCCATCAGGCCGTCGTCGCAGGGAGACGCGACGCCTTCGTCGCACACGACGAGCTCGGAGACGACCGGAGCGGGCTGTGCGCGCACGACGTCGCGCAGGTTGCGCGTGAGGCGCTCGGTGTCCTGGGTCGTGAACACGGCCGCGTTGAGCAACGTCTCGGGCGCGCGACCGTCGGACTCGAGCCACGAACGCAGCGGTGCGTAGGCCTCCCACGCCGCGGCGAGCACGCCGTCGGAGGGCGCGGAGGCGCCGAGCATCGCGACGAAGTCCGGGTCGCGCTGGTACTCGCTCCCGTCCTCGGCGCGGACGCCCGTCGTGACCACGACTGCGTAGGTGGTGCTCGGCAGGAGGGGGAAGCCGACGAGCGGTCGGACGCCGATGATCTTCGGGCAGATGTAGCGCCCGCCGCCGGAGGTGACGTACCACGCGAGGGGCCGCTGCTGGCCGACCTCGGGCGAGTCGGGATCGACGTTGACGATGGCGGCCGTGAACGAGTCGTCGCCGGCGCGGACGCTCCCGAAGTCCGGCGCCACGGAGAAGCGGAAGAAGGCGGTCTCGTTGGTGCCCCAACCATCGAGGTCCTCGGTGGACGCGTCGGCGTACCGGCGCACGAGATCGATCGGGAGGATCTGGGTGCCCGGGCTCGGGAAGTCCGACAGATCGGGCGTGCCCGCGCCGCCGCGGATGTCGTTGGGGAACGGCAGGCGGAAGAAGTCGCCGTCCGCCATCGGATCGCCGCGCGGCACGACGAAGTAGGCGCGCGGGCTCACGTCGTCCGGCGGGCACTCGACCCCCGTCCAGAGGGGAGGCAGCGGAAGCGGCGAGGCGCCGAGGCCGATCGCGCAGACGCCGCGATCGGAGCACGCGAGGCCCGCGAGGCACTCCGCCGTCGCGACGCACGGCGCGCCGAGGTCGCCGCCGCCCGCGGGCCCGCACTGCGCGCTGAACCCGGCGTTGAGGCACACGAGGCCAGCCTCGCAGTCGGCGGTGGTGCTGCACGCGCCACCGGCGGTGGCGTCGCCCGCCGGCTCGCAGTTGCCGCTCGGCGCGCAGTAGAGGCCCTCCATGCACTCGCCGGTGAGCTGACACGTCGCGCCCGCGGAGTTGCACGCGCACGGCTGGCAGGCGCCGGCGAGGCACTGCAGCCCGGCGCGGCAGTTGCGCGGATCCTCGCACGGTTGGCCGACGCCGCGGTTCCGGTCCGTCGTGCCGCCGTCGTCGTCGTCGTCCGCGGTGCCGCACGCCGCGACCGAGGTGAGCAGGGCCAAGAGCAAGCCGAGTGCAGAGATGCGCATGGCGCTCAGGATACCGCTCGTCGCCCCGCACATGTAGCGCCGACGCGCTCGACGACGCGCGCCTC
>JADZFZ010000001.1 GCA_020854145.1 Deltaproteobacteria bacterium | reverse complement strand
TAATGAGCGACCTGCCACCGACGGCCGACACGTCGTCGACCGACCCCTCGACGACGGAGGCACGACGCAGCCGGATCTGCTGCGCGGACCTCGACACGTTCTTCGTGTCGGTCGAGCGGCTGCTCGATCCGTCGCTCGTGGGCAAGCCCGTCGTCGTGGGCGCGCGCCCGGGCAAGCGCGGCGTGGTCACCGCCGCGAGCTACGAGGTGCGCGCGCGCGGAGTGCGCTCCGGGATGGCGATCTCGGAGGCCGTGCGGCTCGCGCCCGACGCCGTGTTCCTGCCGACGCGCCACGGTGTCTACACGCCCTACGCGCGCCGCGTCCGCGAGGTGCTCGAGCGCTACACGCCCATCGTCCGAACGGCGAGCATCGACGAGTTCTTCCTCGACTTCCGCGGCTGCGAGTCGCTCTACCGCCGGCCGGGCGACGTCGACGACGACGCGACCATCGAGCGCGTCGTGCGCGAGATGCGCGAGCGCGTGCAGATCGAGATCGGGTTGCCCATGAGCGTCGGCATCGGCGTGAGCCGCACGCTCGGGAAGATCGCGAGCGGCGCGGCCAAGCCCGCTGGCGTCCGGATGATCCGGCCCGGCGAGGAGACGGCGTTCTTGCGGCCGCTTCCGGTGCGGAAGTTCCCCGGCATCGGTCCCGTGACGGAGCGGCGCCTCCTGGCGGCTCGCGTCGAGACGCTCGGGCAGCTCGTCGATCTGCCTCCGGGCCCCGTGCGCGCGCGCTTCGGTCCGCTCCTCGACGCGGTGAGACGACAGATGGAGGGAGCCGCGAGCGCCGGCCTCGCCGCGAGCAGGCCCGCCTTCCTCGAGCACGATCCGGACGGCGTGACCGTCGGCAGCATCTCGAACGAGCGGACCTTCCGCGAGGACGTCCGCGACTCGGGATCCGTCGAGAAGCAGCTCGCGGCGCTGGTCGAACGGGTCTGCTGGCGCGCGCGCAAGCGCGACATCCGCGCGCGCACGATCGGGCTCAAGCTCCGCTACGCGGACTTCGACACGCGGATGCGCTCGCGCACCATCGCGCCGACGAACGCCGAAGCCGACGTGCTCGACTGCGTGCTGTCGCTCTATCGATCGGCCCGCACGCGCAACCTCCCGATCCGCCTGGTGGGCGTGCAGCTCTCGAACCTCGTCGGGCCCGATCGACAGCTTTGCCTGCCGTTCGAGCCCGCCGAACGGCCGCAGCTCGGACGCGCGCTCGACGTGGTGCGATCGCGTTACGGCTACGACGCGATCCACACCGCGCATGCCAATCGGCGCACCTCGTGGCTCGAGCCCGAGGCGCACGTCAACGACGGCAGCCGACGCGCTCGGTCGCGATGACGACGTCGTCGTAGAGGATGGTGTTCGCGTCGGACACCACGAGGCCGCGCTCCTCCATCTCGCGGCGTCGCTCGGCGTTGCTGTCCCGCTCGTAGTACGCGTCGAGATAGAAGGCCTTGAAGCCGACCTCGGCGCTCGACCGGAAATCGAAGCCCTCGAAGGGCACCGGCGCCGTGCACGCGCTGAAGTCGCAGCCTCCCGTGTGGAACTGCGCGCGCAGCCACGTGCCGACCGGATGACCCGGGCGGTAGTCGCCGACGGCCACGTCGTCGATCCAGAAGGCGAGCTCGCCGTTCTGCGCGCCGACGTCGTTGGCGCGCGCGTGGACCTCGACGCAGAACCAGCGATCGCGGGGGAACGGCGTCTGCGCGGGCGGGCGAAAGACGTTGCCGTAGTAGTACGTCGTGCCCTGATCGCCCTCGCAGCCGGGCGTCGCGCTGCCGTCGTTGCAGCGACCCGAGCGCATCCGGTACCAGTAGACGTAGAAGTCGAACGCGTCCTCGACGTCGGCATCGAAGTCGAACCAGAAGCCGTCGTCGCCCGACGGCACCGTGTTCGCGAGGCCGCTCGAGTCCCAGCCGTCGCGGCCCGCGGCGAAGCGCACCCAGTGGTGCGGGTTCGGGGCGAGCTCGGGAAAGCGCACGTGGAAGCGCCACCACACCGAGTCCACGCGCGCGTGCTCCACGCGCGTCTGCGACGAGATGTACATGTCGGCCTCGAGATCCGCGGTGGTCACGGTCGAGCGCAGGTAGCGCATCCCGGCGTGGGCGGTGGCGGCGTCGCTCTCGATGGTCAGGTGCGCCGTGTCCCCGTCGGGCGCGTCCCATCGGCCCCAGCCGCCCTCGAAATCGTCGTGGAAGAGCACGGCCGGATCCGAAGCGATCCCTTCGTCGCCGGGATGACGCTCGCTCAACGAGCCGGTGACGCCGCCCGAGTCGACTCCGCCGCCCCCGTCCTCCGGCGGCGGGGGCGGTGGCGTCGTGGCGCCGTCGGGCGCCGCGCCGTCGGGGCCGGCGCTCGCGTCGATCGCGGGTGGCGCGCCGTCCCGTCGCGGCGCCGCGTCGCGGGAGGCGGCCGCGTCGTCGTCGCCGCAGCCGACGAGCGAGACGAGCGTCGCGAGCACGAGCGATGGACGGATGACGAGGTCGAGCATGGTCCGGCAAGCGTAGCCGTGCTCGGTCAGCGCGCGTTGGTGATCTCGACGTCGGAGATGGCGGCTGCCTGCACGTCGACTTCGCAGAACGGCAAGCGGTGCCAGCGCTCCTCGGTGTAGAGACGCGTCTGATCCGCGTAGTGCGGAGACGCCGGATCGGCGGACTGCGAGTAGGTGAGCACCGAGTACGCGACGGGGCACTCGGTGTCGTCGAAGGTGACGGTCTGGACGTAGCTGTTGCCGTGGAAGATGTCGGTGTAGCCCTCGTCCTCGACCCAGTTGGCGCTGATCACGCTGAAGGCCGAGCGGCCGGGGCCGCCCGGGATCGCGATCCGATCGTCGCCGACCGGGCGGTACTGGAGCTGGCCCCACGGGCGATCGAGCGGCACGTCGCGCTCGACGAAGAAGTCCACCGCCGCCCCGAGCGCGCAGCGGACCGCCTCGACGACCGCAGGATCCGCGTCGTTCAGATCACGCGGTGTGTGCACGGGATCCGCCGGATCGAAGTCGATCGCCCACAGGTCGTCGGTGCCCTCGAGGCGACGCCAGAGCTCGACCCATGCGCCCGCGCCGACGCTCTCGACGTCGTAGCGGCGATCCCACTCCGCGAGGATGCCGCAGACCGTCGCGGCCTCCGTCGGGTGGTCGCTGTAGGGGTCGCCGCCGCAGTCGCCCGCGCCCCAGTCGTCGATGGCCTCGCAGATCGCGACGACGTCGTCGCCCGCGAGCTCCGCCGAGTGATCGCGATTGGACAGCAGCATCTGCTGGAGGTGCTCGACCGTGAAGTCCGTGCCCGGCAGCCCGTCGGTGCCCGCGAGCCTGTCCTCGACCTGCACGAACGTCAGACGCGTGCGGATCGACTGCCGGACCTCTTCGCGTCCGATGAGCGGCGAGAACCCGTCGAGCAGCCGCGAAGGGTTCGACAGCCAGTAGCTGTCGTTGGCGTTCGCGACGAAGGTGCGGTTGCGCAGCTTCGGCAGGCTCGCGTAGCCGAGCAGACCGGGCGGTCCGTCGGGGTCGTCGCCCCACTCGCACTCGGGACGCGAGCCGTTCATCGCCGCGCGACCGAAGCCCGTGAGCGCATCGGTGAAGACCGTGTCCGAGCAGGTCTCGAGCTGTTCCCGCGTGACGTGGGGCACGGTGGTGACGTCGCCATAGAACGCGTTGCCCTCGCGGTCGGCCGCGATGGTGTTGACCCACGGCAGGCCGATCAGCTCGAGCGCCTGCTCCACGTCGTCCACCGACTGCGCGCGATCGAGGCCGAGGAACTGCTCGAAGACGCGCGTGTTGTCGACCGCCGCGTCGCGGAACGTGAAGACGGTGTTGTTGAGCGTGGGCCAGCCGCCGACGAGGTCGTTGATCACGCCGAGGTCGACGACGAAGCCGTAGTGGCTGGTGTAGAGCGTGTGCGCGCGCGGCTCGATCGTGCCGTCGGCGCGACGCACCTCGATGCTCACGGGGTGCGGCTCGATGCGGCGGATCTCGTCGCCGTACTGGTACGCCATCGGGTCGTCCTCGAGCAGGTGCAGCTCGTAGAACGTGAAGCGCTGGCCGGTCGAGACGGTGTGCGACCACGCGACGTTCTCGTTGAAGCCGATGTTGACGAGCGGCACGCCCTGCAGCGCAGCGCCCATGACGTCGAGCTGGCCGGGGATCGTCAGGTGCTGCACGTACCAGCGGAGGCCCCCCTGCCAGTAGAAGTGCGGGTTGCCGAGCACCATGCCGGCGCCGTTGTCGGTGAGCTCGCCGCCGATCGCGTAGGCGTTGCTGCCGATGGCCGACGGCTCCGGCAGACCGAGGGCGGACGGATCGAAGGGCGTGCTCTCGAGCGGGCCGAGCCGCGCCATGCTCGCGGTCGGCGCCTCGGCCGCGGCGATGGCTGCGGTGAGCGCGTCGGCGCTCGCGAGGAACACGAGCTTCCGATAGACCTTGCCGAGATCGACCTCGGTGATCGGCCGGACCCACTCGGCGCCGCGGCATCCCTCGCGTCCTTCGGCGAGGCCGTCGACACCGACCTCGGCGAGGTGCTGGCTCAGCCCGGCGGCGTAGCCGCGCACGAGCTGCTGGAGCTCCGGCGACACCGCGCCGAGCAGGGCGCGCGCGCGCTCGTCGGTGTTGAGGTACGTGTAGACGAGGTCGTCGGCGACGCTGCCTTCCTCCTCGCCGAACCAGCGCGCCGTCTGCCCGTTGGCCGCGACCACCTCGCGCATGAGCACGCAGAAGTTGTCCTGCGCGTACGCGTAGCCGGCACCGAAGCCGAGGCCGCCCCAGTCGTCGGCGGTCACGTGGGGGATGCCGTACGTCGTGCGCACGATCCGCGCGCGATAGACCTCGGCCGGTGGGCCCGCGCCGTCGTCGTCGCCACACGCGACGAGGGCCACGAACGCGAGCATCGAGGAAGCCGAGCGAAGGAAGGCGCGCATCGCGCCAAGGTAGCAGCAGCGGCGGCCCAAACCGCTCGCGTACACCGAGGCGACGCGTTGCCACCGCTCG